>JAWOFK010000053.1:0-33319 GCA_046497565.1 Dehalococcoidia bacterium
AAGAAATACGACAATGTGTTGACCGGGCTTGAGTTTGAGAGGCTAACCTGTGCCGCAGGACCAACCGAAGGCAAGATCCTGTTGAAGGATGGGCGGGAGCCGGAAAGCGTAGCCATTGTACACTGTGTAGGCAGTCGGGACCAGAACTACCATGAGTATTGTTCCCGGGTATGCTGTATGTACGGACTCAAGCATGCGCATCTGATAAAGGAGCATACAAATGCCGAGGTTTACGAATTCTACATAGATATGCGCTGCTTCGGGGAAAACCACGAGGAATTTTACAGTCGCGTGTCCGAAGAAGGGGTGAATTTTATTCGTGGAAAAGTAGGTTCGGTTGATGCTGACTCCACCAATGGCAAGCTCATTGTTTCCTCTGTGGATACTTCGACAAGCAAAATATTGCGGATTCCAGTCGATATGGTCATCTTATGTCCAGCTCTAGAGCCCCGCTCCGATGCTGCTGATATTGCCAGAATATTCAATATGGGGCGCAGGGCTGATGGTTTCTTCCTGGAGCTACATCCTAAACTTGCTCCAGTAAATACCCCGACGGACGGAGTTTTCATCGCTGGTTGCTGTGAAGGCCCTAAAGATATTCCCGATACCGTAGCTCAAGCATCAGCGGCAGCAGCTGAAGCCCTATCATTGATAAGCAGAGGCAGGGTCACGATCGAAGCTTCCAATGCAGTCATCGACGAAGAGAAATGCGCCGGCTGTGGGCTTTGCGAACTCCTGTGTCCCTTTCAGGCTGTTGAGCTTCAGCCCAGAGATGACAGGATGGTATCCCACGTCAACGAAGCATTGTGTAAAGGGTGCGGCACCTGTTGTGCAGCCTGCCGCTCCGGGGCTATCACCATGCGCCACTTCACTGATCAGCAAATTCTGGCTCAGATTGAGGGGATGCTAGTATAACTCTTCCTTATGAATAATCAATTGTGGCAGCCAGGGTCATCTCGGCAACGTTCATGCGGTATCTCGATTTATCGGGATGCGGAATATCATCAATGAGGCTCTCCGGGGGCTTTGTCGAAAGATTAGCTTTGCTGCGGATAGGTAGAAAAGTTTCTCTGCCATTGGTATAATTGTTTCTGTAAACAACTTATAGAAAGATTGGGGTGGTGCTATGTCCGGAGAGAAACCAATAAAGATTCTTATCGCCAAGCCAGGGTTGGATGGTCATAACCGGGGGGCGAGGATTTTGACTCTGGGTTTGAGGGATGAGGGGATGGAGGTAATTTATACCGGGTTGCGCAAGACCGCGGAAGAAATAGTTGACCAGGCAGGCAAGGAAAAGGCAGATGTAATCGGTTTGAGCATCCTTTCCGGAGCACATAATACCCTTCTGCCCGAAGTAGCCGAGTTAGCCAAAAAAAAGGGCTTAGACCGGGTGCTGATTATCGCTGGCGGAGCTATTCCCAAAGAGGACGTCCCCTTTTTGCAGGAAAAAGGAATAAAGGCTGTCTTCAGTCCGGGGACAGCAGTTAAGGAAGTAGCCGATTACATTCGCCAGAATGTCAAATCGTAAAAGAAGAGGATGCCTGCAGGATAGCATACTACGCAGGTTGGTATGCTCTACCGGTATCTTTTCAAACAACCGCTTGCCATTGCCCACAATGCCGCTTCTGGTTGAGCGAGCTATTTGCGAATCAACGGGGTCAAGATGAGGTTATTTGAGTTTGAAGCCAAGGAATTATTCAAGAAGGGTGGGGTTCCAGTTCCGGAAGGGACCGTAGTTGAGACGCCACAGGCGGCGGGAGAGGCATATCAGGAACTGGGCGGAAATGTGGTATTGAAATCTCAGGTCCTGGTGGGAGGCAGAGGTAGAGCCGGTGGTGTGAAATTTCCCCAGTCAGAAAAAGAAGCTTATAAGATGGCTGAGGAATTGTTCAGTATGAAGATAAAGGATGAACCAGTAGAAAAAATTCTGGTAGAAAGGGCACTTGACATACAACAGGAGTATTATCTGGGTATAGTAACTGACCCCGATGCGGGCTGTCCCCTTCTGATGTTCAGTGCCGAGGGCGGGGTGGAAATCGAGGACTTAGCGGCGCAGAAGCCCGAGGCTATTAGAAAGGTGTTCATCGACCCCAGATATGGATTGTTTGGCTATCAGCTTCAAAATGAATTGAAGGAAGCAGATATTCCCAGAGAACTTCATAATAGCATTATCGGTATTGCCAGAAGGCTTTATCAAACGTATTGGGATAGGGACGGGGAGCTTATTGAGATTAACCCCTTGGTGGTAACCGGCGATGGCAGCATTGTGGCGGCTGATGCCAAATTTAACATTGATAATAGCGGGCTGTACCGCCAGCCTGAAATGCCCAAGCGACCAGCCAGAACAGTCGAGGAAAGAGCAGCTGAGCTTGGGCTGAGCTATGTATTGCTGGACGGAAATATTGGCATAATAAGCAACGGTGCTGGTCTTACCATGTCAGCCATGGACTATCTTCGTGAGAAGGGCGCCAGTCCGGCCAATTTCCTGGATTTGGGCGGGCAGGCAACACAAGCGGTTACCATCAAAAACGGGATTACTATTGTTTTGGAAAACCCCAATGTAACCGCACTATTAATTTACATCTTCGCCGGAGGCCCCAGGTGTGATGTCATTGCCGGTGGCATTATTGAAGCCATTGATGAATTGGAGAGGGAAGACAGGTTGCATGTTCCCATCGTGGTCACACTACACGGTCGCTACGCCGAGGAAGGGGTGAAGGTACTATCAACCTGTAAGTCTTCTCATCTGTATCAGGAAACAGAGGTTGAGGACGCAGTACACAAAGCTATAGAATTGGGAGGTAAGCCGAAGTGAGCATTCTGGTAAATAAAGATACCAGGGTAATTTGCCAGGGGATTACCGGCAGATTAGGCTCATTTGCCACCGGGCGAATGATTGAGTATGGAACCAGGGTGGTAGCTGGAGTCACTCCGGGCAAGGGTGGAACCGATCTGAATGGCGTCCCTGTTTATGATACAGTGCGAGAGGCGGTGAGAGACCATCCCGCTGATGCCACCATTACCTTTGTCCCTCCCCCCTTTGTTAAGGAGGCGATCTTTGAGGCTTTGGAAGCAGGCATTAAATTCATTGTAGTTGCTGTAGAGCGCGTGCCGGTCAAAGATATGATGGTTGTCTTCCAGGCACTGAAGCGCTCAGATGCAGTTTTGCTGGGACCTAATACTCCGGGAATAATCACTGCTGATGAATGCTCTATTGGTTACTTTCCTGGTGATGTCTACCGCAAGGGTCCGGTGGGCATAGTATCCCGCAGTGGCACCTTTTCCTATCAGGTTGCCGATTATATCACCAAAGCAGGGCTGGGTGAGACCACTGCCTTGGGAATAGGCGGTGACCCCATTACTGGCGTTGGCTTCATCGACATCCTCAAGCTATATGAAGCAGACCCGGAGACAAAAGTGATTGTACTTATTGGAGAAATCGGCAGGACATGTGAGGAACAGGCAGCAGAATATATAGAGAGCGAGGTGTCGAAGCCCGTGGTAGCCATCGTAGGGGGGAGAACCGCGCCGCCCGGGAAAACTATGGGCCATGCCGGGGCCATCATTACCGGGGGCAGGGGGTCATACGAGTCCAAGGTAAGAGCCCTGGCAAAGGCAGGAGTTCCAGTAGCCAGAACGGCCAAAGAGGTGGCCACTCTGGCGAGAAAAGCATTAGGAGTCAGCTGAGCAGGCGAAGACATGGAAGCGCAGGTAAGGGAAAGGATTAAGTTTGAACCTCTCTGGAAAAGGGTGTTAACTGCCGAGGAAGCAGCCGGTTTGGTTAAGGATGGAATGCGCGTAGGCACTACTGGGACGCCCACTGGAGTGGCCTGTCCCATTTCCTTTTTTGAGGCCCTGGCCAAACGGGCAGAGAACGGTGAGGAATTTAAGATTGACCTTTGGTCAGCGGCACCGATGAGCCCTGATATTGATGGGAAATTGGCTGAACTGGGGATTATCAACAGGCGACTGGACCATCAATCAAACCCGGTCATGGCTAAGGCAGCCAATGCCGGGAAGCTCCACTATTCAGATATGGGCTCCACCTGGCTGGCTCACCAGGTGAGAAGTGGTACCATAGGTAAGCCAGACCTGGTGGTTCTGGAGGCGATAGAGATTAACGAAGAGGGCTTTATCGTTCCCTCACTCCTCGTTTCAGACCTGCCCACGCTGATGGAACATGCGGAGCAGGTTATAGTTGAGATTAACCTCAATCTGCCCCTGGAACTGAGCGGTATCCATGATATCTATGTTTTGGACTCTCCCCCCAAGAGAAAGGCCATCCCAATAAACAGCCCCCGTGACCGGGTGGGTACTCCGTATATTCCAATCAGCCCGGAGAAAATCGGAGGAATTATTATCTCCGACAGGAAAAGTAAGCTCCCCCAAAGAGCAGCTATAGATGAAGTCAGCCAGAAGATAGGGAAGAACATCGTCGGCTTTTTGGGACAGGAAGTGGAGCAGGGGAGATTGCCACGAAATCTCCTTCCGTTGCAGACAGGTCTAGGGGCGCTGGGAGGCGCTATCCTGAGTGAGCTGGCCCTGTCCGTGTTTGAGGATTTGGAGGTGAGTTCGTCCTTATTAGATGATGCTGTGCTTGATCTTATTGACAGCGGAAAAATAAAATTTGTCGCCGGGTGCGGCTGCTTCTTCACCGAAGAAGCCATGCAGCGACTGACAAAGGATATAACGAAGTACAAAGAGAAGATAGTCCTGCGGCCCTTAGATGTAATCAATAGCCCTGAGGTTATTGGCAGACTAGGGGTAATCGCGTTCAATAGTGCCATAGAGATGGATATATATGGCCATGTAAACAGCAGTCATCTTACTGGGACACGTATTGTGGCCGGTCCATCGGGTTCGCTGGAGTATGCTCGAAACGGCTATCTGTCCATATTCATGGCGCCTTCTATCACCAAGGGTGGTGATGTTTCCACCATTGTGCCCATGGTTTCCCATGTTGACCATACCGAGCACGAGGTGAGCGTGATGGTAACTGAACAGGGTTTGGCTGATCTGAGGGGCTTAGACCCTAGAGAACGGGCGGTCCAGATAATAGAAAAATGTGCCCATCACGATTATAAGCCACTATTGTGGGATTACTTCCGCGAGGCAGAAGCCAAGGGAGGGCATGAACCGCATATTCTAAGCAAAGCCTTTGATTTCCACCTGAGACTCATGGACAAAGGAACAATGAAAATCTAGAAGGAGGGGGGCAGAAATGGCTAACAAGGAAATGCTGGAGGAAATAGAAAGACGGAGGGCGGAATGGGAGGAAAAGGTACTTAAGAAACAGCTAGCTAGGTTTGGAGTAACGGAAAGTCCGCAGAAATTCTATACGCCGCTAGACGTAAAAGACTACGATTTCTTAAGGGATGTTGGCTTCCCTGGGCAATATCCCTTTACCGCTGGTAAATATGCCAGCCTACCACCGGGGGTAGCCCCAGCGGTAGGCGGTGGTCATGCCTCCGCCGGTGGTGGCCTGGTGAGAGCCGGGAGGTATTCAGGGTACGGAACCGCTGAAGATACCAGGGATTACTATAAGTTCATGATTTCTCGAGGACGGGTCCCGGGGATAAATCTAGCCTTTGACCTACCCACTCAGTGTGGCTACGATTCTGACGCGCCAGAAGCTAGAGGTGAGGTCGGGAGAACAGGGGTAGCCATAGATTCTCTCAGAGACTTTGAAGTTCTCTACGAGCCGTTTACCGGGGAGGCTGACCTGGACAAAATTAACTCGGCCTGGACAATAAATCCCATGGCTAATGTCATTCTAGCGATGTATATCGCCCTGGCTAAGAAGAGGGGCATTCCCATTACTAAACTGAATTGTACCCCGCAGAATGATATCTTGAAGGAATGTGTCTCCCGGGGAACCCATATTTTTCCACTTGGACCGGCAATGAGGATGACAAGGGATACCATTGTCTTCGGGGCTGAGGAGATGCCGGGGCTGCGGCCGGTTAGCATCAATGGGCATCACCCCCGCGAGGCTGGAGCCACCCGGGAACAGGTTCTGGGACTACATCTTGCCTTCGGCATAGCCTATGTCCAGCTGGGTATAGATGCTGGTCTGAAGATTGATGAGTTTGCTGGTAGAATAACCTTCAACGATTCCAGCGGTAGCCTGGAGATGTTCAAGGAGATAGCCTATCTCAGGACAGCACGGCGGATGTGGGCTAAGATTATGAAGGACAGGTTTGGCGCCAAGAACCCCAGGAGTATGATTTACCGCGACGTTGGCGGGTGCATGATGGGGCACGATAACTGTACAGTTCAGAGACCGCTAAATAACTTGGTGCGCAGCGTAATTGGCGGCGTCGCCGAAGCACTAAGTGGCTATGTCCCTACCTGCTATCCGCCCTTTGATGAGGCACTGGGGTTAGGCCACAGTATGGAGGCAATACAGCTGGAACAGGATGCGGCTCGAATCATAATGTTTGAGGCCCGGCTGTGCGATGTCGTCGACCCCCTGGCTGGCTCTTACTATGTGGAACACCTGACCAATGAGCTGGAGAAGGCTGGCTGGGATATAATCAGTCAGATTGACCAGATGGGCGGCATAGTGGCAGCTATTGAATCAGGGTGGCTGGATAGGGAAATAGCCAAGAGCGCCTGGGCCCATCAGAAGGCCATAGAGAGCGGAGAACAGATTGTTGTCGGAGTTAACAAGTTTATCGGCGAGGGCGAATTGGAAATCAACATCAACCGGGTGGTGCCCAACCCCTACGACCCAGAGAAAAGGGCAAGGGCTGAAGAGCTGCAAATCGCTAACCTTAATAAAGTGAGGAAGGAGAGGGATAACCAGGCAGTTAGGGCCACCCTCGAGCGAGTCAAGGAGGCAGCCCAAGACGAGAGCGCTAATATTATTCCTTCCCTGGTGGAAGCGGTTGAAGCCTATTCCACTGTAGGCGAGATTACCGCCACCCTCAAAGAGGTATTCGGCACCTATCAAGAACCAGAGCTATGAGCGTTGCCCAGCTCTCTAGAAAACAAAAAATTCATCACATGGGAGGTGATAAATGATAACCGGAATAAGTCATCTTGGCGTGGCGGTAGAGGACCTGGAAGAAGCCAGAAACTATTATCGCTCTGTGTTTGGGCTCGAATCCTCTGACCCTATTATAGGTGGTGAGGGGACGATCAAAGTGAGCCTGGTTGATGTTGGCAACGCTATCGTTGAGCTGCTGGAGCCTATGGGCAACGAGGGAGTTATGGCGAAATTTCTGGAAAAGCGAGGTGAGGGAATTCACCATATCTGTTATGAGGTGGATGATATTTATGCCGAAGTTGACTCACTTAAGGCTAAGGGGATGGAGGTCTTGGGTGAACCCAGACCGGGTGCTGAGGGACTGGCTGTCTTCCTTCACCCTCGGGGAACTCATGGCATTCTGGTCGAGTTGGTGCAAAAAGCGGAATGAAGGTGTTGATAGTAATAATTAGAAGCTCTCGGAGGTGTAAGGCATGGATTTTGAGCTGAGTGAAGAACAGAAAATGTTTCGAGATTTGGCCCGGAAGTTCGCCGAGCAGGAGATTCTACCAACGCTTAAAGAATATGAACGCCAGGAGAAATTCAATGTTGGGCTTATAAAGAAGCTGGCGGCACAGGGGCTGCTAGCCCCACATATGCCTCAGGAATACGGGGGATTAGGGCTTGATTATGTTACCTCAGCGATTGTCTGGGAGCAACTCTGCTGGGGAAGCCTGGGCCTAACTCAGGGTGCGATCAGCGGGGTTGTCCAGCCGGCAACCAACCTCCTAGACGCCGGCACCGAGGAGCAGAAGCAGAAATACCTGCCGGCGGTATGCAGGGGCGATTCGATTCTGGTCGGGGCCTTCGTGGAACCTAATTCTGGTAGTGACTCGTCTATGATCGAAACCAGTGCCGTACAAAAAGGTGACCGCTGGGTAATCAATGGCGAAAAGACATTTATTACCAATGCCGGGGAAGCTGATGTAATCATATTTGCCGCCCAGACAGATAAGAGCAAAGGGGTAAGGGGGCTTGCCAGCTTTATTGTCGAGAGCGGTACTCCGGGGTTGTCCAGTACGGCATTGGCAGGCAAGATAGCATGGCGAGGTGGTAGTGTGGGTACTTTGAGGTTCACCGATATGGAACTACCCCTGGAAAACCAGGTTGGGGAGACAGGACGTTCTCTACGGGATGCCCTGCGAGGCATCGATAGCGCCCGCCTTTTCCTGTCTGCCGGTTGTGTCGGAGTAGGCCAGAGTTGCCTTGAAGCCTCTATGAAGTATGCTAAGGAGCGAGTGCAATTTGGAAAGCCTATAGGTGGTCATCAATTGATACAGGGGGTAATTGCTGACATGGCAACCAGGATTGAAGCAGCCAGATGGCTCACTTATCGGGCGGCTGATATGAAGAGCCGAGGCATTCGTCATATTAAGGAGATGTCGTATGCCAAGTATTTTTCTACAGAGATGGCAACTTGGGTAACGGCACAGGCTGTCAAGATTCATGGTGCCTACGGCATGAGTGATGAATATCCCGTGGGACACCACTACCAGGATGTAATAATGGCCACAGTACTTGGTGGGACATCACAAATACACCAGTTGACCGTTGGGCAACAGCTTCTGGAAATGGCTGCTTTTACCTAGAGATATTGGCTACAGGTATGAAGCAAAGATTTAGTGCCATGGTGATCAACTACGACACAGCGAGAGAATGGGATAACCATGAATACTATAGTCTGTATTAAGCAGATACTGGCTCCAGAGATACCGCCGGAAAGCTTCAGGCTGGATGCTGAGTCCAAACAAGTCATACCACCAGAAGGCATACCGCCAGTGATAAACCCCTATGATGAGCAAGCGGTTGAATTGGCACTGAGGCTGAAGGACAAACACGGAGGCAAGATAACGGTAGTAACTGTGGGCAGTGCTGCGGTTAGCAGCATGGTCAAGCATGCTCTAGCCATGGGAGCTGACGAAGGAGTTATCCTGGCTGATGAGGTGTTTGAGGGTTCAGACAGCTTCGCCACAGCTTATATCCTGACCAAGGGAATACAGAAAATCGGGAACTATGAACTGGTTTTGTGCGGTCGCCAGGCGGCCGATTGGGATGAGGGGCTGGTGGGCTCAGTAATTGCTGAAAACCTGGGTTTGCCTCTGGTAACCCTGGCCGGGGCAGTGGATTTTGCTGGTGAAGAACTGAGGGTAAAACGGGTAACCCTTGGCGGTTATCAAGTATTCGCTGTCCCTACGCCAGCAGTGGTAACAGTGAGCAGCGAGGTTGGGCAACCGCGGCTACCGTCAGGGCTGGGGATTATTACCGCGACGCGAAAGCAGGTCCCGGTGTGGAGTGCCGGTGATATCGAAGTTGACCCGTCTCAGGTCGGAGCCAGCGCAGCACGAAGAAAGCTGGTCAAGCTCTCCATTCCAGCACGGCAGAGACAATGTGAGATCATCCAGGGTGAGGAAACGGCTGAAGCATCGGTTAAACTGGCTATCAGACTGAGAGAGGCCAAGGTGATATAGATTGTTAGCGAGGGTATAGAGCAATGGCGGATTATCAAGGCGTATTAATCTGCGGTGAGGTGGTGGAAGGTAAGATTACTACCGTTACCAGGGAATTAATGAATACCGGTAGGAAACTTAGCGATGATCTTGGGCAGCCATTGAGCGTCCTGCTCATCGGAAAAGATATCCAGGAGTTAGCTGAAGAGGCTGTTCTCCTTGGTGCTGACAGGGTCTATACTGTTGATGGTGCTCCCTTTGCCGAATCACACCCCGAGCGCTATGCAAATATAATGGTCAATGTCTGCCAGCAAACAGCACCATCAGTCATTATTCTGGGCCAGACTGATATGGGGCGTGATATTGCCCCTAGACTGGCTGCCAGGCTAGGAGCAAGCGTCTGCATGGATTGTGTTGAGCTGGCAATTGCCCCGGAGAACGGATTGCTGCTTCAAACAAAGCCAGTTTACGGGGGAAATGCCATGGCAGTATGGGCTTCCGCCGATAATCAGCTCCGGGTGGTTACTATGAGACCACGTGTGATGGCTCCGGCTGAGCCGGACGCTTCCGGGCAGGGAGAGATTGTGCCGCTTAGCTTTGATGTCGATGACTCAAAGATTAAGGGTAAGCTCCTGGAGACGGTTAAGGAAGAGGCTAAAGGGATGAAGCTCGAGGAAGCCAAGGTTATTGTGGCCGGGGGTGGCGGGATTGGTGGCAGTGAAGGCTTCCAGCTACTGCAAGAGCTGGCCCAGGTCCTCGGCGGCACCATAGGAATAAGCCAGGTCCCCTCTGATAGGGGTTGGATGCCGACTACTCTAAAGATTGGGCAAACCGGGCATATCGTCACGCCTGACCTCTTTATTGCTGTCGGTATTTCCGGTGCCATGCAGGCTATGGCGGGATGCTCACGCTCGAAGCGCATCGTAGCCATAAACAAAGACCCTGAGGCACACATATTCAAGGAAGCCGATTTTGGAGTAGTTGGCGATTATAGGCAGGCTCTACCCCCGCTGATTGAGAAATGCAAGGCTTTGCTGGCTATCTAAATGAAAGACCACCTTTTCCGCTACAAGTTGGACAAAGGCAATAAGCATGCAAGCAAGAACGCTGTGGTTGAATCAATCGCCAGCCAGCTTCGGAACCTGCTGGATGTGGTTGTACCAACGTGGAGAGGTAAGGAACTTAAGTTTGACGGCTTCAAGCTGCTTTCAGACCAGGCAACGGTACATGAAATAGGACATCCTGGAGCAGTTTCACCATCACCAAGCTTAGGTAGTGTTGTCCTGTATGAACCCCGGGTGGAGCTTATCAAAAGACAATTAGAGAGCCTATTATCTGTGATAGAGCTAGAGGCTGAGGGGGCGCTTGTCTCTGCGGATGGGTTCAGGTTGAAAGACCCGTCTGACTGGCTTGTTTCCAGTTCCGGCGACCCCAGCGAGATGCTGGAGTATGCCGCCTCGCGATGTAATTGTGATTGTGTAATGTGCTACAACAAGGGGAATCCACCCTCCCTGGCGCTGAAAGGTAACCAGAGAAAAGCAACGGACGAACTCAGCGAAATCAAGGCAAGGCTCAACTACTTCTCACCTGCTGAAGGCGTCAGCCTGTTCCCCAGCCTGGATACCGGTTGGGACGTAACTGCCCACCCATATTTTACGGAGATTCTACGCCTGTTGCGGGAGAAGACGTCAAAACCGCTCAGAATGGCCACCAACGGGAAAAACCTCACCCGCAAAATGGTCAGCGAGCTGGCAAAGTTCAAGCCGTTGTACCTCTATCTGTCCCTAAACAGCTCCTCCCCCCAACACCGGCAGAGGCTGATGGCAGATAATAAGCCTGAAGTTGCCATTTCCGCTGCCAAGCTGCTAAGAGAAGAAGAGATACCTTATGCTGTAGTCATTGTTCCCTGGCCGCTAGATTCAATAGCGGAGATGTGTGATGACCTTAGTAACACGATAACCTATGCTAACGACTGTGGGGCACACCTGATTGAAGTAAATCTTCCCGGTTGTTCCAAGTGGTTTTCAGCCGTGGAACTCTTCAACCTGGATGAAGTATGGCAAGCTTGTGTTGCCACCATAAGGGGGCTCAGGCAAGCAATAGGGTGCCCTGTTGTAGCTATGCCCACTATGTACGAGGAAAACCTATACGAGGAGCGCAAGAACCTGCCCAGAATTATCGGTCTGGTCCAGGATTCCCCAGCAGCTCGGAGTGGGCTTAAAAAAGGGGACGTTATCACGGCGATAAATGATATCGCGGTTAAGACCAGGCCACAGGCCAGAGACTTGCTGTCTAAGTTGCAGAAGGGTGAATATAAGGAAGCTGACCTCACGGTTGACAGGGAATGTGAGAGGATTGGCGTGAAAATAGGCCTGGACGACTTTTCCTATCCCTTCACCAGAGCATTCGATGGTCACCTGGGAATAGTCTTTCTGGGCACCGGGCTGAGACTATCCCACATTGAAAGGCTGAAGGAGATAATAGACGAGAATAAGGCTAAGCAGGTATTATTTCTCTCATCTGCCCTGGTCAGACCTACCTTTGAGCAGTGTCTCAGGGAATCCCGGCTACTGGATTCGGCCGACCTCAAGATAAACGTGGAGGTTCCGCAGAATAACTACTTTGGCGGCAATATCTTCATGGGCGACCTGCTGGTGGTTCAGGACTTCATTGATTGCATCAACCAATATGTGCTCGGCCATAGTGAGCCAGATTTAATAGTGATACCCTCCTCCCCCTTCGCCTTAGGGGGCTGGAAGAGAGATTTGACCGGAAGGGTATATCTGGATATCGAAAGGGAAGTGGGAAAACCGGTAAGGCTACTGGACTGTGATACCATCTATGATTAATGAGTAAATGAGAGGTAGAAATGAACAAACGAGTTTATCGGCTGGGATGCGATATCGGAGGGACTTTCACCGATTTTGTCCTGCTAAACGATGAAACCGGAGCAATTCAGATTAACAAGTGTCTGACCACCCCTAAAGACCCATCTGATGCTGTGGAAGAAGGCATCAAGGCAATGCTGACCGAGACTCCCGGCTTCGTTGAGCAGCTAGATGAGGTGATACACGGCACAACCTTGGTCATCAATTCTATCATTGAGAGAAAAGGGGCTAAGACCGGGCTAATCACCACCAAGGGTTTTAGAGACGTATTGGAGCTGGCCAGAGAAAAGCGATACGACACCTATGATATCTTTGCCGTCTATCCCGAGCCCCTTGTCCCCAGACCTCTTCGCCTGGAGGTGGATGAGAGAATAGCCAGCGATGGGCGTATATTGAAACAGCTTGACCCCGAAGAGGCGAAGAGGGTTTTACATACGCTACTTGATATGGGTATTGAGTCGTTAGCAGTGTGCCTGATAAATTCTTTTGAGAACCCGGCCCATGAGTTGATGATAAAGGACATTGTTCTGAAAGAAGCTCCCGACCTCTCTCTTTCTATTTCCTATGAGGTTCTGCCTCAAATCAGAGAATTCGAGAGAACAAGCACCACGGTAACCAATGCCTATGTGAAGCCTCTCACTGGCAGTTACCTGGCCAAGCTGTCCGGTCGTTTGGAGTCCTTGGGCTCGACGGGTAAGCTTTTTATCATGCTGTCCAGTGGCGGCATCACCTCGGCCGATACGGCCAAGGAGTTTCCGGTGAGGGTTATCGAGTCGGGACCGACGGCGGCAGTTATTTCTGGCGTATACTTTGGTAAGATGTTTGATGTTGAAGATATCTTCTGTTTTGATATGGGCGGAACGACGGCCAAGTCCTGCCTAATTCAGAAGGGAGAACCCGGGTTAGTGTCAACCTTCGAGGTCGGTCGTGTCCATCGGTTCAAGAAGGGTAGTGGACTGGACATCCAGGTGCCAGTGGTGGACTTAATGGAAATTGGGGCTGGCGGTGGCAGCATAGCTAGAATCAGCAAGATGGGGCTCCTGCAAGTAGGTCCAGATAGTTCTGGAGCCGACCCCGGTCCAATATGCTACGGTCTAGGTGGAAAAGAGCCAACAGTTACCGATGCTGACCTATGTCTGGGTTATCTGGACCCGAACTATTTCTTGGGCGGGGAAATGCAAATTGACAAGGAATCGGCACAACGAGCTATTGAAGAGCAGATTGCCAAGCCTTTGGGAGTGACTCCGATAGAGGCTACCTGGGGTATTCACGACCTCATCAATGAAACCATGGGCGGGGCAGCCAAGACACATATCGCTGAAAAGGGAGGCAACCCTAAGGTTGTTACCGTTTGTGCCTTCGGCGGGGCAGGTCCAGTTCATGCCTATGGATTGGCCAAGAAACTGGAAGCGCCCAGAATTCTGATTCCACCTATAGCTGGGGTTGGGTCGGCTCTGGGATTCTTCACCGCCCCCAGAGCCTTTGACCTGGTACGAAGTCATAAGGTTGGTATTCAAGAGGCCGACTTCGCCGGAATTGAAGGATTGTTTAAGGAGATGGAGGCAGAGGGGGCGAAAATCCTGGAAAAGGCAGGGGCCACAGAAACGATCAACCATGAAAGGTCAATTGACATGCGCTTCGTCGGGCAGGGGGCTGAGACTAACGTTCCCGTTCCCGGTAAGGATTTCACCCAGATGGCCAAAGAAGAGGTGCGCAATCTGTTCGATCAAAAATATCAAGCCCTGTATGGTCGAACCTACCCTGAATCTCCAGCCGAGTTTGTCAGCTTCAAAGTAAGAGCCAGTCTCCCTGAACATCCCTTACGCTTACCCAAAATGGACAAGAGGGTTGCCACGCTTGAAGATGCCACTAAGGGACAGCGCCTAGCTTATTCACGGATTGCCAGAGATTACATCCCGTATACTGTTTATGACCGTTATCGCCTGTTTCCCGGGGCAACATTCGATGGTCCAGCCATTATTGAGGAGCGAGAATCAACGACCGTTGTGGGTGAGGATGCTTCCGTTTCGGTAAACGAATATGGATTCTTATGGATTGATTTCAAGGGGGTATAAGAATATGGTGCAGAAATTTGACCCAATAACCTTGGAGATCCTGTGGCGCAGAATAATTTCTATCGTGGATCAGGCTGACGCCAGTGTAGCTCGCACCGCTTTTTCCAGCCTTCTCCGTGATGCTCATGACTATACCTGTACCTTCACTGACCGGAAAGGGCGGTTGTTGGCTCAGGGAACCTTTTGTACCCCGGGACAAGCGGGGGCAATGACGCTGGGCGTCAAGAGGTGGATCAACATGCTCCGCGAGGAGAGCTATAAGCCGGGCGACGTTTTCATTACCAATGACCCCTGGCTGCTTGCCGGGCACCTCAATGATGTTTGCGTGATGAGCCCGATATTTTACCAAGATAAGTTGGCAGGCTTCACTGCCTGTGTATTCCACCACTCTGACGTAGGCGGTCGGGTGTCATCAGATAACCGTGATGTCTTTGAGGACGGTTTGTTCATCCCGCCGGTGAAGCTTTATGACGGCGGTATTCTCAATGAGTCCGTTATGAATATGATCCGGTGGAATGTGCGCACTCCAGAAGAGGTTGCCGGGGATATCCGGTCGCAGGTTGCCGCCAATTATGTATGTTCCCAAAAGGTAGTAGAGATGATGGCAGGCGTTGGGTTGGATAGCCTGGATGACCTTGCCGACCAGATTATGGATGTGACCGAGAAGAGCATGAGAGACGCCATCACCCAGATTCCTGATGGCGTTTATTCGTATGAGGGGATTGTCGAAGGACCCGGAGGGCGAGCGGATATAGGGATCAAGGTAGTGGTGGAGGTGAAGGGAAGTGATATAACCGTTGACCTTGATGGCTCGTCCCCTGAGGTGGATTGGGGGGGTAACGTGGTCTACAATTTCACCTACGCCTATGTCTTCATGGCCATAAAAAGCGCATTTAATCCGGATATACCCAATAATGAAGGTTGTAATCGCCCCATAATCGTGAAAGCCCCTGAGGGGACGGTGGTTAACTGCAGTTTCCCGACGGCGGTTGCTGCCCGGCTTCAAGTCGGGCATTTCATGACCGAAATGGTTTATAAGGCGTTAGCCACGGCGGCACCAGACAGAATCATAGCTTCTAGCGGCGGGACACCGGCGTGGATGCAGGTGTTCTATGGCAAGAGACATGACGGGAACAAGTTCTACAGCGTGTTAATCAGGGGTGGTGGCATGGGAGCCAATTATAGACAGGACGGTCACTCCTGTGTCATCTTTCCCGCCAATGGTGCCAACACTCCCGCGGAAATATTTGAAAGTGATAGCCCGCTTATTATGGAGAAGAGGGAACTCCTTCCTGACTCAGGGGGTCCGGGCAAGATGAGAGGAGGTCTGGGCCGTGTAGTTATCTTCAGGGTGCCCGATGGTCAATACGCTCCAAGCACACCAACTGCGATTGGGATTCAAGGTGGGAGGTTTCGTTATCCAGCCGACGGTCTATTTCATGCTAAGCCAGGCACCAAGTCAAAATTCCTAATCAACGATGAACCCAAAGACCCAGGCACTTTGAACTTCGCCAACCCCGGTGATGTGGTAACCTTCTATAATCCTGGAGGGGGAGGCTATGGCGACCCTCTGGAGCGTGACCCCAAGACTGTGGAGGGCGATGTAATTGACGGATATGTCAGCCTGGAGAAAGCCAAAGACGAATACGGAGTGGTGATCGACCCCGAGAGCATCAAATTAGACCTTGAAGCTACCCAAAGGTGGCGGGATGCTATGAGAAGGGCGAAGTAGAGCGTTTTGCGCATTCAACCTATGGTTATTTGACCAAGTGAAGCCCTCGGTCAAAAGCCTCCAGGTTCGCTGTAAGCATCTCTTCCTTGCCGGCAAAGGCCTTTTTGAGCTGCCGTTTAATAAGCTCGGGAGTAATTATTTGGGTTGCCCCGACAAAAGCTCCGAGCAGGATTAAGTTGGCACCCTGGCTGGTGCCGCTGAGGCCAATAGCCGTTTTAATGGCTTCGACTTCAATTACCCTGATGTCTTTCCTTTTTGCTTTGGCGTGGAGTCCCTCCTTCTCCACTATCATTGTCCCACCAGCACGTACTCTGCCCTCGAAATCCTGAAACTGGGCAGCTTCGGCAACAATTACCCCGTCAGCTTGCGATATTAGCGGAGAAGCAATGTCATGGTCGGAAAAAATAACGGTACACTCGCAAAGCCCGCCACGCTTGGATATAGCATAGGAAGGAAACCAGGTTACATTCTTATACTTAGTGGTGGCTGCTTCAGCCAGCAGTGTGCCGGCGGTCAGCACACCAGCACCACCAAGACCGGTTATTATTACCTCACCTCTGGCCGATGATTCTTGCTTCATGATGACCTCTTTCTTGAATTATTCAATTTTAGCCACATTCTTAAACTCACCCAGCGGGAATTCTGGAATCATCTCTTCCTCTATCCATTTCAGGGAATCTGTGGGCGACAGGTGCCAGTTAGCCGGACAAGCCGAGAGAACTTCCACGAAGCTCAAGCCGACTTTGTTCATCTGTTTCTGGAAGGCGGTTTTTATGTAGCCCCTGGTGCGTTCGTAGTTATACGGGTTATTAAGGGCACCACGGGCTGAATAGGCAACCCCCCTGAAGGTGGCAATCATCTCAGCGGCATGGGCCGGGAATCCGGTCTGTATCATGTCTCTTCCCTGGGGAGTGGTGGTAGTTTTCTGCCCCACCAGACTGGTAGGTGCCATCTGTCCCCCGGTGGTTCCGTAGACAGCATTATTTAGCATAATGATAGTAATCTTTTCCGCCCGCGTTAACGCCCCCAATAAAGGGTCGGCGCCAATAGATAGCAAACCTCCGTCGCCCTGCACAGTGAAAACAATGTTGTCCGGGTAACTACGCTTGACGGCGGTAGCCATATCCGGGGGGCGACCATGGGGAGTGAGGACGGCATCAATGTCTAACAAGCCCAGAAGAAAGGAGTCGCAACCGATATCAAAGACGCCTATGGCCCTGTCGCCCATTCCCATCTCCTCCAGAACTTCAGCGATAGCCTGGGCAGTAATCGGCTCGTGACAGCCAGGGCAATACACAAAGCCAGCTGTCTGCCGCACCCGCAGTTTTGGTCTCCCGACGACCTTTTGTCTGGTTACTGCTTTAGCCTGTTCATTCATGGCACTCTCCAATCTCCTATCCGTGGGTCACTGAATTTGCCTGATTTTGTCCAATACCTTGTCGGGGAGAATCATGCCGCCATCAGTAGGGATATGACGGTCCAGTATGCTTACCAGATGGACCTCGGTATGACCCTCCACGGCACATTGCACATCTTCAACCAACTGCCCCAGACTGTCTTCTACTACCAGGAATTGTCCGCCCTGATAGGCTTTCTCCCTAATTATCTGATCAGGGAATGGCCAAGCGGTTATCAACCGGATTAGTCCCGCCTTGATACCTTCAGCACGTGCCAGGTTCACTGCTTCTTTGGCCACCCGGGCCGTGTATCCATAGGCGACTAGGATTAGCTTGGCGTCCTCCATCTCGTAGGCTTCATATCGCAGCTCAGATTCCTCCATCCGCTCTATTTTCTGTTGCAGGCTCTGTAATAAGGCTGCGTAGTTAGGGTAACGACCAAACAAGTCCCCAGCGTGGTCAACCAGACGACGCCTGCCATCCTTGTGATTTGCCTTACCCTTTACCGCCCAGTCCTTATCGGGAAGGGGACCAAATTCAATCTTCTCAATCTCAACCGTTTCCCGCAGTCGCCCGACAATAGCGTCCGACATAACCACTACCGGGTTGCGATATTTGTCAGCCAGGTAGAAGCCAAGCTGCATCAGGTCGCAGCATTCCTGGGCTGAGGCGGGAGCGAGGACAATATTTCTGTAGCAGCCGTGACCTCCCCCCCGCGTACACTGAAGATAATCCATCTGGGCATGGCGGATGGGCCCACCCCCCGGCCCTCCTCTCTGCACATTAACAATGACGCAGGGGAGTTCAGCGTTAGCCATATCTGACACCGTCTCTTGCATCAGAGACCACCCCGGGCTTGAGGTCGAGGTCATTGCTCTGATTCCGGTGGCAGCGGCACCATAGAGCATATTTATTGACCCCAATTCGCTTTGGGTTTGAACAAAAATCCTCCCCATCTTGGGGAACTCGCGGGCAAACCATTCGGTTATCTCATTCTGAGGAGTTATGGGATAACCAAAAAAAGCATGGCAGTCAGCACTAGCTGCCCCCCAGCCAATCGCTACGTTACCTTCAATAAACATTCTGTCACCCATATAATCACCTCCTCAGCAAAATTGCTCCTTATCGGGGTACTTAAGCACCAACATTCAGATACACCTCAATGGCCGCTCTGGGACAGAGCATGGCACAGAAGCCACAGGTATTACACTCATCAGGTTTCACGAAAGAAGGCAGCAAATACCCCTGAGGAGTAAACTTGTCTCCGGTGATGACAATACATCTCCGGCGGCAAAACTTTACGCAGTAGCCACATCCCTGGCACTGCTCCTCATCAATAACCACTTCAGCCATTACCATAGCTCAGTCCTCTTTATTCAGTTGGTGGCAGAATCACCGGTGAGATATTGCACCTCAGGTGACACTTAAGGCAGCGCCTGGCCTCTGCCACCCCTTGTTCCTCATCCCACCCGAGCTCAACTTCAGGGAAATCACCCGGCTTATGTTGAGGAACCTGCCACGGCATCTGGTCAGTAGGCCAGCCAGCGAAGATATCACCCAGTTGCTCAGCCAGCAGCCAACCTGTCTCAGCAGCGTGTCTTTGACCAAACTTGCCCCTTCGCAAATCGGTGGGTAGAGTGGCTACTAGCACACGATGCCTGTGGGCAAAATCACCATTACGCCCCAGCCATGGACTTGTCTCCTCAACCTGAGCCAGCGCTTCATCAATAATGCCCTCGCCGCCCAGGTATCTATCTATGAAAATTGCCGCTTGCCTGCCATCAGCTATCGCCTGGATGACCGAAGCCGGTCCCCTCACCGCGTCACCACAGCCAAAAACCCCCTCCCTCATGGTAGCGAGGGTATCAGGATTAGCTTGAAGAGTGTTATCCCGGGCGGTGGCTAGCCTGAATTGCTCCGGCATTTGTGGCGTCTGCCCAATAGCAGCAATTATGGCATCAAAGTCCATGGTGAATTCGCTACCTTTAATTGGTATCGGACGCCGCCTGCCGCTGGCATCGGGTCTGCCCAGTTTCATACGCAGACACTTCAGCCTCAATGCTCCGTTCTGCTGGTCAATCTTGCTCGGGGCAGCCAAGAAGATTATATTTATGCCCTCATCGAGAGCTTCTTCAACCTCACTGCTGCTGGCTGGCATCTCAGCCCGAGAACGGCGATAAATGACGGTTACCTCTGGAGTCCCAAGGCGGAGGGCAGTCCGTGCCGAGTCTACTGCGGCATTGCCGCCGCCAATCACAGCTACCCTCTCCCCCAACTCAACTTCCACGCCTGAACTCACGTCCCTGAGAAACGCCACACAGTCTAGCACCCCGGGGCTATCTTCTCCCTCAACTCCTATCTTAATCCCCTGATGTGCCCCTACTGCCACCAGGATACTGTGGTAGCCCTGTTGAAACAGCTCGTCCAGTGAATCTATCCTGGAACTTGTCCTTATATCAACGCCAACGCTTTTTATATCCTCAATCTCAGCATCCAGTATCTGTCTGGGCAGTCGGTATCCGGGGATACCGAAGCGCATCATTCCACCTGGCTCAGGCAAGGCTTCAAAAACGGTGACCGAATGTCCGAGCTTGGCCAAGTAATAGCCCGCCGTTAGCCCAGCCGGTCCTGAGCCAACAATAGCAACCCTTTTGCCGGTAGCTGGCGCCCTCTGGGAACTTTGCCGCCACAGCCCGCTATCCTGCTCAGCAGCGAAGCGCTTCAGGGCGCGAATAGCGATAGGCTCGTTTAGTGCTCCTCGCCTGCAGGCGTCTTCGCAAGGGGCGAAGCACACCCGTCCCAGTGTAGCCGGGAAGGGGACTTTCTCACGGATTACGGCTATAGCCTGAGCAAACTTTCCTTGAGTAATCAAATCTACGTAGCGGGAAACATCTATACCAGCCGGGCAGGCACTATTACATGGGACCAGTGTAGCCTCGGGCTCGTCCCATCGTATATACTTGTCGCTCAAGGCACCGGTAGGGCAGACGGCGACACAGGTACCACAGAACTTGCAACCCGACTGCAGGAAGGACCCGCTGACCGGTCTTTCCTCAAGCATATCATCGCGGCTAACAAAGCCAAAGGCATATACTCCACGTAGCTCCTGACAAGCTCTGACACAGCGACCGCAGTGGATGCACAGATTGTAGTTCTGGTCAAAGAGTGGCTCCTCCTCAATTACAGGAAGGCTATCGGGCACATAACGCGGAATGTCATCGCTAATCCCGATGTATTCTGCCACCTTCTGCAATTCACAGTGGTGGAAAAGGGAACAACAGCGCTCAGCCACCGGTATATCCTTTTTGCACTCCTGATGAGGCCGACACTGGTCCCGGTACTCGCAGGTCAAGCAGATATGAGGGTGCTGGCTGAGGATGATGCCCAGGAAATGTCGGCGGACTTCCCTGACCAGAGGGGTATGATTGTGGACAATCATGCCGTCCCCGGCCGGGGTGGTGCAGGCAGAAGGGAAACCTGGCACCCCCTCGATTTCCACAGCGCACAAACGGCAGGCTCCAAACGGGGAGAGGTCAGGATGAGCACACAGCGTGGGAATATAAATATTTGCCTTTTGTGCCGCTTGGAGCACGGTCATGCCTCTGTTTGCCTTAATCTGAACACCGTCTATAGTCAGGGTGATATCATCCATTCCTTCCCTCATTATAGCCCAATTACTTGTTAGAACTCAGAGGCTTCAGCTTTCCCTCTCTCCACATATCCCTTAACACCCGTTTCATAACCTTCATTGTTCCTGTCATGGGTAATTCATCCAAGAATAATACATGGTCTGGCAACCACCACTTGGCAAACTGAGAGCACAGGGGTGCTATTATATCTTCCTCGGCGACCTTGCCCCTGTGCTCATCCTTCAGAACAACGGCGGCCACCGGTCTCTCCTCCCACCTAGGATGGGGTATCCCAAAAACCGCTGCCTGACGAACCACCGGGTTATCCATAATGGCGTCTTCTAAATCTACCGATGATATCCACTCACCGGCTGACTTAATTATGTCCTTGATTCTGTCCACTAGATAGAGGTAACCATCTTCCTCTATTACAGCCACATCCCCAGTATGTAGCCAGCCATCTTTAAACACCTTGCTGGTGGCTTCCGGTGCATTGTAGTACTCTTGCCCCGTCCACAGACCCCTGACCACAACCTCTCCCCTTTCCTTACCATCCCAGGCTACATCCTGCCCCGTATCCAGATTTACCACCCGTACTTCTACCCCGGGCATAGGCAGACCTTGATGTGTCATCTTCTTAAGGTATTTCTCCCTTGACCAGGCCTCCATATGCTTCCTGCGGGAGGTAACCGTGTTGGAGATAACACGACCCTCAGCCATGCCATATGTCCAGTGAAGCCTCAGTCCCTTATTCTCCAGCGCCTCTATCAAAGCCTGATTCGGTGCGGTTGACCCGGAGTAAATCTTCTTTAAGCTGCTCAGGTCATATTTCCCTTTATCCCATTCCTGCATGGCAAACATCAGCACAGCAGTAGCTCCCTGGAAGTAGGTTACCTTTTCCCTGGCTATCAGACTAAGCTGGTCCTCAGGAGAGGGGTGAGGTCCAGGCCATACCAGTCTGCCGCCCAACATGGCTGTTGCCAGGGCGAAGTTGTGGGCGTTGACATGAAACAGATTTACCACCGGCATAACCGAATCTTCCTCGCACAGGTCCACCTGGTCTGGACCGATAAGACCGAACACGCTCAACACTATGGACCTGGGGGACCAGCCTATTCCTTTGGGCAATCCAGTAGTCCCGCCAGTGTAGGTCAGCATCGCCAGGGACGTTTCCGGAATGTCATCGGGGAAGTCGTAAACCGGCGACGCCTGACCGAGTAGTTCTTCATAGCAGTAAACGGGGGAGAGCTTTGTCTGAGGTGGCCGGGTCAGGGGAGCCATTACGACGTAACACTCTACGCTCCTCAGTTCGTCCTTGATATCCTCCAGTAGCGGGATAAGGTCCTCATCAACAAACATTATCCTGTCAGTGGAGTGATTGATGGCGTAGACCAGGTGTTCTTTCCCATATCTGATATTGGTGGGATGAAATACCGAACCCATCAGCGGAACGGCAAGGGACAGCTCTCCATGCCGGTGGGTATTCCAGGCGAAAGTGCCCACTTTGTCTCCCCGCTCTATGCCCAATTTCTTCAGTGCGTTAGCCAGGCGGCATATCCTGTCGTACTCTTCCCGCCAGGTGCATCTAAATTCTCCGCCATCATGGTCAGGACTATATACACCCTCCTTATTACCAAAATACAAAACGCTTCTCATCAGGAGGGGCTTCAACTGTATCTGGTAGGTTTCTTTCACATACTCAATGGGCATTTTGCCCCCTACCCATCATTCGTTCATAATACATAATAGGCTCCACGGAGAGAAGAGCGATTTGCTCTATTGTGACGCCATTGCCGCGACATGGAGCTTAATTAAGGTAGCAAAGGCGAGGGACCTTGTCAACCAACTGTCGGCTCTTCCCAAAGGTCAGGGGGTCGGGGACCGGAAGCTATTGTAGGGAGGCTTTGCCTCGCCGGATAAGCGGACCATCGAGGATATGAAACAATGCGGACAGGAAATTGAAATCGGAAAAAACGTGTCAATCTTCACGCTTGTGAAGGCAAGTTGGTCGGGTTAAGGCAGGAATTGGCGAAATTCAGCTAAAAGTCGACTTGTCGGGTACAATATTGATGAAAGGGACGTTTACAGCGCTATCATGAGCAGGATGGTTAGCTCGATAGTGACGCTCTACCCGGGCAATTATTGATGATGAAACAGGCCGCAAGGATATCGGCGATACTGCTAGCTGCCGGTCAGTCAAAGCGCATGGGTATGCTGAAGCAGCTGATGGCATTGGGACAGAGCACCATTGTGGAACAAGCCGTTGACAACCTCCTGGGTTCGGCGGTAGATGAGGTCATTGTGGTGGTGGGATATAAACATGACGATGTAATAACGGCTATAGGCGCCAGACCGGTTAAGCTGGTGTTAAATCCAGATTATGAGCAGGGGATGAGCACATCTATAATAGCGGGCCTGAAAATGGTTCGTAGCAGGGTCCAAGCGGTCATGATTGCGCTGGGTGACCAGCCACTCGTAGATAGCCAGACCATCAACAGACTGATAGAGGAACTCTCTAACCATGATAAAGGCATTGTCGTCCCGACCTACCAGGGAAGTAGAGGACATCCGATTATCTTCGCTATCAAGTACAAACAGGAACTGCTAAAACTCAAGGGTGACGTGGGAGGAAGGCAGATCATCAAAGCCCATGCCGGCGATGTTCTTGAGGTGGCGGTTGCTTCTGAAGGCGTCGTCGCTGATTTTGATACCACAAATGATTACCAGACCTACGTTGGCTAGTTTGAGTTTTCAGCAATGCCCTTCGCTTGACTATTTCTCAAAGTTTCTACCTGCCTGGTTTGTAAAGATTCATATTGTCACTTGACAGGGGCGGTATATCATATAAAATATAGCGTAGCCCTTTCTTTCCGCGAGAAACGCAGATGGCTGATAGCGAGAGAGCAAGCTTCAGAGGTAAGAAACCTTCACGCTTTTCCCGTCATCCGCAGCCCGGCTATAAGACAATGGGCAGGGTCTGGATGGAAAAAGACGGCGAGTTATATGTTGGGTGGGGGAGAGTGATGCTGCTGGAACGAATTGAAAAGCTTGGCTCAATTGCAGAGGCGGCTCGCTCCATGAGGTTAAGTTATCGTAATGCCTGGCTCTGGATAGAAGCAATGAACCGTCTGGCCCCAGCTCCTCTCGTGGCAAAAACCACCGGCGGCGTTGGTGGTGGAAGTGCCAGATTAACAGAGGAGGGACGAAAGGTCATCAATGAGTACAAGGAATTGCGCTCCAGATTTCAGAAATTCCTGGAGCAAGAGGCGTGATTTTATTGAGAGGCGTTATATCGGCCATGATATAGCGGGTGCAGGAGATGTGTAATTGAAGAAATTAATCGGCTTAATTTCAGCGGGAGTCCTGGTGGGATTGCTGATTTTGATCCCTTCTGGCGGGTGTGGCAACAAAGAGGGATCACCTATCGGAATGGCGGTCGAATTTACAAACCATGCTGCTTGCGCTTATATCAGCCAGGATAAGGGGTGGTTTGAGGAGGAGGGGCTGGAGCTAACTGCCTACGAAAGCTATGTGACCGGCATGGCTCTAGCCGCTGCTCTGGCGCGGGGTGACATTCAGGTTGCCTATATCTGCCTGGTGCCGGCAATAAATGTTTATGCCAATGCCGGGGTCCCGATAAAGGTCGTGGCTGGAACACATAGATATGGCTATGGCCTGGTGGTCAATCCTGAAAAGATAGAAACTGTCAACGATCTGGAAAAGCCTGACATTCGCATTGGGTGCGTTCAGGTGGGCGGAGCAGTAGATGTAGTCCTGCATAAGACGATAGATAAGTATGGGCTTAGTCAAGACAAAGTGTTGAGTAACGTTCAGCGGATGAATCCACCAAAGCAGGTTCTAGCTATCAAGACAGGGCAGCTGGATGCGGCTTTCCTTCCCGAACACTGGGCAACCATAGCTGAAGAGTCTGGCTTCATGATGTTGCTGACGGTTCAGGATGTCTGGCCTGAGATGCAGGGTAGTGTCCTGGTTGTCAGAAGTGACTTGATAGACAGCCATCCTGAGGTAGTGAGAAAGCTGGTAGAGGTATCCAAGAGAACGAATGAGTGGTCTGACCAGTATCCTCAGGAGGCAGCCGAGGTTATGGCGAGACAATTGCAGGCCACCGGAGGTGAAATCTTCCCGGCTGAGGCAGCGGAGGTTGTTGCCAGGTTGGAACTCACACCTGAAGTGTTGCTACGGTCTATGGGTAGGCTGGAATATACAATTGATATTGATCCCAAGATAGTTCAGGAGACAATAGACTACATAGCAGGGCTGGGTTATATTAAGAATACTTTCAGTGCTGAGGATATTCTTGATTTGAGGTACCTGCCATGAATAAGCTTGGGAAACTCACACCCGGGTGGGGAGTACTCCCTGTGGTCGTATTTCTGACTATATGGGAACTAGTCGCTCGCCTGAACTTGGTTCCGGGGCAGTTCTTCTTCCCCCCTTTCTCTGTTGTGGTGATGGAGTTCTACCATTTGACAGCCAGCGGAGTACTGGGGGAGAATTTTGTGGCCAGCCTGGTAAGGGTCCTGATTGGCTTCTGTGCCGGCTCTATCGCTGGTATAATGATGGGAATTATCGTAGGGTGGAGAGAGGGTGTCAACAAGGCACTGCACCCCGTCATCAGCCTGTTCTATCCCATCCCCGCCATCGGCTGGCTGCCGCTGCTCATGCTGTGGATAGGCATAAATGAGATGTTGCCCATCACCATAATATTCATCTGTTCTTTCTTTCCTGTCTACTATAATACAGTTACCGGCATCAAAAATGTGAATAAAGATTATATAAAGGCAGCAAGGACGCTGGGGGCGTCCGATTCCAGAATACTGGCTACAGTGGTTATGCCTCTAGCCCTGCCCAATATTTTCACGGGGTTGAGGTTGGAAGCTGGAATGGCATGGAGGGTGATAGTAGCTGCCGAGATGGTGGCCATACCCACCGGGATTGGTGCCTTACTTATGAAGGCTGAAAGCCTAATTCGCATAGACATCATCATCGTGTGTTTGATGGTATTGGCTGTGATGTGTCTTGCTTTTGAGAAATTCTTCGGGTATCTGGAAAACAAGATGACTGCGAAGTGGAGATAATATGCCGTCCATCACTCTCAATGAGATAAGTAAATACGTCTGCCAGGCTGTCAATCTGGAGATATTTGATAAAGAGTTGCTGGTATTGCTGGGGCCGAATGGTGCTGGCAAAACAACCCTCGCTAATATTATAGCTGGATTAATCGATTACAAGGGGTCGGTTTTCTTTGACAGTGTGTCAGTGGATAAACTGCCGGCCAACAGAAGAGGTGTAGGTTACTTGTTTCAGGATTTAGTCCTATTTCCCCACCTCGATGTTGCCGCCAATATAGCCTACGGCTTGATGTCTCACCAGCAACCGCGAGAGCGAGCAGGTGCCAGGGTAAATGAACTACTGCAAATGATGAAGATAGAGCACCTCGCATCGCGGTATCCCAAAGACCTGAGTGGTGGTGAAAAGCAACGGGTGGCATTAGCCAGAGCCTTCGCCCTCTCGCCGAAGGTATTGCTTCTGGACGAACCTTTATCCAGCCTTGATGTACAAACCGCCAAGCACCTGAGAACTGAGTTAAGGCAACTTCAAAGGAGGCTGGGTATCACAACTCTATATGTAACCCATGACCTAGAGGAGGCTGAGGAAATGGCAGATAGAATAGCCGTCATTCAGAGTGGCCATGTGGAGCAGGTAGGTAGGCCGGAAGAGGTGTTCTTCTATCCCAGCAATGAAAAGGTCTCTGATTTTATCGGCGCACCGAATATTCTGGATTGTGACTACTGCCGTAGTCTGGGGAATGGAGTCATGGAGGTTGGTTGCAGCGACCTGGCCATAATTATCCCCCACGATGGAAATTCGGTTCGTAGAATCGTCGTCCTTCCCCACGATATATATATATCTGAGATAAAACCACCGGGCCCGGAGGTTAACCGGTTCAGGGGAACTATCGTCAACATGACCCCTACCAGCGAGGGGGTGAGAATCAAGCTCAAAGTGGGCTCCGTCCACCTAGTGGCTGAGATGTCTCACCACATTTTTGGAGATATGAATCTATCAGTGGGCAAAGAGGTTTTCCTGATACTGAAACTGAGAAAGATGAGGGTTTATGAAAACAAAGACCTATGACATTCTGAAGAGGGAATTCGCCAGAATTGTGACGGATAACGCCCTAGAGGGGGAGGTAACAATTAGAGCTGCTGTGCTTTCGCCAGAGGAGGCTCTGGGCAACCCGGAGGACAAGGACTACCCGCTGATAGTAGGGAAGGAGCGCATGATGCAGGCTGAATTTAGAGGCTCTCTCGGCCAGGCATTCACCGATATGTTCGGCAACTTCAGTGGCAGGCTCTCCGAAATAGCTCCTATGGAGTTAACAGACAACTTCCGTCGAGCTATATTCATCTCCAGCCTTAATGCCGTGATGAGATATCTGGGGTTGATAAACAAGACAACACACTGCAAGAACGACGAACCCAGATTGTGCTGCTATGAGCTGGCAAGACATATAGAAGAAAACTATGGCCGTCCCAGGGTAGCTATGGTTGGCCTTCAGCCCAGGATGGTTGAGGTGTTGTCCAAAAGGTTTCAGCTAAGAGTGACCGACATGGACCAGGCAAATATCGGCACCGAGAAATTCGGATGCACGATTCACGGCCCCGAGATGACTGGAGAGCACCTTGAATGGTGTGATGTCGCCTTAGTAACCGGCACTACCATAGTTAACAATACTATCGACCGGTTCATGATATCCAGGCCGGTGATCTGGTATGGTGTTACCATATCCGGGGCAGCAAAGCTGCTCGGCCTGGACCATTTTTGTTATCTCGGTCATTAGGAGGACGCGTGAACATTATCGACGAGTTAATTTCTGGTTTGAGGGTAGACAGCGTAGTCCGTGAAGTACACACCTGTGTCTTCTGGACTGCGGTAGTAAGCAAGCATTGTGGGCTGGCGTCCACTTTTCGGGGCGAGCACCCACACCACGGAAGGGTGAGAGGGGTAGGAGAGTTGAGGAATAGGTCGGCATTAGAGCTAGCCGAATATGCCAAATCAGACAATCTCCTGGAAGCGTCTATTGGAATGGCGACCATAAACTCGCTAGTTGATATCGATGAGACCAGATGCGATGCGGAAAATGCTCTGGATGTGCTGGTAGAGAAAGGGAATGGCAAGGATATCGCCGTGGTAGGTCACTTCCCCTGGATTCCGAAACTGCGGAAAGTAGCCAGGAAACTCTGGGTGCTGGAGCTAAGGCCGCAGGCTGGCGACTTACCTGCCGAGGCCGCCGAAGACATACTTCCGAAAGCTGACGTCGTTGCCATCACTGGCACTTCGCTGATAAATCACACTGCAGAAAGGCTGCTGGAGCTGAGCAAGGGTAGCTTCATCGTTATGGTGGGACCTACCAGTCCTCTATCAACGGTCCTGTTTGACTGGGGTGTGGATGTTGTCAGTGGGGTGAAGGTGGTTGAGCCAGATAAGGCAATTCGCTCTATTAGTGAAGGCGCTATTTTCCCGCAGGTGCAGGGGGTAAAGCTGCTGAACATGGTCAAGCGGGGTGAATTATGAGATTGACCGATTTGGTGGTTCTCATAAAAGGCGGGGGAGAACAGGCTAGCGGGGTTGCCCACAGGCTGGCTTGTTCTGGCTTTAAGGTCTGCCTGTCTGAAATACCCCGTCCTCAAGCGGTGAGAAGAGGCGTTGCCTTCTGTGAAGCAGTTTATGAAGGAGAAAAGGAAGTTGAAGGGGTGGTCGCCAAACTACTCTCATCTCCCGACCAGATATCCGAGGTGTGGCAGGAGGGCAAGTTACCGCTTTTGGTTGACCCGGAGGCCAGGGTCAAGGACATCCTTAAACCTGATGTTTTGGTTGATGCCATACTGGCCAAGAAGAACCTGGGGACGAGGATATCTGATGCCCCGTTGGTTATTGGTCTCGGTCCCGGCTTTTATGCCGGTAAGGATGTCGATGTGGTCATTGAGACCAATCGTGGTCATAATCTGGGCAGGGTAATTCATCGGGGGGAGGCAGAGGCGAATACCGGAGTCCCCGGGGTAATTGCTGGCGTCTCTGCAGAAAGGGTGTTCCGTGCCCCTGAGACAGGTAGGTTTGCAACCAAGAAGAAGATTGGAGACCATGTCCAGGCAGGGGACGTGGTGGCTTTGGTCGATGGAACACCGGTCAAGGCTTTGGTCGGTGGGGTCATCCGAGGGCTCTTGAGGGACAGTACTGAGGTACACCAGGGGATGAAAGCCGGGGATGTTGACCCGAGGGGGACCAGCGAGCATTGCTTCACCATATCAGATAAGGCGAGAGCCATTGCTGGCGGAGTCTTGGAGGCAATATTATGCCATTTCAACCGATGAGACAGACTATGGATGTCGATGCCCTGAAACGGGTGAACCGTCTGTGGCAAAAGCTCTATCCTTACCTGGCTTCACAGATAATGGCGGACTACCGAAGAGATTCCGGGGCAGTCCTGGAATTGGGTCCCTTTTCCGGTGGCATCTCCGTGGAGTTAGCCCGGTCATATCCCGGACTCAGCATCACTATTGCCGACGAGTCGACGGAAGTGGTGAAGTATCTAATGGAAGAGGTGTCAATTTCGGGATTGGCGGAAAGGATAAAGGTTGAGGAGACGGAGTTGAATGACCTGACCTTCGATGACTCTCAGTTTGACCTGGTGGTGTTTAGAGGCGCCTTCTTCTTCTGGAACAGGATGAGGGGCCTGCTTCGGGGGATATTTCGGGTGCTGAAGGACGGGGGGATGGCGTTTATCGGTGGGGGCTATGGTAAAGGAACCCCGCAGGAACTTATTGGTGAAATTGCTGACGAATCCCGCCAGTTGAACGATAGACTGGGGAGGAGGCGGGTCAGTATCAAGGAAATAGAGGAATTGGTGAAGAAGGCGGGGTTGGTAAATAACTGTCGTATTGAAGAAGAGGGGGGAGCGTGGTTAGTCATCAGGAAATAGGGTTTTCTAACCGTAAGGGCTGGAAGTCCAGCAAGCCCGATAGTCTCAGGCAAGCCTTTGGTACTCGTCGCGGGGATGTGATAAGTCTGGTTGGCGGCGGGGGCAAAACAACCCTTATGTTCGCTCTGGCCCGGGAACTGGCTTCAAGTGGTGGCGTCATTACCACGACCACCACCAAGTTTTTTGAGCCGTTGCCTTGCCAGACTCCGCTTCTTCTCCTGGAAGCAAATGAGGCAGAGATGATGAGATTGCTGCTGCTGAATGTGGATAAGTATCGACACATCACCCTGGCTAGCAAAAGATTAGCCTCAGGGAAGCTGGATGGCATTAGCCCAGACCTGGTGGCCAGGTTAGCCCAAATAAAGCAGGTATCTTATATCATTGTGGAGGCGGATGGAGCCGCTCACCGGTCATTGAAGGCGCCCAATCCCACCGAGCCGGTAATCCCGGATAATACGTCTCTGGTCATAGCGGTCGTTGGAATTGATGCTGTGGGCTGCCGGCTGACTGAAGAGAATGTTTTCAGACCTCAGATTGTCTCCAAATTGCTTGGGATGCCATTGGGCGAGGTTATATCATCGTCTGCCATCGCTTTCCTCATGACTCACCACCAAGGTATAATTAAGGGCAGCCCTGAGCGGGCCAGAATTGTCCCTTTCATTAATAAAGCTGACCTGGACGAAGGCCTATCAAAGGGGAGAGAGCTGGCTGATAAGATTCTGGCGATGAGGCATCCTCAGATTGAGCGGGTTGTGCTGGGGCAAGCTCAATCACCAGAGCCAGTAGTAGAAGTTATTTCACAAAAAAGTATTCGATGAGGGAAAAGCAGCATTTTGGAGGTAGCAAATGCTTAAGATTTACCAGGAATTGGCCAACATAGCGGCAAGGGGAGAACGGGCGGTGTTAGCTACTGTTATCTCTAGTCGAGGCTCTGTACCACGGAAAGCCGGGACCAAGATGCTTATCAAGGAAGATGGTTCTCTTGTGGGCAGTATAGGTGGGGGCAACGTTGAGCAGGCGGTTCGGGAAAAAGCTCTTGACGTGATGAAATCAGGCGAGCCGCAGACAATACACCTTGACCTGACAGGCACTGGTGAAGAGGCATGGATGATTTGCGGCGGACAAATGGACGTTTTCCTTGAGCCAATTTTGCCTGCCGAAACACTATATCTCTTTGGCGCCGGACATCTATCCCAGAGTACAGCAGCGGTGGCGAAGATGCTGGGGTTCCGCGTGGTGGTCATAGACCCGCGTTCCGAATACAACAATTACGATCGATTTCCCGGCGCTGACTCCCTGATAATTGAAGAGTACGATAGTGCTTTCTCCAAATTGAACCTGGACGAGAATAGCTATATTATCATCTACACCGTGGGGCATGTCAGCGATGAGCAATGCTTACAATTTGCCATTGGCACTGCGGCGCGGTACGTTGGGATGATTGGTAGCAAGAAGAAGGTTAAGGAGATCAAAGAGCGCCTGCGAAAGAAAGGAGTGCCTCAGCAGCAGTTGGATGCGATTCATGCTCCGATCGGTCTGGAAATAAATGCCCAAACGCCGGAGGAGATAGCTATCAGTATCCTGGCTGAGATAATAAAAGTTCGAAGGACCGGGTCTCCAGTCTATTCTAATTGAAAAATGAGCCTGAAGGAAAGGTCTCAGGCAACCCGTTGAGCAGGTTTTATGATCTGCTCAAAGAGCCTGGAACGTGCATGCACCATCCTTTCTGCAAATTGATTATCGCTCATTTGATTGGCGATTGCCCCGAGTTTCTCAAGCGTTACCCCCGGTCGTAGGTAGCCCTCAGCCCCGGGTACACTACTCAATCGTTCATAGGGTGTCATCACCTCCTCATAAGGATATGTTTTCTTGATCCTGCCTCTGTGGTCAATAACAGACACGGGGAAGAAACAGGGTCTGTGGAAGTTGATATAGGGATTTAGATAGTCGTTGTGATATTGGTTAAGTGCCTCGGCACAGGCCTGTGGGATATGAGCATAGCCCAGATTCTTGCGCAACACTGAGCCATTCTTGGTCTCCACCAATCCGTTATCGTTGGTATGCCTGGGCCTTGATTTGGTGAACTTTATGAGTAGTTTATTCAACAGCCTAGCAACTATATGGTTTACGAATTCTGAGCCATTATCGGAGTGAAATCCCCGGATGATAAAGGGGAATTGTTCCAGCATGTTCTCCAGTACCAGCACCAGGTAAGCTTCAGCTATCTTCTCCACCGAGGCCAGGATTTCCCACTGTGTTATTTCGTCTACAGCATTGACGTGATATACCCCCTTCAGACCGTTCATGTCCCCCTGGTGAACCGTGTCTATCCGAATATAACCAGGCTGTCCCTTCGGGTCCGGTTTCGCCCGCTCCCCAATCCTGGGTACACTGGGTTTTGTCTTCACAAATCGCCTGGTTGTATTCCTGTAGGTGTTACTTCTTCGCAAATTGTACAAGTGGGCTACAGATATTCGGTAAATATTGCCAAACTCAAGATGTGCATATACCTCATATTCCCGCTCCATGATCTTCTTCGTAGCTGGTCCACTTAGCCACCCATGCAATTCATCTGTTCTGGCCAACAGCTCAATTTCTGCTGGGGTATACCTCCGTGGGAACTGGTGCCTTCTGTATTCCGTTTTCTTTAACCGCCCCGTCCGTTTGTACTCCGCGATCAGCCTCGATACCTGCGACCTCGAGTATCCCGTAACCTTCGCTATATAGCGCCGTATTACTCCTTTCTCATCTCTTTTAAGCTGATGATATGCAAATCTTATCAGCACCTCCTGTATCCAGCAGTATCTTTCCTTGGTCGTTAGACCCCTGAACTCTATCACCTCACTCCCCTCCAGAAATTGCCTTACTTGCTCTACCGTTTGTAATTGTCTGTCGTTCATGACTAGCTGCATGTCCCAATCATAAACGAGTTGCCTTGATCTCTCAGGCTCACCTTGTTTTAGAAATCAATACCCCCTCCAGGCTCATCTTGTATTGGAAGAGACTAGAGACTAGAGCCGATTGCTCACTCCCTCAGTAGACCAGCTCTGTCACGTCTCTTGAATCTCTTACCCGTTCTGGTTGGACAGGATGTGTCTCTTGGCGACGAAATGTCAT
>JAWOFK010000071.1:0-4735 GCA_046497565.1 Dehalococcoidia bacterium
GGTCAATCGTCCATGAGCGTGCCGATGTAGTAGGCCTGGATACATCAATCATGATGCACCCGGGAGTATGGGCAGCTAGCGGCCATGTCGATAGCTTCACAGACCCCCTGGTAGAGTGCAAGTCCTGCCACCTGAGGTGGCGTGCCGACCAAATAGAGAACCAGGGGTGTCCCAAATGTGGTGGAGAGCTGACCGAGCCTCGCATGTTCAATTTGATGTTCAAGACTTCCATGGGGCCTGTGCAGGAAGAGGCGAGTACTATCTATCTTCGCCCGGAGACTGCCCAGGGCATATTCGTCAACTTCGAGAATGTAGTTAACACTTCGAGGAAGAAGCTGCCTCTCGGCATCGCCCAGATAGGCAAGTCCTTCCGCAACGAAATCACACCCGGCAACTTCATATTCAGGACCAGGGAGTTTGAGCACATGGAGCTGGAGTATTTCGTCAAGCCCGGGACCGATGAAAAGTGGCTTGATTACTGGGTTAAGGAGAGGTTCGATTGGTATATTAGGCTGGGCATCAAGAAGGAAAACCTTCGTCTGCGGGAGCACGGCAAGGATGAGCTTGCCCACTATGCCAGAGCCTGTTCTGACATCGAATATCTGTTTCCTATGGGCTGGTCGGAGTTAGAAGGCATCGCCAACAGGGGCGATTTCGACCTTGTGCAACATGCCAGAGCCAGCGGCAGAGAGCTGGTGTACTACGACGCCGAGGCCAACGAGAAGTACGTCCCCTATGTTATTGAGCCATCAGCCGGGGTCGACCGCTCAGTCCTGGCTTTTCTCGTCGATGCCTATGAGGAAGAAGAGGTTGAGGGGGAAAAGAGAACCGTTGTGCACCTCCACCGTTCTCTGGCTCCTATTAAAGTGGCTGTGCTGCCCTTAAGCAGAAATGAAAAACTAACGCCCCTGGCCAAAGATGTTCACAAGCAACTCTGCCCGAGCTTCGTGACCGATTACGATGATTCTCAGAGCATAGGGCGGAGATACAGGCGTCAGGATGAAATCGGCACCCCGTTCTGCGTTACCGTAGATTTTGAGTCCCTGGAGGATAAGCAGGTTACCATTCGGGATAGGGACAGCCTGGCCCAGATCCGGGTGCCCATAGAAGAATTGAACAAGACCCTGGAAGCCAAGCTCATGGGAGAGACCTTCGACGCCTCGCCGCTCTGGGCCACCAGGGAGAAATAAGAATTCTGCACTTCGCTGTGCCTCGTCATACAGTGCATACCTATAGAATAAGTATAGAGAATAGGTATAAAATACAGATGTTAGCCGTTAATGATAGAGGGAATATTTTGACATATGACACACTTACCTGAAATTTGGGACTGTCTAAGAAATAATCTGCCAAAGGGTGAATGGATTGCTTTAGCAGACATATATAGCCTCATTGGAAAGAATATAGATCTCGATGAAGAAGATCAGGAATGGCAATCTCCAACTTCTGATAGTCCGAAGTGGAAAAGAAATGTCCGAAATGTCCTACAATATCGAAAGGGAACAGGAGAAATAGAATGGGATGAGCATGGTAGCTATAGAATATGAGAATTCTCTGATTCGGTCTCCTTGATGTACAGTTATTACAGTAAACGGATAATATGGCGCTGCATTAGCGGGGATTCCACTACCCTTCGTCCTTGCCAGTGAGCTTGATCGGTGGACATCTGAGGTGACATGTCGTCATTGACCGAATATGAGCCTGGACGGAATGAGCCGTGTCTCTGTGGTTCTGGGAGGAAGTTCAAGAAGTGCTGCATGGCTTCTTACTCGTCTGATGCTGCCAACGACGCCCGTAACAGCTTCAACCAAGGTCACTATGAGAAAGCACTTCGCTCATGCCGCCAGCACCTGACATGGTATCGGCTATGTCATCAGGCCCACACGATTCCATTTCTGAGATCCAAAACAAAGGAAAGCGCAGACCTCCTAAAGATCGACATTGAGGCTCTTGCGGAAATCACAGGGCTCCTCCACCGTTGTTACTTGCATACAGGGCAAAGCGAGAGCTTTCCTTCCGTTCTTGAATATCTGTTCGACGCGATTGCTGACCCCCGATGGGAAGACAAGATAACGTATTTACGAGCAGTATGGTGGTTGGTTGATAAAGAGGATCGTGACGCCGCGCTCACGGTTCTCTCTGGAATCGACATTGCGAATTGCGAGGATCCAGAGATTCTTGAGTTGTACTTAGCTGTTCGTCCCCATGAACTCCCATTCAAGACGATGGTTGATATACTTGATCGTATTTTGGCAAACACCTACAGAGCATCAGATGTGCTTCAATATACAATCACCAAAGGCATTGCCTATTGCCTGATCAACGAGATTCCCGAAGGCTGCCATATTATGGGAGAAGCTATTTCTCAATACAGAAGTCTAGCTGCCGAGCATAAGACTTTGAACGGAGACTGGCATTTAGCCAATGGATTGCAGTTCCTTGGTGAATTCGAAGGAAAACCTACGGTAGTTCGTGAATCAATCACTTGTTATATCGCACTACAACAAAAAGTCAGCGACATGAAATACGCAGCACCCTATTCCGCTGATCTTGAGAAGTCACTTGGCGACTGCTGGAGCTTCCTAGGAAACTACGATGAAGCAGTAAGACATTATGACGCGAGCCTCAAGCAAGAATCTGCGGATTTGACAAGGATCTTTCTGGCGAGAGCCCAGGCCAACCTCGGTGCGATGAAAGCGGCCAGAGAGACACTTCTGTCAGTTGATAGCTTACAGTTCGATGTGTACGCACACTATGATTTTGCGATGTCCTGGGCTTGTTTAGCAACGCAATCCCTTGACAGTGAGGATATCGAAACTGCGAAACTACATCTTAAGAAAGCACAGCCCTTTTGGCCCATCTTCGTCTCTCACAGAGACTCAGCTTTAATCGGTCTTCTCGAAATGTCTCCCCGCAAGACGAGAGAGGGATTCAGGAGTCTCATGAAGGTACTCAACCGCTATGTCTCGCTGAATCCTAACTTGTTCGGTATCGGTATTAACGTGAACAGAATCGTGGATGATGTAGGAGCGATAGATACTAACAGAATATCTAACAAGACAAGTTGATGCCATGTCTAATGGACTGCTTCCCACTTGTGACGTTGAGAACTGCGGATGTATGACGAAGCAACCACTTTGGGGGACATCATACATCACTTGAGATAAATGAGCAAGTGACATAATCTTTGGAATTAAGCATGATGTCCCCGAAATTCCGATTTGGATGAAGATATGAGCCGACTAAACATCGCACTGGTCATCGTATTGATTGTGATTCCGACAGTATTTGGTGTGTTTAGAATGCCTGCTGAAATGGGTTTGGCAATCGCGTCGATTGGATTAGCACTGTGTTTCGCCAATTTGGAGAAGTTTTCGCGCTTCAAAGGAGCAGGTTTTGAGGCAGAACTTAGAACCGTTGTAGAAAAGACGTATGCTGCTATGGAGGACCTCAAAGAACTCTCGCTTGCCCTTTCGCAGCCCATAGTAGACGAGTTGGCTGTATCGGGTCAAATGCTAAAGTACGTGCAGCTGAAGTATAAACTGGAATATGTGAGAAAGATCTCGTCAACATTACGTAGACTTGGGGCCTCAGATAGCGAGATTGAAGATGTCTGTGCCACGATGTTTCAACGGGTGAGAAGCGATCACATCAAGGGTGCGCTTCGCGCCCTTAAGAAGGCAAACGAGGATAAGGATGCAGTATTTGACGGTTACGAAGATTGGGATATCCATGACTGGGACAAAGATAAGCTAGAGGCATTTATTCGCGACCACGCTCTGAACAGAAATGAAGAGGTTGTCGAGTGGATCCGCGATTTGGACTACTTCGCGCAGACAAAAAGACTGAGGCGAGAAGACAAATGGCAAAGCTGAATTCACCCACTTGCGATTAAAGAGAGATCCTCCATATCTCTTGTATCTTGAAGGAGATGAGGAAGCGACATAATCTCTAGAATTGAGGCTGGTGTCCCCGATATTCTAGGTTCTTGATGTAGTAATAACGAGATAATGAAAATACCCATCTACCAGGTTGATGCCTTTACCTCTGAAATCTTCTCGGGTAATCCGGCGGCCGTTTGCATACTGGAGTCGTGGATTGATGATAACTTGCTTCAGTCTATTGCCTCCGAGAATAACCTGTCAGAGACGGCGTTCCTGGTGCGCAATGACGACGGATTTGACCTGCGATGGTTCACTCCAACGACTGAAGTCGCGCTTTGCGGACACGCAACGCTGGCCAGCGCTTTTGTTCTTTTCACCTGCTGGGACTGGGCGGAAGAAGAAATCCGTTTCCATACAAGAAGAAGCGGACAACTGGTCGTTGGTAAACGCGACGGTCTGCTGGAGATGGATTTCCCATCCAGACCCGCCCGTAGCATCATATCGCCCTCCGGCCTGAAGGAGGCACTTGGTGTAACACCGATCTCAGTAATGGGTTCGACGGAGGATTTACTTGCCGTACTGGAGAGTGAGAAGGCGGTTCGGGAACTCCGGCCTGATTCTTCTGCGCTTGAGCAGATTGAGTCTCGCGGTGTCGTGGTGACTGCGAGGGGGAGTCAGAGCGATTTTGTGTCAAGGTTCTTCGGCCCCCGGGTTGGGATACCGGAAGACCCGGTGACAGGTTCTGCGCACTGTGTCTTGGTTCCATACTGGTCACGCGAACTCCACAAGAAGAGCCTACATGCATTACAGGTATCGAGGCGGGGTGGGGAGTTGTTCTGCGTTGATGCCGG
>JAWOFK010000082.1:0-11375 GCA_046497565.1 Dehalococcoidia bacterium
TTTGCATTTACTCCTAGTTGTTCAACTTCGAGGCCAATTCGTTTAGTCAATTCGATGAATTCATCGTCATCGCTAAACTTACCTGGCCCGCCAGCTAATACTTTAGCCAGCTTGTGATTCTCTACTTTTACCATTTGTTCACCCCCGACTTATATCTAAATCAGGAGCGACCAGGCTATCGAGCAATATTCAATTGTTAAGGTACAATTCACTCAATATCTATTGTCCAACAAAAGGATATTTTGTTGAACTTCAAAATGAACCTATATTTTCATGGCCTTTTTGCCCACACTGTTTTTGGATGGATAAATATCGACAGGTCAACTAGAACGAGATGGTTACTTCTCAGGCAAGGTACTGTCTAGAATGCCCTCAGATGATTTTAGAGGCCAGTTTTCGTAGCTAACTGAAAGCGGTAACGGCCTTTCGGGAACAGGGACCACAGGGCAGGTGATTTCTTGTTTGGCAACCGAAGCTAAAACTCGCTATGGGCTGCGCCAGACGCCGTTCATCGCCACATCCCGTATTCGGCTCTCACAAAACCTTTTCGCCGACGGGCGTCAGCCAGGGTGCACAAGGCTTTTTTCTCGGGCAGGGTGGCCTCTAAAATGCCCTCAGATGATTTCAAAGGCCAGTTTTTGTAGCTAACTGAAAAAGGGTCTCGGCCTTTTGGGACTATATTATAATGGCAGGGTGTTTGCTGTTTGGCAGCCGACGCTAAAACTCACTTCTGCTTTCGTGTGACACCGTTCATAGCTACAGCCCGTATACGACTCTCGGAAAGCCTCTTTGCAGAAGGACGGAATCCCCATCGGCGCCTCAGTGACCGTGATTTACTGAGCTCAGACTTAACGTACTCGAATTCCACACGATCCAACTCGCCAGCCCAACCTGGCTCAAGGAGCTTCTCCTTATAAAGCTCCAGCTGCCATGGGTCATTGGCATATCTTTCTTCGAGCGTCATTGTTATTATCCTCAGCCGTAGAGAGCAAAATTCGGATTCGCCCAGGCAGCATCACTGGCTGCCTGGCCTGCTCCTGTGAGGCGAAAATATCTGCGAGGTGGTCCAGGCGGATAATTGTCTTGGAAAGATGACCTTTCTTCTTCGCCACTGGGCTCTACCCAGCCCAGTCTCTGGAGAGTCGAGAAGTAGGTAACAAAAGAGTGATACCGGCAGCCCTGAGCTTTGTAAGGCATACGGCTCAGATATGTCTCGGCCAGCTTCTCAATGTTGTCGGGATTGATGAGCCGCTTCTCACGCTTAGCCCTCTTCTCCTCTGCTCTCGTAGCCCTGTCAAACGCCGTGGCTCCGCGAATAGCCATCTTGTAATAATAAAAAATGTCAGCCTGGGGAGCGCCGACATTCGGGTCTATGCTGGGTGAACCATTCGGCGCACGGCCCAGGAGAAACTCCCTGATGAACCAGCCGCAGCCAAAGGGGCGAAGAAAGCCCCCTCTTCTAGGTCTGAGATCCACCTGAATTCACGTCCTTCTTCCACAATTTCTCATACCAGCCTCGCAGTTCCTCTCCCGCAACCTTCCTGTATTTCGCAGTGGTATCAAAAGATACATGGCCTAAATGTTCCTGAAGGAGTCTTAGACCATCGCCAGAGTCATCACGTTTTACGGCGTGAACCGCGAAACTGTCTCGCAGGCGATGCGGACTAACGTTATGCATCTTTCCGCTCTCAGCGTTAATCAGCTTAGGCAATCCGGCTTTCTCGGCGCATTCCTTAACAACCTGCCACGCCCTATGTCTGTTGATGCCGAAAATCAGCCTTTTCCCATTTCGAAGAACTGGGCCACCGCGCTCGACGTATTCCTTAAGCATATCCAAAGTGTCGGTATCTACTGGCAGCATTCTTTGGCGACGCCGCTCCTGTTGCTCAATCTGAGCCTTGGCGACCTTGCTCCCGCACTTGGGGCAGAACGCATGGCTTCTGCCCAGTCTATGTCCACAACCAGCGCACGATAGCTTTAGACGGGCCTTGAGATGCTTAATAGTAACCGTACCATGATCGAAGTCTATATCTTCAATGGTCAAACTCAGAGCTTCGCTCACACGGCAGCCGAGGTGAAAGAGCACTCGAATAAGCACCTTGTCTCTAAGGTTCGTTGCCGCCTTCTCAAGCAGGCTTATTTCGCTTGGTTCGAGATATGTTTTCACAGGTCGTCCCTCGACGTCGGCAGATCATCTGTTTTCCGACAAGATGTCTTGTCCTCGCCGCCTCTACGCTTTCCAAGCTCACGGGCAATTATCCTTGCCAACAGCCGCAATGCTGTCGAAGGTCTTTGATATTTTGCACTTCCTGCAGGGTCACTCCAGCCGTCTTTACTTTCTTGGGTATCCATGTTACACTAAATAACAAACAGCAGCGATAACTTTTATACTTGTAGCACATATAATAAACAACCACAATGCACAATTTATCACTTGACAACACTAAATATATGTGATATTGTAGGTATATAGTGCAAAAACCAGAGGTAAAAGGAGTTCAATTATGGCGAAAAGGATTAAAAAACCGCCGGTAAAACGCGAACAGCGGCGTGAATGGCTGAGACGTAGTGAAATGGGTGAGTCAGTACCAAGAATAGCTGACAGCGACGATTTTGACGTCCGTACGGTAAGGAAGCATATCGAACTTGCTAAACAGGAGAGGGAGGTAAAAGAAGCGAGAGCCGCAGTGCTGCGCAATGCTTTGGAATGCCACTATGATGACCTGCGCAAGTTTGCTGAAACGCTGAATTCCGTGATATTGGGGGCGGGTAATATTCCATCGTCGCCGGATGATGATCTTATGGAAGCTGCGTTGCGACAGCATTTGCCGCGCTCGCCCATATGGGGCTACATGTCAAAACGCCAAAACCTGCAGCAAAGAGCCGATGAAGAACAACAGAAGTTGGAAATAATGATCGACGAATCGGTGAAAGCAGACAGCAGGCTGACCCCCTTGATCAATGACGGCCTGGATGGGATTGTACCCGGCATCGTCGCTGTTCTCGTCGCTGAGGTAAAGCAGTGGGCCCATGGGAACACAGGGTATAGTCTCAAAGATAGCGTGTTCACTGAATCGGCGGGAGAAGGACTTGTGAATCCTCGCTTCGGCTTCTCACACATGGGCGTAATGGAAGTGGAGCGTTCCAAAAGATGTGTAAAAATAGTGCACGATGTTTTGGAAGATCTGGAATCTCGCCTGAGAGATTCGGAAGACTATCGTAACCTGGAGAAAACGATTGCTGAAATTGGGCGACTGGGTCGTAAGCTCCGAGAAGAACTGGCAATAGTAAGACTAAGGCGAATAGTACCGGGACGTTGCAAGTACTGCCCCCTGTGATAATGATGGATTGATTAGAGGAAGAGTACAATGAAAGTAGCTCTATATGCCAGGGTCTCGTCGGAGAAACAAGACGTGGACCTGTCTATTTCGGCGCAGCTCAAATCTCTCAGGGAGTATGCCACCAGAAACGGACATGAGGTCACAAAGGAGTATGTCGATGAATCGGAGAGTGGTAAGACAACAGCACGGCCGGCCTTCCGCGAGATGATCTCAGCCGCCCGTCGGTCTCCAAAGCCGTTCGGTCTTATTCTGGTCTGGAAGTATTCACGCTTTGCCCGCAGTCGTGAAGATTCAATTGTATTCAAAACGATGCTCCGAAAGAATGGAATCCGGGTAGTCTCTATAAGTGAACCTGCGGAGGATACCCCCACAGGAAAGCTCCTTGAGGCCATGATTGAAAGCCTAGATGAGTTTTACTCGGCCAATCTCGGTGAAGAAGTAACCAGGGGGATGAGGGAAAGTGCCTCCCGCGGCTTCTATATTTCAGCCCGGGCTCCTTTTGGTTATCGCAAGGTCAAGGTTAACGATGGTGGCAAAGAGCGTCCCAAGCTTGAACTTGAGGTAAATCAGGCGCACGTAGTGACTCGCATCTTTGGTCTGGTACTTGAAGGTAAGGGCCTGATGGAAATTGCAAAACAGCTAAATAAAGAGGGGGTCGCCGGGCCCAAGGGCAAAGGCTGGATAAAAACTACAATCCATAAGATACTCGTCAACGAGGCTTACACCGGTACCCTGGTATGGGGTCGTAACAGTGTACGTGACCTTTCGCCTATTAGGGTGGATAATGCATGGCCGGCTATTGTTGACAGAGATACATTCGAGCGAGTTCAGAGTCTGCTTAAGGACAGGGCTCCTGTCAACCTTCATCCGAAGCGGGTGGCGAGTCGTTACTTGTTAAGTGGACTGGCCCGCTGCGGACATTGTGGCAAGAATTTGGTTGGCCACGACGCTAAGAGCGGACGATTTACTTATTACGTGTGCGGGACCTTGTTGAAGAAAGGAACTGACTCATGTCCAACACGTTATCTTAACAGTCAGCAGTTTGAGAATCTGGTTATAGATAAGATAAAAGAGCATGTCTTAACTACCGATAATCTCACCAGGTTAGTGCATATGGTAAACGAGGAGATGGACAGCCTGGCGATAGAATACCGCCAACGCTTAGACAATGTTATCGGTGAGATTGGCGACGTAGACCGCCGATTGGAGAGGCTATACGATGCTCTCGAAACTGGGAGGATACAACTCGCTGACCTGGCACCACGGATTCAGCAACTCAGGCAAAGGCGAGAGCAGTTGCAGACAGCAAGATCGCAACTGGAACAGGAACTCTCCGCTAGGCGTGTGGAACTGGCAGATGAGGAAACCGTCGCTCATTGTGTATCCGACCTGCGTAATTTGCTAAGCGAGAGTTCCCTTGCCGAGAGAAAATCCTTTGTCAGGAGCTTTGTCAAAGAAGTTAAGGTGACGGGAGACAACGTACTGTTAACCTACACGATACCAATGCTACCTAAGGGATTAACTGAAGAGATGCTGCCGGTTCTGTCTATTGTACACGATGGTGGGGAAGGGGGGACTCGAACCCCCACGCCTCTCAGCACATGATCCTAAGTCATGCTCGTCTGCCAATTCCGACACTTCCCCCGATAGGAAACCACCCAATACAATAGCATTTTATGGCACTGGCCTCAAACCGCCGCGCTCCTGATGAATTCCAGGGACACCGTACGAATTAGGTCTACTACAGGTCAGACACTAGCGAAATCACTCTGAGAATGGCTCAACACCCAGTTTCTCGAGCAAGGTGTTTACTAGCTCAAAGGCTTCCCTCTGGACCCTGGCTCTTTCCTCTTCATCTGTAATTTCCAGGAAGTCTGTTACCCAACTTGGCCCTATGCCATCAACCGTGGCGAACTTTGTCCTGATCTTTCCCAAGCCTTCCCTTGCCAGCTTATTCCTCACCAGTGGCCTTACTGCTTTCACCAGGGCTGTCAGCCCCCCAGGATAATTCCGGCAGCAATAATAGATATCATAGGCATCTTTTTCCTTCATCCGTCCCCAGAGAGCCATGCCTTTCATTACTAGAAAAGGCCCAATGGAAGACACTTTGACAATCACCTCATTTCTAGCGCCGCTTGGTAACGTGCCAGCTAGATTAACCCTTACCGCACTACCAAAAACAAGGTCGCACCCCCTGGCTTTCCTGGCTCGAGCATCCTGTACTTTCTGGTGACGATGTCCTTTACCTGTGCCACCGTATTCCCCGGCTAGTAGATTGATTTCCACGGTGATTTTGCTTCCGGATCTATCCTCTATATCTCTATAAAAGATGAAGGGTTGTTCCTGTTCCTTTTGGTAGTAACCTCGTGCACGCAAGGTCTCGACAATTGTCCTGTAAGTGCCATCCGAAATATGCCCAAAATCCAAAGCAAGATCTATATCTAACGTACCTGGGTGTTTCTCCTTGGTAGACGGGATAAGAAGCGAAGGAACGTTCCCTCCTACAACGACGACATTATCTCGAAATGCCCCCAAGGCTGTCATGATCTCCAGTAGTACGAAAGAACAGGCCTGGACTTCTGTTTCCCGATAATCACCTTGTCTTACCATTGCGGTTTTATCCTGTGTTCCAGGAGAAATTTGGCCGATTCCTCACCGCGCCCTTTATATCCCATAAGGTCAAGATAGAGTTGCACATCGCAGGCAACTTGTAGCCCTTCAACCCTTCTGCTCCCATAAAAGACGCCTTCATCATAGGGCTCCAATACGCTGAAATTCGGCCCTGATGAGACCTCTTTCAATTCTATCGATTCTGCTAACTCCCGAATCCCCGTGCCGACATATGCAAATCCCCTGGTATAGCGGGCAAAAGGTGCCACCAGGGCTGCACCAGAAAAAAGAGTCAAGGCATAAGGAATTTCCCTCGCCTGACAATATCCAGCAACCTTTCGCTCTATCTCCTTGGGCTCTCCAAAGCCAAAAAAGTCATACATCTTGTTTCTTCGGAAGGAATAGTTAGCTGCCCACCTCTCTAGAAGCTCTCCCGGGCGGTTAAGCAGAATTCTCCTGTTTTCCTCACGAGCATATTCCAGGTCCAAAAGGCGGTCTTTAATTCTGGAAACCAGACCAAGACTCACATTGGCTTCCTCTGCTAATTCCTGTACTTGCCAGGACCGCCTGGGGTTGAGAAGCATCACCCTGAGGACTCGACTTGACCTGGGAGAAAAGAATGAGCGGAGCTGCCGCTTTTCTACAATCGGATTGGGGTAGTTTTTTTGCTCAATGTATATCTGGCCGAAGTTGATGAAACAGTTTCCTGCCAGGTCTACATAGCCCATGCCATTCTCCCTGCAAAGGCGACCTGTATCGTTACTGATATACGGTGCTGCTACCACCCCATAGACATCTTCAACCCGAGCCAAGTATTCTCTCAATTGCTGTATAGCGTACCGCACCTGCCGTGGCTCACCCCTGGACTTCACCTCTACGATGATTTTCGATACGCGGTTTCCTGCCCTAACCTCAAACAGCAAGTCAGGCTGTCGATTGGCCAAAGGCATGCGCATGATAGGTTGCCCTACCTTAAGGAAGGAAACATCGCCCAGAAGAGCCTGAAGTCTCTCTCGAATTCTCTCTAAAGTCTCTTGCTCCTTCATAATATTTCACCATGCGGAAGTCTTTCACCGTTCGTTGAAAGCATACATCTTAGTGAAACTTCTGTCAAGCGAGCTTAGGTATTGACATTCGCTGTGGAGAGGTGATATCCTTATGATATTATATCATATATGTTCCGATTGGCCGGGGTGAATGGCCAAATGAGCATGATTCGGGAGGCCAAGGGGCAGACTACGGGCCGGAGCCGCTGCTTGAGCCGGTACGGGCGCGGAATTTTGCCGCTTTTGTCTTTTACCGGTGAGAACGGAGTCAGCCATTATGACGAGGAGTGGCTGAGGAAAGCCAGGGATCCCGGGGGAGGTGACGAGGGTAAATCTTAGCTAAATTATGAAGAGACCTGCGGACACAGGTCTCTTCACTGGTTTTGGCGATGGCGGGTCGGCCACCACCGCGTTGATTATATCATCGGGGTGCTCCCAGCGCCGCGCTGAACGGATGGCGATGAGTGATAAGTCGGAGAGATTATACTCGCCCGCGGAGTCTCCCCCACGGGGGAGGCAGGTTGGTCGTGGGGAATTGGGCAACACCCCAAATATTCCCGGGGTGGAGCAAAGAACTGCTCTTGCCTGTGTGGTTCTAAGCGAACGGAGGGTCCCGGAGATTGTTTGTCGCCCAGACGAATTTGGACTCCTCAGAATGACTGTATTCAATGAAGTCGAAAGGGAGGTGATGCCTATGCCGAATTGCCGGAGCGAATCCTCACTGTCGCCCTCTTGAGATATGTCCCGATGAAATCGGGATAATGGGGCCGGGTCCGCACGACCCTTTGGCATGGGCGGGCAGGCGAGTTACGACGCTGAGGATTCACCGGGGAGAACAGACCACCGCCTGGCCCGGGCACAAGCCAGATACGAAATCCTGAGCACTGAATCCCAAGCAAGTTTAGGGTTTAGAAATTAGGATTTAGGATTTCCGTATGAAGAAGGGTAGCCTGAAATGAGGCAGGCTTGAAAGTTAGGTTTACTGAAGCAATATGCTTCTGAGGACTCCAGCCTGGAGCGATCGACTTCGGGCCGGAGTCAGAATAAGTTGAACTCGTGAAAACAGAAAATTAAAGGAGGAAATAATGAACAGAAGAGGAAAATGGGACAGTAAGGCCCTGTCCATGCTGCTTGCCCTGGCGCTGGTCGTGAGCCTGGGGCTGGTGACCACAGGGCCCGTGGCGGCCCAGCAGACATGGATTGTTAACGCGGATGGAAGCGGCAATTACACCACCATCCAGGCAGCCATCGATGCCGCCGGCTCAGACGACATTATTCAGGTGGGGGCCGGAAATTACACGGAAGACCTGGTAATCCCGGCCGGCAAGGATGGCCTTGAGCTTGCGGGTGCCGGATGCGGCGTCAGCATCATCAAGGGCGTGGCAACTGCGGACTGGGATCTCGGTGAGCCCCCGGTATACAACATCAGGTTCGACGAGTTTTCGGGGGTCAGTGGGGTCAAGATCCACGGCTTCACGATAGAGAGTCCCGATGTCCCCACAAATCACTTTGCCAGCGGCATGGTTTTGAACGGGCAGGATATCGAGATCTACAATAACTGCTTCGTGTCCAAGGGCGCCGCGGCCGCAGTCGATAACTACTGCGTTGCCATTCAAACGTGGCGATGGAGCGCGGCTCCCAACAGCGATATCACCGGCCTGAGGATCTACGACAACACGTTTACCAGTGCCGGTGACCTGTGGGTCTACCAGGGCGTATTCGTCAACCGTGACGGTGAGAACGCGGGCGACGTCACCGTATCCGGCAACACCTTCACCGGCAATATACACATGGGTATTGCCTACGAGGGCAACAATGCCGAGATCAGCGGCAACGAGATGACGAGCGACTTCGCGGGTGCCGGCATTGCGGTCATGGACTGGGCCAAGGGTGCCCAGAACAACGTCGAGGTGATAGACAACACCGTGGAGGGATTTGCTCGGGGTATTGTCATCGGTCATGGCGATGGTGACCAGGCCCTGACCGACATCAGCGTGACCGGGAACACGGTGCAGAATAACGACACCGGCATCCTGATGCGCTCTTCCGCAGGTGGCGTGGTTGTCAACTACAACAATATCGTGGACAACAGCACCTACGGCGTGGAGAACACACATACTGCCACGCTCGATGCCACCCACAACTGGTGGGGCGATGCCAGCGGGCCGACTCATGCGGGCAACCTGGAGGGCACTGGGGACCCGGTCAGCGATGGTGTTGATTATGGCCACTGGCTGGGAGCGCCTCTGGATTTGCCGGCAGTGTATTATGATACTCTTGGCCCTGGCGAAAACGTGGTCGATGCTTCGGAGGAAGCTGATACTATAGTGACTTTAAATGTGACAGCAGAGGCGAGCGAAACAGACATATACATTGCTCGCTATCAGTCTCAGCCCTTCCCCGATGAGCCCTTTCCCGATGAGACACTGGGCAAATACATAGATATCCATGTTTCCAACCCTGAGAACGTCATCTGGCCGGTGTATGTCCAGGTGTTTTACACCGATGACGAAGTGGCCGCGGCGGGCGTTGACGAGAATACTCTACGCCTCTATTACTTCTGTGAAGATGATTGTCATTTCCAGTGCTGCTCTGACACCGGTGTTAATACTGCGGAGAAATTCATCTGGGCCAATGTAAGTCACGAGGAAGCAAGCGATCTTGCGTACACGCCTTTTGGCGGCGGTGGCGATGCTCGTCTGTTGCCCCCCGTCGGCGGCGAGGCTCATCCCATCAGCAGGCTGGGTATACTGGCACTCTGGATTGCCCTGGGCGCTGCCGTTATCGCCGGGGTCACCATATTTGTGAGACGGCGTCGGGCTGCTGCCTAACCTCAAGAGATTGCCACATCCCGAGACCCCCGATTTAGTCGGGGACACACTCGCAAGGACGAAAGTTGGATGGGCGGAGATAAACTCCGCCCCTCCCTCGGGCTAACACACGACTCGAGGGAGCCAAGCAGCCTATTGTGAACGAGAGTTCGTCCCGAGTCAGACCGGGGGAATCTTGCCGGCACCGAGGAGTATCACTAACAATGGCGCTCGCCGCTTCGACCGGGAACGGCTGAGCTAAGCCGTCAAGCGAAAGTCACGATGCCTTGACAGTGCGGGGGAGGGTGATATACGATTCATAAATTATCAATTATGACAAAAACCAGGAAGGGGGACACTTAATATGAAGAAATGGATGTATGTGGTTATCGGGGTAGTGGTCGTGGTGGCCGTGGTCCTGGCGGTGCGCCTTGCACCTGAACGGCCGCTGGTCGAGAATGACGTTAACGATGTTGTCAATGATGTTCCCGACAATGGTATTCCCGACAATGATGTGCCCGACAACGATGTGCCCGACAATGATGTGCCCGATATCGCAACTGCGACCAGCCTGCATTTCACCGTGGAATGGACTAACGATGAAAAAATGGTGTGGACATATATGGCGAAAGACATCGGTACCGAGAACCTCAAGTTAAGAATAGAAATGACGAATGGCTATGACATGGCGTACGTCGTCAACGGGGAGCTGCGTGAAGTATGGGTGGTCTCCGAAGGCGAGTGGGTTGCTATGCCTGATGCGCAGTGGGATGAGTGGTGGGATGAGCATAGGGCTGATTTACACGCGCATATAAGCGAGTTACATGATTGGACGCATGGAGATTGGACCTATACGGAGCCGATTACGGGGTACTCGGTCAGGATTTACAATATACAGGTAGACCCACATATTTCTGACGCGCTGTTCGAGCCTTAGGTCACTATAGAATGGGAATCCCGGGACGCAATACCAGTCGGGCGAGCTACGAATGAGGTATTATGCCCCCCACAAAAAAACTTGAGCAGATGCTGCGGCGAGGCCATAATACAATAGACGCAATCAATATAGGGTAAGAAATGGAAGCAATAGAGCGTATTATTATTGACCCCAAAATTCAGCATGGTAAGCCTATAATTCGCGGAACGCGAGTACCCGTCGCACGTATTATCGCTGAACTTGCAGGCGGCATGACCGAGGAAGAAGTCGTGCGCCAATACGAGATAACCGAAAAAGATGTTGCCGCCGCCCTTGCCTATGCTCATTCTCGTTATACATTCCCCCAATAAAGCTACTAGCTTTGCCCTTCTCTTTCTCCACGTATGAACCCCATTTGTTCAGCATATATTGGCAGGTTCGACACTGCACGCCCGTCAACACCTAACCCCACTTCCGCAGTTACACGAGTAAATCATGGTTGCCCCGAAGCTAAAATTGGTACTACATTTTTGTAAATCTTCATGCGTTGCGGCAGATACAGCCCGAGCATTTGGAGCAGGATGGCCTGGGACTTGGTGGGCCGGGCGATGCAGCGATTGCGGATAACTGTTCCTTGCCTGGTCGGCATAAC
>JAWOFK010000093.1:0-33737 GCA_046497565.1 Dehalococcoidia bacterium
GATAAGCCCCAATATCTCCTCGATACCATCTGCAATGAAAAGGTGAACAACGGTTGGGTTACGGTGCCGACCATGTCCGATTCCATCAACGCCGTCAAGAGAGGGGAAATCGACATCAGCAAATATGATTTCTCTCACGTGACGGGAAGCATTGTAATCGGCGCCCAGCCCGTCCCTGCTGCCCTGTTCCAGGACATGAAGAAGCTGGTGTCTTTCAAGACGGGCAATATCTACGGCATCACTGAAGGCGGGGGTGGGGGAACGGTCAACCTCTACGATGACGACGTTCTGGACCGGCCGGGTTCCATCGGCAAGCCGACCTTCAACGTTGAGGCGCGCGTCGTCGATGAGAATGGCCGGGATGTGCCGGTCGGTGAGGTAGGCGAACTGCTGTTGAAGGGCCCGCGCAACATGAGAGAGTATTTCAAAAACCCGGAGATGACGGCCAGGACTATCAAAGACGGCTGGCTGTACACGGGGGACCTGGTGCGGCAGGACGAGGACGGCTATATCTATATTGCCGACCGGAAGAAAGACCTCATCATCAGAGGGGGTGAGAATATCTTTCCGGTCGAGATTGAGGATGCATTGCGCCGGTCCGCGAAGATTGCTGATGTGGCGGTGATCGGCTATCCCCATGAGCGTCTGGTGGAAATAGCCATGGCCATCGTGCAGCTTCACCCCGGTGAGACGATGACGGAACAGGAAGTGGTAGATTTCTGCCGTGACCAGGGGCTGGCCAAGTACAAATGGCCGGAAAAGATAGTTTTCGCCCCGGTTCCGCGCAACCCCTCGGGTAAGATTGAGAAGCCCAAGCTGCGGGAAACGTACGTCGGCAAAAAATAGGCGGACAAGGACCGGATAACGAATGGGCCGGGCCGCGAAATAGAGGAAGGAAATAGAAATATGACTATATCGGAGATGGTAGCCAGAAACCGGAGAATGTATCCCGATGATCCTGCGCTCATTGAAGTGAGACCGAGCCAGGGACTGAGAAAAGAAATCACCTGGAAGGAGTTTGACGAAAGGGTAAACAGGGTCGCCAATGCCCTTATCGATAGAGGAATCAAGAAGGGTGATAAGGTAATACACTGGATGACGAACTCCATCAACTGGCTGGAGGCATATTTCGGCATCATCAGGATCGGGGCATGGGCAGTGCCCCTCAATTTCAGGTTTACCAGCGAGGATTTCAAGTACTGTGCCGATATCGCTGAAGCCAAAGCCATGATTCTGGGCGAGCAGTTCGCTGAGCGGGTAGAGCCGGTCCGCCCCCAGCTATCCACGATTACGAACTATATCGTGGTGGGACAGACCATTCCCGGAGGTATGGAGGACTTTGAGCAGGTGGTAGGCAAAGCTTCTCCGCGGCCGGTAGAGGTGGAACTAAGGGATGGGGATGAGTGCGGGCTGTACTTCACCTCGGGCACCACCGGGGCGCCCAAAGCCATATTGCTGACCCACAAGAATATGGAGTGCGCTGTTATCACCGAGAACCGTCACCACTATCAGACTCATGAGGATAACTTCGTTCTTATTCCGCCCCTGTACCATACCGGAGCCAAGATGCACTGGTTCGGCAGCCTGGTTGTGGGCGGCCGGGCGACACTGCTGACGGAAATCGGCCCCCAATATGTACTTGAAACCGTCCACAAAGAGAGAGGGACTATCGTGTGGATGCTGGTGCCCTGGGTGCAGGACATTCTGGTCGCGCTGGACAAGGGGGAACTGAAGAAAGAGGACTACGACCTGAGCTGCTGGCGTCTTATGCATACGGGAGCACAGCCCATACCGCCCAGCCTCATCAGACGCTGGAAAGAATACTTCCCCGACATGCAGTACGCATCCAGTTACGGGTTGAGCGAAACCACCGGACCGGGATGTGTCCACCTTAACATAGAGGATGCGCACAAGCTGGAAGCTACGGGCAAGACCGGCTTCAACTGGGAGACCCGCATTGTCGATGATAAGGGTGAGGATGTTGCCCCCGGGGGGGTGGGTGAGCTGGCGGTGAGGGGCAATGGGGTGATGAAGGAATACTACAAGAACCCCGAAAAGACGGCGGAAACCCTGAAGGACGGCTGGCTTTATACCGGCGATATGGCGAAACAGGATAAAGAGGGATTTATCTACATCGTTGATAGAAAGAAGGACCTGGTCATCACCGGGGGTGAGAATATCTTTCCGGTAGAGATAGAGGAAATTCTGCGGCGACATGCCAAGATTTACGATGCCGCGGTAATCGGTATTCCCGATGAGAGGCTGGGGGAGATAGCTGTGGCTGTAATCGACCCCAAGCCCGGGGAGACGCTGACGGAGGAAGAGGTGAATCAATTCTGTGAACAGAGTCTGCCCCGCTACAAGAGGCCGCGGCGCATCGTACTTGACAGAGTGCCGCGCAATCCCACGGGCAAGATAGAGAAGCCCAAACTGAGAGAAAAATACGCTAAGCGAACCGGTTAAGGATGTTCGAGTTGAATAATAGAGGTGAAAATCCCGACCTGTGGGGGAAAATGGCCGAAATTGAATGGAAAAGTCAAAACTAAACAGCCTAGTGCAAGAAAGGAGGTTATGTTGAAAGAATTAACCATTAGTTCCGATGCTCCAGGAGAAAGACTCTTTGTCCTGGGCAATGAAGCGATAGCAAGGGGGGTGATAGAGGCCGGGGTCCAGGTGGCTGCTGCGTATCCCGGTACGCCGTCAAGTGAGATAACGGAAACCCTGGCCGGGGTGGCCAAAGAGGTTGACATGTATGTCGAGTGGTCAACCAATGAGAAGACGGCCTTTGAGGTTGCGCTGGGAGCGTCGATCTGCGGGTTAAGAGCCGTGGCCTCAATGAAACATGTCGGGTTAAACGTGGCTCATGACCCGTTGATGACCGCCAGCCATATCCGCGCCAAAGGAGGGCTTGTCGTCATCGTGGCCGATGACCCCTGGGCCTGGAGCTCGCAGAATGAGCAGGACAGCCGGTACGTCGCCCTTCAGGGGTACATACCGGTTCTTGAGCCATCCTCATTGCAGGAAGCCAAGGATATGACGACCGATGCCTTCAGGCTGTCGGAGGAATTCGGGCAGATGTTCATGGTCAGGTCGGTGACCAGGATAGGCCACGGGCGCAGCGATATCGTCCTGGGAGAGATATCGCGGGAAAGGAGAAAGGGCTCCTTCAAGAAAGAGTCCAGCCTCTATGTCTATGTTCCGCGTACGGCCAGAATAAACAAACCCTTGATGCTGGAAAGGTTTGCAAAGATCAAGGAGGCGGTAAACACACTGCCCTATAACAAACTGCAAATGGCGGACAAAGCTGAGCTTGGTATCATCGCCTGCGGCCTGTCATACAGCTACGCTATGGAGGCGGTGAAGTGGCTGGGGCTTGAAGATAAGGTCTCAGTACTGAAGATTGGAACACCGCATCCCCTTCCCGAGGAACTGGTAATGAAACTACTGAAGTCGGTAAAGGAGATACTGGTAGTAGAGGAACTGGACCCGTTTGTGGAGCTTCACGTGAAAGCCATGGTGGGAGAACATAATCTCCCGGTCAAAGTGCGCGGCAAGGACGTGGTGACCCGGATAGGAGAGCTATCCACCAGGAAGGTCACCGAGGCTATCGCCAGGGTGACAGGAGCCAAGCTGCCAGTCGATTTCGCCGCATTAGATAAGATAGAACAGGAGGCGGCTCCGCTTCTGCCCTTGAGGCCGCCAGCCTTATGTCCAGGCTGCCCTCACCGCGGCTCTTTCCGCGCCATCACGGTGGCAGCACAGAGAGTGGCCAGAGAACTCGGCGAAAATGTGGAACCTATCTACCCCAGCGATATCGGCTGCTACACGCTGGGCTTGAACCCGCCGCTACAGGCCGTGGACACCACTGTCTGTATGGGAGGAAGCTTCGGGCTGGCCAATGGTATGGCCCATGCAGTGGATGCCCCGATAGTAGCCCACCTGGGCGATTCAACCTTCTTCCATGCCGGGATACCGCCGCTGATAAACGCGGTCTACAACAAGGCGAATGTAACCATGATCGTGCTCGACAACTCAGCCACGGCCATGACCGGCTTCCAGCCCCACCCCGGCACCGGCTATACCGCCATGGGAGATGAGGCTGTTCCGCTAAAAGCGGAGGACGTAGCCAGGGCCTGCGGAGTGAAGTTCGTGGAGGTCGTGGACCCCTTTGACCTCAAAACAGGGACCGAGACTGTGGAAAAGGCAATCAGGTTCCAGGGGCCGGCGGTGGTCGTTTTTCGAGGGCTGTGTGCCATGATTGAGCTGAGGGACAAGAGAAAAGCGGGAGTGAAGGTCGTTCCCTACCGCGTAGACCCGGATAAGTGCGACCCCAAGTGTGAGGCCTGCATAAAGCTTCTGGGTTGCCCGGCGATAATCAGACAGGGGGACAAAGCAGTGATTGACGCTGCCTCGTGCACCGGTTGTGGAATCTGTGCCCAGGTTTGCCCCTACAAAGCTATAGTACAGGAGTGAAGGAAATGACGAAAGAATTTAACATACTGATCACTGGCGTTGGCGGGCAGGGGGTAATTCTGATGTCGGAGTTATTGGGAAAGGCTGCCATTGCCGATGGATTGAGCGTTCGAGGGTCTGAGATACTGGGGATGGCGGTCAGGGGTGGCTCGGTCACCAGCATCATCAGAGTCGGAGAGGATGTCTATGGTCCTCTCATCCCGGCCGGTAAGTGCGACGTTATCATCGGGATGGAGCCTTCCGAGGCACTGAGGAACGCAAGCTTTCTATCGCAGTCGGGCCTGGTCATACTCAATACGGTACCGATAGTCCCGTTCACCGTCTCCCTGGGCCAGAGCATCTATCCCACTCTGGAGCAGGTACTGGAAAAGCTGAACAGCATCACCAGTAAGATAATCAAACTGGATGCCAATCAAACTGCCCGGGAAGCCGGCAGCCTGTTGGCGGCCAACGTTGTGATGCTGGGGGCATTATTCGGTACCGAGCTGCTGCCGCTGAAGACGACAACGGTAAAGGAGATTATTGAGGCACGTTTCCCGGCCAAGGTAGCTCCGGTCAATATCAAGGCCTTTGACCTCGGTTACCAGGTGTGCCAGCAAGCGGTGAAATAGGCATTATGCCGCCGGCTCCTTAACAGGCATCAGCCCGGTGGCCCGGACTTCGCAGACCTTGCCGGGGCACGGGGTTGGCGGCCTTCCGCATAGTCGACGGCGGAGCTATATTTCAGGGATTTTCAGTCGGATTGCAGGAGAGTGCGGAAATAATAGAGAAGAAAAAGCTAGTATGCAGCCTGATTGCCTTTCTCATTATCTTGGGCTCGGCATTGCCGTTGCCATCAGCGGTTGTCGAAGCGTCTCCGGCGACGGAGATACGGGACTGGTATGACCTGCACGCCATCCGGGATAATCCGGATGGTAGCTACCTTCTTATGAATGACCTCGATGCTGCTGCTGCCGGCTATGAAGAGCTGGCGAGTGAGGCAGCCAACGAAGGAGAGGGTTGGGAGCCGATCGGGATCTATGAGCAAGGTGTGGCGTTTGACCCGTTTGTCGGCACCTTCGATGGTCAGGGATATGAGATAAGGGACTTTGTCATCGACCGCCGTGAGGTGGTCGGTGTGGGGCTGTTCGGTGCTGTGGTGGGGTCGGAAGAAGGGGGGAGTATCAGGAATGTGGGCGTGGCAAACGCCTATGTGACTGGTTCCATAGGTGTTGGTGGTCTGGTGGGGCTGAACGCCGGCAATGTCACTAACTCCTATTGTACCGGCAACGTGACCGGGAGTTCGCGGGTTGGTGGGTTGGTGGGATTTAACATCGCCCTAGTGAGCAACTGCTACTCGAGCGGGAATGTGACTGGCGATGATATTCTTGTCGGTGGTCTGGTGGGATACAATACGGGGATTGTGAGTAACTCATATTCGGGTGCCAGCGTGAGCGGCGATGGAGGTGTCGGTGGATTGGTGGGGGGGAACCAGGGCACGGTGAGGAATAGCTATGCCAGCGGCAGCGTAACCGGTGGGTGGCACAGTATCGGTGGTCTGGTGGGACACAGCTGGGAAGGCACTGTGAGCAATTGCTATGCCAGCGGCAGCGTGAGCGGCGATGCGCGCGTTGGCGGCCTGGTGGGGCACAACGACTATTACGCCACTGTGGCCAGGTCTTATGCCACCGGCAGTGTGACCGGCGATAGCCTGGTGGGTGGCCTGGTGGGATACAATCGGGGCACTGTGAGCGACACCTATGCCAGCGGTGGCGTGAGTGGCAATAGCTCGGTGGGTGGTCTGGTGGGGGACAATGAAGCCGTGGTGGAGAACTCCTTCTGGGATATGGAGGCTTCCGGTATCGACACCAGCGATGGTGGGTTGGGTAAGACCACCGCTCAGATGATGAACATCGCCACCTTCAAGGATACGCGGACGGAAGGCCTGGACACCCCGTGGGACATAACGGCCGTCGCTCACGGCGAGACCGATGACGCTTATGCCTGGAATATCGTTCGTGGTGAGAGCTACCCCTTTTTGAGCGGGAAGCAATTCGTCATGTATGGTCTCACTATCACCAGTAGCGGCGGAGGTTCGGTAACCGTGCCCGGCGAGGGAGCACACACGTATCTTGGCGGTACAGTGGTCGACCTGGTGGTCGAGGCTGAGGCACTCCACCGCTTTGTCAACTGGAGCGGCGACGTCGACACCATAGCCCGCGTGACCTCTGGCCGGACGACCATCACCATGGATGGTGACTACTCGATAACGGCTAACTTTGAGGAGATTCGGCCGACAGTCAACTGGCCGCTGATCGGGTTAATCATAGCGGCGGTGCTGGTGGTTGGGCTGTATGTATATGCGCCCCTTCAGCGCAAGATTAAGCAAATCAGGCGAGGCAACTCCGGTGGGTAGAGCGCCTTAAGAAGAGAGTTGCCCCTGGTAATAACCGAGGTATGTTTCACAGGTGTCCGGTTAGGTTCGCTGTGATTGGGCGCCATTGACAGGGTGGCAATGTGTGATATAGTATACTGTTGTGGTTCGATAGTGGTCGGACAGCTAGCTTGAGGCAAACAGAAGCTGGCATTTAGGGTTATGGAAGTAAGTGGTTGCCTGCGGCGGAATAGAAGTCTGTTCGGAGAAGAGCCCTTTTCAGATAAGATTCCACTCTGTCACCGCACAAAGGAGGTTCCTATGTACTAGAGGAGCCAATACTGTGCCCCGTGTGCCAGGGTCATTTTCACCAGCCGTATTAGCGGGGAATCCTATGTTGTACCTGGTCGGGGGCAGCGGCGTGGCTTATGCCCGTTGCAGTACAGTATATGGCTTATGATTGAGACTGTTGATTGGCTGAAGGAAGTTAGAGGTGTAATGAAGGTGAAGAGAGTTCGAGAAAGGAGAAAACAATGGGCTTCAAGGTTGTCAACGCAATCAATGTCCCGGGTGTAGATATGGGAGAAAAACTGCTGGAGTCGCTGGATGCCACACTGGTCAAGGGGTTTTGGCGCACGGAAGATGAACTGATTAGTAATGCTGCGGGTGCTGATGCCGTGATATGTTCGGGTCCGCTTCAGCCCTTCACCCGGCGGGTACTCGACGAGCTGCCCAGGTGCCGTATTCTTGCCAGTCTTGGCCTGGGTTTCGAGCGGATCGATCTGGCAGCCGCCACCGAGTACGGCATAGTTGTTACCAATACTCCTGATTACTGCATAGACGAAGTTTCCGACCATGCCGTATCACTCATGCTGGCTCTGGGCCGTAAGCTTCTCCAGCTGGATAAGGCAGTGAAGGAGAGACAGGTCAATTTTGTGCCCCCCAACAGGAAAGCGGTGGCAGAGATCGCCGAGCCCCCCGTATTCCGGCTACGCGACCAGACTGTCGGTGTCATAGGCCTGGGCAGTACGGGTACAGCCACAGCCCTCAAGGCTAAGGGGCTGGGAATGAAAGTCCTGGGGTATGACCCATATATTCTGGGACTGGTTTTGGCGAGCCGGGGCATAGAGCCGGTAGATCTGGATACACTCCTCAAGGATTCAGACTTCATCATTATCCACGCGCTGGTTACTGAAGAGACGAAAGGTATGCTCGGCTACGAACAGTTCAAAAAGATGAAATCTTCGTGTTACGTGGTCAATGTTTCCCGGGGAGACATTCTGGACCAGCCGGGCCTCATTAGAGCGCTACAGGAAGGGCTTATCGCCGGCGCGGGACTTGATGTCACTGTGGACGAACCCCTGGCACCGGATAATCCGCTCCTCAAAATGCCCAATGTTATCCTTACCGGCCACAGTGCCTGGTACTCTGAAATCGCCGACTCGGGCCCGGAATTCTGGCACAAGCCGATGAGCCAGGCTATCCTGGCCCTTAAAGGGGAATGGCCTCGGTATGCAGTTAACCCTCAAGTCAAGAGCAAATGGCAGGAAAAGTGGGGCAAGAAGTGCTGAGGATAGTGCCATAGGTCCAACTTGCATGCCGAGATAAGCTAAGAAAGCTCATCGAGGAAGCTGAGGAGCTCGTTTAGTAGCCTCCGTTTGTCATCCTGGGCGAAGCGCAGGGTGCCGCAGATTCTTCGTCCTGATAAATCGGGATTCACCGGGACTCCTCAGAATGATATTGTTAAACGGTCTGGGAAGCTGAGAAGACTGGAAGGACGCCAGCGGGGCTGGTATAATGATGCACTACATCATAGACAGGAGGTCAATAAATGGGTAAATGGTTAAATGCCGGAGATGTGTTAAGGAATAACGCTTACCTGCATCCCGACAAAATGGGAGCAAAGGACCTGAGCCGCTCTCTAACATTTAAGCAGTGGAACGAACGATGTAACAGGCTGGGCAACGCGCTGCTGGGTCTGGGTTTACGGCCCGGGGATAGATTTGCCGCTATCGCCTATAACTGTGTGGAGTGGATGGAGATGTACGGGGCAGCAGCCAAAGCGGGGTTAACAATAATACCTGTCCTGTTTAGACTGGCACCCCCGGAATATCAGTATATATGTGAGCATGGTGAGGCCAAGGCCTTCGTAGTGGCCAAGGAGTTCGTGGAAGGGGTGGACTCCATTCGTGACCGATTGCCCATTCCCCGTGATAACTACCTTTTCTTCGGTGATGAGAAGGCTCCCGGGGGATACCAACACTATGAGAAATTTATCGAGAAAGGGTCTCCAGAGGAGCCGGGCATAGAGGTTGACGAGGAAGCCCCCTGGACTATTACCTACACATCGGGGACGACGGGGAAGCCCAAGGGAGTGGTGCGCTCGCACAAGAGCTTCATTGCCTATAACTGGTTGCATGTGGTGAATTTTGGCTTTGCTACCGATGACATAGCCTTGCTGGTAATGCCGACCAGCCATATAAACTCCATCTTCTTTTCGTGGGCTTTTACCTGGGTTGGGGGAGGGGTGTGTATATATAACCGGGTGAGCTTCGACCCCGAGCATTTCATCAAGACGATGCAGGACGAAGCGACCACCTTTACTTCACTGGTGCCGACACACTATGTGATGATGCTCGACCTGCCCGACCAGGTCAAGGCGAAATACGATGTTTCAGGTATGAGGAAGCTCCTCTGTTCGTCGGCGCCTGTCCGTAAGGATACCAAACTGGCTATCATGGAGTACTGGAAGAATGCCGGCCTGTTCGAGGAGTACGGGACGACCGAGGCGGGTGGGACGACCCTCCTGCGGCCACCCGAGCAGTTGAAGAAGCTGGGGAGCATCGGGAGGGAATTATACGGCGTGGAAAAGATAAGGCTTATGGATGAGGAAGGGCACGAGGTTCCCGAGGGCGAGGTGGGTGAGATATGTGTAAGTGCCCCCTCCATGTTCACCGAGTATCTTAAAGACCCTGAAAAAACGCAGGAAGCCTTTAAATTCGGCGAAGGGTACTTCCGCACCGGCGACATGGCCTCTCGTGACGAAGATGGCTACTACGTCTTAATGGACAGGAAGGCGGATATGATAATTACGGGTGGTGAAAACGTGTTCCCCTTTGAAATAGAACAACTAATCGCCGGCCACCCCAAGGTAAAGGAAGTGGCGGTGGTCGGGATCGCCGACCGTAAGTGGGGAGAGGCAATCAAGGCAATCGTCGTTCCGGCTGAGGGCGTGGAGGCGTCCAAGGAGTTGGAACAGGAGATTATTGAGCATTGCAAAGGTAAGATGGCCGGCTACAAGCGGCCCAAGTCGGTGGACTTCATCAAGGCGGAGCAAATGCCGAGAACAGCCACCGGGAAGATCTTGCGGCGGGGAATACGTGAGTGGTATAAGGAAGGGGGGTAAAGAAAGAAGTCACGCTCGCTGAAGGATACAGTCTCGCCTTCCGTAATTCGGCCTTCAGCCCGGTAGCCTGATTGTTCCTCGCGTCTGCGGACAGGGCGGTCCGGGCATAATCATGAGTGGTATCTGCTGTGGGGAACCCATGATTTCCTGCTTTCCGTCGCCGACCGGGGTCCGGGTTGAGGAAAAGGAGGAGCTTGTCCGGAGCGGTGTAGCTCTCTACCCCACTCCGGAGAGGGCAGCAGAAGCGATGGGCGGCCTGGTAAAACAGGCATACAGGCAAGCCAGGGAGTATCCAGCCTGACCATGAAGGATGTGATGGAGTACCAGTGCACACCACGGGAAGAAATCCAGTCGCGTATTGCCCGATTTCAGAAGTGCCTGCAAGACAGTGATATTGCCGGAGCGTTAATCTCGCAGAACGTCGACCTTTTCTATTTTGCCGGCACTATTCAGCGTTCCTGCCTTTTCATTCCTGCCGCAGGCGAAGCTGTATTGGCGGTACAGGGAAACCTCGGTCGCGCCCAAAGGGAATCAAGCTTAAGTCAGGTCGTTCCCCTGAAAAACAGCCAGCAACTGGCGCAGGTTCTTTCTGACTTCAACTACTCCTTGCGGGGCAGAATAGGACTGGAAATGGACGTTCTGCCGGTGAAGTATTATCTCGCCCTGCACCGAGGTCAACCTGAGGCAGATTTTCTGGATATCTCCGAGCTTGTGAGAAAGGTCCGCATGGTAAAATCGGAGTACGAAATAGCACAGATCAGGAAGGCTTGCCAGATCCTGAGCCGGGTTATGCTGGAAGCGCAGAGAAGCATCCGCCCCGGGATGACCGAACTGGAGGTCGACGCGCTGCTGGTAGCGTTGGCCAGACGCCTGGGGCATCAAGGTCTGCTGCGAATGCGGGGATATAACCAGGAGATGTTCTCCGCCCATATCTTCTGTGGCAAGACAGCCACCATCTCTCCCACCATGAATGTGCCATTGGGCGGTTCGGGAACTACGCCGGCTATTGCTCAGGGGGCAAGTTTTAATGTCATCACTGAGAACCAGCCTCTTATTATTGACTTTGGTGTTGGTATTAACGGCTATGTGACTGACATGACGCGCACTTTTGTCATCGGGAAGCTATCTCAGGAGCTACAACAGGCTTACTCCGTTGCCAAAGAGATTAAGGACTTCATGGAACAATGGGTTACCCCCGGGCGAACCTGGTCCCAGCTCTACAAGGAGGCATTAGAACTGGCCCGGCGACGGGGATACCAGGACTATTTCATGGGCTATAAGGGGCATCAAGTAGCCTTCGTTGGGCATGGTATTGGACTTGAGATTGACGAATATCCCGTTGTGGCCCCCGGCTTCAATGAGGAATTCAGGGAAAACATGGTCTTTGCCCTTGAACCGAAGCTGGTCTTTCCCGATGTAGGAGCGGTTGGTGTGGAGGATGACTACCTGGTTACTGAAGCCGGTATGGAAAGGCTCACCACCTATAATGACCAGGTACTGACCGTAGATTGGCCCGGGAGCCCGGCTTAGGTTACATGTTCGTGACCAGGCGAGAGGTGTCGGCGAAGCGGCGTGACCGTGAGGCCCCGTCGTGCCTGAACAGGAAGTTTCGAATTTGACTGCTGCCAGGAAGCCAGGCCTTTTCTATGGCTATGTTATCGTTTTGATTGGCTTCTTCACCATGCTCCTGATGTTCGGCGCTTTCTATAGCTTTGGTGTCTTTTTCAAACCGCTGTCCACAGAGTTCGGCTGGACACGGGCTACAACTTCAGGAGCCTACTCACTGGCTATGGTTGTGAGTGGCGCTCTGGCAATTGTCATGGGCAAACTCACCGACAGGTTTGGTCCGCGAATCGTAATGACACTCTGTGGCTTTCTTTTTGGTCTGGGCTTTTTGTTGATGTCCCAGATCAGTACTCTCTGGCAGCTATATCTCTGCTACGGAGTGGTAGTAGGTGTGGGGCTGGGTGGTGCCTATGTTCCTCCGTTATCTACGGTAGCCAGATGGTTTGTCAAAAGGAGAGGCATGATGACAGGTTTTGTCGTCGCGGGCGTAGGCATTGGCACCCTCAGTATCCCTCCGGCGGCTACCTGGCTCATGGAAGGCTGGGGCTGGCGTACGGCCTACCTTGTCATCGGTGCTGTAGTTTTCGTTTTCATCATACTGGCAGCCCAGTTCTTGAAATTTGACCCCAGGCGCATGGGGCTGATGCCTGACGGGAAGAGTGTGGAGAAGGGGGGTCTGGATTTGCACGCAAGTGGATTTTCTTTTCGAGAGGCAACGCGTAGCTGGCAATTGTGGGTGCTCCTGGCTATACTGTTCTGCTTCGGCTACTGTTTGCACAACGTACTTGCCCACATCGCCAACCATGTCACCGACCTGGGATTTTCAGCCGCAGTTGCTGCCGGTATTCTGGCGGTCATTGGAGGGTCAAGTATTGGGGGCAGGATTGCAACCGGTAGCATAACCGATAGGACAGGGAGCAGGTCGCCGCTAATCATCAACTTCCTCCTGATGTCAGGTGCTCTACTCTTGCTGTTAGCGGCCGGAGAGTTGTGGGTGTTTTACCTCTTTGCCGTTATCCTTGGTTTTGCTTACGGTGGTTTGGCGGCAATAGAATCACCGGTAGTCGCCGAGCTATTTGGCTTGAGCTCGCACGGGGTTATCATGGGGGTTGCTTCCTTCGGCTACACCATCGGCGGGGCAATTGGGCCGGTGGTGGCTGGTCGTATATTTGATATGTCTAACAGCTACCAGACAGCCTTCCTGGTTGGTGCTGTAGTTTCTGTTTTAGGTATTGTACTGGCGTGGCAGTTAAGACGACCGGTGGGTGGCTGCTCACAGGTGTAGTCGCCCAATCCATCGGGCAAGTGGCCGCGACGAGCCTTTACAATGGACCTTTACAACCATATAATAGGGATGCTTGAAGTCAGGCGAAACGCCGGATTCAGCTACGATGCCAGCGTAGCTCAGGGGTAGAGCAGCGGTTTCGTAAACCGCCGGTCGTCGGTTCGAATCCGACCGCTGGCTGGAGGTGGTATGAGCAAATTTGTCGACAAATTACAAAGGCTTTCTAAGTCTTCAGTCGCGCCCATAGGGTTTCATCCCTCTGCCTCTGAATCAAAAAGCTCTGCCATGTTGCTTGTCGTGGGATTGTCGGGAGCCGAGGCCAAGGAAGCCAAAATGGCGGCCGATGTCAATGCCGATGCCGGGTTGGTATTGGGCCAGGTACAAGGCGCCACCATTGTCAGGCAGATGGTCGAAGCTGCCTCCGATATTCCTCTGGGGGTATTTGTGAAGGGCGCAAGTGAAGAGAAGACGAACGAGCTGGTGGGTTCAGGGTGTGACTTCGTAGTTTTCGACATTAAGGTGGCTGCGACAATCCTGCACAGGGAAGAGGTAGGCAAATTCTTGATGGTAGAGCCTTCACTAGACCAGGGTTTTGTTAGAGCCATTAATGGACTGGAAGTAGATGGCGTGTTCATCAGTGGTGGAGGCGGAGATTCTTTTGTTGCTGTGGAACATCTGCTTGTCTGCCGAAGGTTCGTCGAGCTGTTGGAGAAGCCGGTTATGCTGACTTTGCCTTCTTCGGTCACGAGGGCTGAGCTAACGAGCTTATGGCAAGCTGGAGTAGATGGCGTAGTTGCTCTCTCCACTCAGCCGGTTGAGGCGTTGGCCGAGCTAAAGAAAATGATTGGCGATCTGCCCAGAAGGGCCAGGGGGCGCCGAGCTAAAGCAGGGGTGATGCTGCCTCATGGTGGGGTCCTGGCTACGGAAGAGGATGAGGAATCAGAGGAAGTCTAGTCTGAAGGCGCTCTTGCCTGTCTGCGTTTCTATAAGCTCAAGGGGCATTCTGGATTGCCTGGAAGTATTTCCCTTCGGTCTTTATAGCTGGAGCGATGACCATCTTAACCTTATGCATTTCTCTGATAGTCCGGGCGCTGCATACTCCCATGCTGGTGCGCAGGGCACCGATTAAGTTCTGAGTGCCGTTGGTGACCGAAGTGGGACCGAAAAGAATTTGCTCCAATGGGGCGGTAGTGCCTACTCTAACGCGCGTCCCTCTGGGCAATGCTGGATGGGAATGAGCCATGCCCCAGTGATAGCCTTTACCTGGCGCCTCTGTTGCTTGAGCTAAAGGCGAGCCAATCATTACGGCGTCAGCACCTGCGGCGAATGCTTTACATAAATCACCACCGGTGCGAATACCTCCGTCGGTTATCACAGATACGTATTTACCACTCTCTTTGAGATATGTTTCCCTGGCAGCGGCGCAATCTAGAGTAGCAGTTATCTGGGGGACTCCCACGCCGATGACTTCTCGGGTGGTGCAGGCAGCGCCAGGGCCCACTCCAACTAAGATGCCATCGACCCCTGTTCTCATCAGGTCCAATGCCGCGCTGTAGCTGCAACAATTGCCCACTATGATAGGCAGGGACAGTTGCTGGCATAGCTCAGGCAGGATAAGTCCCCGATAGCTCTTGGAGATGTGTCGAGCTGTGGTGACGGTGGATTGCACCACGAGTATATCCATCCCGGCATCCTTGGCTATAGGAGCCAGCCGTTTAGTGTTGGCCGGGGTTACGGATACTGCACAGACAGCTCCAGCCTGTTTTATCGCTCCGATGTGCTGGCTAACGAGCTTCTCCTTGATCGGCTGGGAGTAGATTTTTTGAAGCAGGGAAGTAACCTCTATCTCAGGAGTGTGGGCGATCTGGTTGAAGACCTCAGCGGGGTTTTCGTACCTTGTCTGTATTCCTTCCAGATTAAGGACAGCCAGTCCCCCCAGCATGTTAAATTTGATAGCAAAGGCGGGGTCAACAATAGCGTCCATAGCTGAGGCCAGAATGGGGATGGGGAAGGTGTGATTTCCTACGATAAACTCTGTATTGGTCTGGTCAGGATTGATGGTTGTATCTCCGGGGGCAAGTGAAACTTCATCGAATCCATAAGCGCGTTCTATCTCTTTGAATTTCGGGCGAGGCATTTTCTTTACCTGATAAAAGTTGCCACAAACTATACAGGCATGACTCCCTGAAGTCAAGCCGTGTGCGGCGGTTATCGTGAGCGGCAGCGAAGGATCCCGGGATTCTTGGGTCGTCCCGATGAAATCGGGACTTACTGAGGACGACGGTGGGTTATCGAGCGGTCTGACGTTAACAAATTCTGTGGATAAAATTATGGCGATTAAGTATAATTTTACGCCGTGCCTGCTCTTTATGTCGTTGCTACTCCTATTGGCAACCTGGAGGACATTTCCCTGCGTGCCTTACGCCTTTTGCGGGAGGTGAAGCTTATTGCTGCTGAGGATACTCGCACTACGCGCCGCTTGCTTAACGCCTACGATATAAAGACTCCTTTGACGAGTTATCATGAACATAGTAAAAGAGTCAAACTTGACTATTTAGTAGGTTATCTTGAGAAAGAAGACCTGGCCCTGGTTTCAGAAGCTGGCATGCCAGGGCTGAGTGATCCTGGTTACGAGCTTATCGTTGCTGCTATTGGGCGTGGAATTCCCGTGGTACCCATTCCCGGCGCTTCAGCGGTGATTACCGCTTTGGTGGTTTCCGGGTTGCCGACCGACCAATTTCTTTACCTCGGTTTCTTGCCTCGCCGCCAGGGACAAAGGCAACGTCTTTTCACCTCTCTGGTCGATGAGCCGAGAACCATGGTAGCTTTCGAGACGCGACATCGGCTTTGTGTGGCATTAATTGATATTGAAGAAATTCTGGGAGATAGAAGATTATCAGTATGCCGTGAACTTACCAAAGTCCACGAAGAAATTTTTCGGGGCAGGGTGAGCCAGGCCAGAGAGCATTTCGTCGAACCCAGAGGAGAGTTTAGTCTCGTTATTGAGGGTAAGACCAGAGCCTGGCTTAAATCTCAGAAAAGGAGCTAAAGTGCGTCGAGGTTGTATTGCTATAGGAAAGGTAGAATGTGACGGTTGTCACCGTCCTCTCAAGTATGGGGAGCATTATCTTGTGGTCAATGGGGAAGGAGAGAAAAGGCAACGTTTTTGCGTTGATTGTTGCGTGAGTCATGGTTATACCACATACAGAACGAAGAAAGGAACGCAAATAGTCAGCTTTCTCACCGAGGAATGAACGGCGGCGACCGTCATTTCGGAGCTTCAGCTCATCCCGATGAAATCGGGATGACAGTGGGGAACGGATGATTTACAATAGGGTAACTTCCGGGGAGAGATATTGAGCGAGCGCATTCTAATAGGTGTTGCATGGCCTTACGCCAATGGTCCCCTGCATTTAGGACATATCACCGGTGCTTATCTGCCAGCCGACGTTTTTGCACGCTATCATCGCCTTAAGGGCAATGATGTGCTGATGGTTTCAGGTAGTGACCAGCACGGAGCGCCGATTACAATTCGTGCTGAACAAGAATCCACCATGCCACAAGAAGTAGCAGCCAAATATCATCGCCAATTTGTCGATTGCTGGGAAAAATTAGGCATCTCTTTCGACCTTTTTACCACCACTGGCACCGCCAATCACACTCAAGTTACTCATGACATATTCCTCAGTTTGCTCGACGGGGGCTACATCTACAAAGACAGAATGCTGCAAGCTTATTGCCCCAAATGCCAGCGTTTCCTTGCCGACCGTTATTTGGAAGGTACCTGTCCTTATTGTGGCTTCACCAAGGCCAGAGGTGATGAATGTGATGAGTGTGGCAAGCCTTTGAGCCCATCTGAGCTTAAAGAGCTTCACTGCTACCTTTGTTCCACTCCGCCTAGCTTTGAGTCTTCGGAGCATTTCTTTTTGCGCCTTTCTGCTTTTCAGGACAAATTGGCGGCCTGGATAAAAGAGCAGACTCATTGGCGGCGTAATGTACTCAGCACCACGTGGAAGTTTTTGGACGAAGGATTAAGGGACAGGGCAATTACTCGTGATTTGGATTGGGGCATAACTGTGCCCCAATCGGGCTTTGAGCGGAAACGTATTTATGTCTGGTTTGAGGCAGTCATTGGTTATCTGTCGGCAAGCAAGGAATGGGCGAAGTTACATGGGGATGATACCGCCTGGCGGGCCTTCTGGCAAGAAGGTGCCAGGAGTTTCTATTTCATCGGCAAGGACAATATTTTTTTCCATACCCTTATTTGGCCAGCGATGTTGATGGGCTATGGCGGTCTGAATCTGCCTTACAATGTTCCGGCCAATGAATTCTTGACTATTGAAGGGAGGAAGCTGTCCACCAGCCGTGGTTGGGCAATCTGGGTTCACGATTATCTGGAACGCTACGCCCCGGATGCTCTGAGGTACACCCTGGTGGCGAATATGCCTGAGACTGGGGATAGTGATTTCTCCTGGCGAGAATTCCTTCGGCGTAACAATAATGAGCTGGTAGCCACCTACGGCAATCTGGCTCACCGTGTTCTGACCTTCGCCCATCGCCATTTCGATGGGATCGTGCCGCCAGCGGGCGCACTGGATGAACAAAGCCAGCACTTGCTCCACGAGGCTGAGGTTACCTTGGATGCTGTGGACAAACTACTTCATCGTTGCGAGTTCAAAGCTGCGGTTAAGGCGGCTATGTCTCTAGCCCAGGAAGCCAATCGTTATCTTGATGAGCAAGCTCCATGGAAGACCATCAAAACGGACAAGAGCCCCGACAAAGTGGAGACGGCCAGGTCCGTGTATACCGTCCTCTCCGTGCTGGCAGTACTAAAAACCGCTTTCTATCCCTTTCTTCCCTTTAGCTCTGAAGAGCTGCATTCCTTTCTTGGATTTGATGGTAGTGTGAAGGAGGGAGGCTGGAAAGTTCAGTTCTTGCCTCCAGGGCAGAAGCTTCGCCAGCCGCGTCCGCTATTTGTCAAGCTAGATGAAGATATTGTCGCAGAGGAGACCGGCCGATTGGGCTTCCTGGAAGATAATCAGGGGATTTAAGTCTTAACCTGCCCCTTGCATTCTTGCCTTAGTTGGAGGATGCCTGTGGTGCCAGGTCTTCAAATATCCTGTTTAGCTCAGATTCGTCCAGGGTCTCATGAGTCATAAGCTCTTCAGCCAGCTGTTTCAGTTTTTCCTTGTTTGCAGTCAGGGTTTTCTTGGCAGTATTATAGGCCCGCTGAATAAGCTGGTACACCTCTTCATCAATTACATCGGCTATCTTATCGCCGTAGTCCTTGTGTTCGCTAATCTCGCGGCCGAGAAAGACGAGTTCCTGCTTCTGACCGAATGTGCGCGGCCCCAGCTTCTCACTCATTCCGAACTCGACGACCATTTTTCTGGCCAGCTTAGTTGCTTGCTCCAGGTCCTGTTGAGCGCCGGTAGTGATTTCGCCGAGAATAATCTCCTCGGCAACACGCCCGCCCAGGCTAACCGCCAACGTATCGTCAAACTGAGCCTTGGTCCAAACGTGACGGTCTTCGGCTGGCAGGAGCCGGGTCCAGCCTCCCATCATCCTACGGGCGACAATGGACACCTTATGCACAGGGTCGGCATTAGGCAGCAGCCTGGCCGTCAAGGCATGCCCGCTTTCGTGGTAGGCGGTTATCTCTTTCTCCCTGGGGCTTATTACACGGCTTTTCCTTTCCGGCCCGGCCATAGTGCGGTCAGCAGCATCCTCAAGCTCCTTTAACGTGATGTCTTTGCGGTTCCGCCTGGCAGCCAGGATTGCTGCCTCATTGATCAGATTGGCTAAGTCGGCGCCGCTGAAGCCCGGCGTTCCCTTAGCCACTGTCTCGAGGTTAGCTTCCTTGGCCAGCGGCTTGCCTTTGGCATGTACTTCCAGAATAGCCTTGCGGCCTTTTATATCGGGCAGGTCGATGACGATGTGGCGGTCAAAACGGCCGGGACGTAACAGGGCCGGGTCGAGGATATCGGGGCGATTGGTGGCAGCCATGACAATGATGTTAACACTGGTGTCGAAGCCATCCATCTCAGCCAGAATTTGATTCAGAGTCTGCTCCCTTTCGTCGTGTCCTCCACCCAGGCCGGCGCCGCGGTGTCGGCCTACGGCATCGATTTCATCAATAAATATCAGGCAGGGCGCATTACGCTTGGCTTGTTCGAACAAATCTCTGACCCTGGCAGCACCGACGCCCACAAACATCTCGACAAATTCACTGCCACTGATAGAATAAAAAGGCACCTTGGCTTCTCCAGCTATAGCTTTAGCCAGCAAAGTCTTGCCTGTTCCCGGTGGCCCCACCAGGAGCACTCCTCGGGGTATGCGTCCACCCAGTGTCTGGAATTTCTGTGGAGATTTGAGGAATTCCACTATTTCCTGGACCTCTTCTTTGGCTTCTTCGGCTCCAGCAACATCGGCGAAAGTCACAGCGGGCCTGTTTTCGAGACTCAGTCGTGCGCGACTCTTGCTGAAATTGAAAGCTTGTGTGCCGGCGCCGCGGGCGGCACGGAAGAATAAGAAGTAAAACAACGCACCAAGCAGCACAATGGGCACGACCACTTGTAGGGCTATCATTCCCCAATCAACACCACTTTCCTGGACGTCAATCTTTATTCCTTCTGCTCCCAGGATTACCCCTTCCTCTTTCAGGTAATTGCGCAGCTCATAAGTACTGCCTTCAAATGCCGTTCTAATTGTGATTTCATCATCTTTCAAGCCCTCAAGCCTATCGCCGACCTGTCTGATGGTATCAATTTCCGCTTCTTTGATTACTTGTCCTTCCTCGTCTAACACAGGCTTCGCTCTGTTGATAAACTCGGGCAGGGCTACTTCCTCAGGCCCCCTATCGAGCCCGGAAGAAAATAGTACGACAGCCACTACCACTGCCAGAAGCAGTATGTAGAAGAAGCCGCTACGCCACCATTTTGCTTGCATATCTACTTTCTTTTGTTATTATAGCAGACACACTCGAACTTGAAAAATTACACTCTCGAATTTGCCGGCGGACCGGCATCGCAGTAGTGTTCTAATGCTTTGTAGTGATGCATTATGTTCGAAGCATACATGCTAAGCGCGGCCTGGTCAAACTCTGCCACAGGTGGTATAATACAAAAGGAGGTTACTGGCTTTCTGGAAGCGGAGGAAATAGCGCACCTGGCTACCGAACTTGCTTCTGATAAGCAAGCAAGGGATATTGCCATGCTGGACGTTAGAGCCCTGTGCTCTTTCGCGGACTACTTCGTCATCTGCACAGGGGATACCAAGCGTCATATTGAAGCTATCTGGCACGATATCGCTGAAATACTGAAGAGCAAAGGAGTTATGCCTCATCACAATGAAGGCACTCCTGACTCAGGTTGGATGCTGGCTGATTTTGGTTCGGTTGTTGTTCATATATTTGCCCCACTGGAGCGGGAGTATTATCAACTGGATAAACTATGGGACAAAGCGATCCCGGTAGTTAGAATTCAATAGATCCACGCATCAAGGCCGCGGTCATAATCGATGATTTCCTCTGGCGAGAAGAACAGGTCTATTTCCTGCGAGGCGGTTTCCAGTGAATCAGAGCCATGCACTAAGTTATGTCCAATATCGATGCCAAAGTCGCCTCTAATAGTGCCACTATAGGCTTTGACAGGGTCGGTTGCTCCCATCATTTGCCGTACTACTTCCACGGCATTCTCGCCCTGGAAGATGATGGCAATGATCGGACCAGAGGTAATGAAATTCACCAGATCGTCAAAGAAAGCCTTCCCTTTATGGACAGCATAGTGCCGTTGGGCCAGAACTCGGTCCATTTGTAACATCTTCATGGCCACGATCTTAAGCCCCTTCTTTTCCAGGCGAGCAATGACTGCGCCGGCCAATCCTCGTTGTACGGCATCAGGTTTGATAAGCACTAGAGTCTTCTCCATGATTGAAATCTCCTTTCCCTTGTCCCGGTTCCTTTCTAAACCCTCCTGAGCAGGGTGAGCAAATCCACGCTTTCCAGAGAGTCAACTACTTTGTCGGCTTCCTCGAGCTCTTGCGGAGGGTGTGTATTGGTTATGGCCAGGCATCTCATCCCCGCAGTTTTGGCGGCACGGATTCCAGCAGGAGAGTCTTCAATGACCAGGCAATCATTAGGTGCCACTGCTAACCTTTTGGCAGCTAAAAGATATATCTGGGCACTGGGTTTGCTTTCCGGTACTTCTCTACCGAAAACAATACAATCAAAAGCTCCTCTCAGATTAAGCTCGTCAATGACCAGGTCGATATTCTCCTTCGGCGCTGAAGAGACCAAGCCCAGCTTGAAATTTCCCCTCTTAATGACATTCAGCAGCTTCAATGCCCCGGGAAATGGCTTCAGGTTTCCTTTGGCCTTCCGTCGAAAGTTTTTTTCTTTCTCCTTGACCATCATTTTGACGTCCTGGTCAGGGAGTTCCCTACCCATAACACTTCTGATTATGAAGTCATTTCTGGTGCCAAAGAGCTTGGCAAAGGCTACCTCGGTGAATGTTATCCCCCTCTTGGCAAAGGTCGCCTGCCAGGCGGCGAAGTGGAAGGAACGGGAATCGACAATAACCCCATCCATGTCCCACAGGACCGTCTTTTCCGACTGTCTCCAGACGTAGAACAAGAAATCACCTTCGACCGCGACTGTATCATCTTTGAGAGTAACCACTCCCTTGGTTTCCACCAGCCTTCTTGTCAGTTTAGTGACCCAGGCAGATGCTTGTATTGGCTGATTGATGGGCGCCACCTGCTTGAATCTTATCTCGCTCCTGGCCGTAACGCCAAACTCAATGCCCTGGCAAAGCATGGCGTAAGCATTTACTTCATCAAGGAGGGTATAGAGGATTCCGCCATGGATCGTATCATTCCAGCCTTGATGAAACTCCCTGCCGGTGAACTCTGCGGTGACCTTTTCTCCATCGTGAACAGGTTGTAGCTTTAGCCCGATAGGGTTCTCCTGGCTACAGGCAAAACAGAACCTTGCTGTGTACTCAACATCTAATTTGGGAATTTCCACTTTTTGGCCTCCTTTGCTTTACCCGGAGTGACAAAAGGGGGCGTCTTGTCTCTGGGCTTTGTTATATGAGGGGGGCGAAGGTATACCGGTTGTAGAGTGACCGGGTCATCTTGTTCTCCTCTGTTCAATTTTCGCCAACCCAATGTGGCTAAAGCACTACCCCGGGATGAGCCATTACTCCGGGAAATGACAGCTTGCTTGCCCAGGCTTTGCTGTATTTCGTTCACGATATCGAGAGGGATCTCTCCGCAAAAAAGCGTTTTATGCCTGATTCGACGGCACAGAATTCCAACTGTGGTCAGATTGTCTTTTTCTAAGCATCGCCATTCGTCGTCCTTTTGCCTGTAAAGGGCAGTGGCTATCTCCTCACGGCCAGCCTTATGAATAGGGCGCAGGGGTAATCCAGTAAATGCAAAGTGAAAGGCTTCAGCTTCTAAGGTGTTTACCCCAACCAGGGGAGTATTCAGGGCAGAAGCTAGCCCCTTGGCAGTGCTCATGCCTACTCGAAGCCCATTGAAGCTTCCTGGACCTTTAGCTACAATGATTGCTTCTATGGAGCCTAGCTCCACGCTGACTTGTTGTAACAGGCAAGCCAGGTTCGGCAGCAGTTCTACTGTATGGTTTCGTGATGTTTGCCAGGTGAGCGAAGCCATTGGGTCGCCTTCGTGGGACAAAACAACACTGGCTATATTGGACGAAGTATCTATAGTCAATTCCATATGCAAAATTTAAATGCAAAAAGCAAAAACAAAAGTGCAAAATGACAGAGCAAAAGCCAGAAGTCTTTGCATTTCAAGTTGTCACTTTGATTTTTAACTTCCAATTTCTGAATTTCCACACTGTCTACCATTTCATATTCAGCGCCATAATCCTCTTTCCTGGAGTCGTGCTAGTAGTTCAGAGTAGCGCTCGCCCTGAGGTTTCAGGCAAATGGACCGTCCCGTCTCCGAAGCAGGGATATAGTGCAGGGTGATAAGCAAATTGTCACGCGGCACTATCTGGAGCCCTTTCTCTGCCCATTCAACCACAGAGACTCCGTCGCCGTAAAAATACTCCTCCAGCCCCAGGTCAGCAATTTCATCGATGTCGTCCAGACGATAGAAATCAATATGGTACAGCGGAAGTCGGCCATGATATTCCCTGAGGATGACGAAAGAGGGACTGAAGGCATATTCCTTTACGGCCAAGCCATGAGCGATACCCTGGACAAGGCAGGTCTTGCCCGTTCCCAACTCGCCTACAAGAAGGAAAACGTCAGCTTTTTGAGCCAGTTCCCCCAGGTAGCTTCCCAAAAGCTGAGTCTGTTCAGGGCTATGCGAGTTCAACTTGAGGGACTCCATTCCTAAAGTGCTCCCAGCCTCCTTTTCTGTAAGGGATGATATTTCCCTTGCCATCCACTACAGTCACCCGTGCTGCTGACTCCTTTTCTGTTATGTCACCGATTACAGTCACCGGACAATCCAGGGCCTGTTTAACACGGGCAATAGTGGGCTCATCAGCGGTAAAGAGAAGCTCATAATCCTCTCCACCACACAAAGCCAGCTCCTGATGGTTAGGGAAATTTGCCGTGACTGCCCGGTGCACTGGCACTTGCTCTATCCTTATCTTAGCATTCACTTTGCTCGATTCACATATATGGTCAAGGTCTGCAACAAGTCCATCGCTTATGTCTATAGCGGTTTTCGCTCCTTGTTCGACTAAGATTTGCCCTTCTCTCACTCTTGGCATGGGCTGAAGGTGAGCTCGTCGCAAGATATTGCTTGTTTCCCCATCCAAGATGGTCTTGTTCCTGAGCATTTCTAAGCCGGCTGCCGATAATCCCAGGTGCCCTGTGACGGCTATTAGTTCACCGGGAGAAGCTGTTGACCTTTTCAGTATTGTTTTGCTTTTGGAGCAGCCTATGACTGTTATGGTGATGACTACATTGGGAGCGGTAGCTACGTTACCTCCAACTATGGCGGTTCCAAATTCCCTGCCGAGATGTGCCATGGCGTTGGCAAATTTGGAAATGTCGTTCACCTCCAGTTCGCCAGGTAGTGCCAAAGAAAGCAAAGCGTACTTGGGAATACCGCCCATGGCAGCTATGTCACTCAGGTTCACTGCCAGTGCTTTCCAGCCCAATTCCTCCCAGTTGATGATGCCCAAATCGAAGTGTATATCCTGGACCAGAGTATCTGTAGTAGCTAACTGGATGTTGTTGTCAATCTGCCAGGCGGCAGCGTCATCACCAATGCCCACCAGGACTTCGTGCCAGGGAGTACGTTCAGGATCTTCGTATCGAGCGATGCTGTTGCGTATGAGGTTAATCAGGCCAAATTCTCCTAGCTCGGATACTTTCATTGTTGGCATTATAACACCGGCTTTGTTTGACATTCTAGCCGGGATGTTGCTCGTAACCAGAGCATAGCTTACCTTGTTGCCATTTTATTCCCTATGATATAATAGCTAGATTATGCGTGATTATGAACTGGTAGCCATAGTTAGCCCCGAGCTTGATGAAGAGGGAGTGACTGGAATCATTGACAGGGTGACTCAGTCCATTAGTGACCGGGGGGGGGAAGTGGATGAGGTAAAAAGATGGGGCAAAAGAAAACTGGCTTACCCGATAATGAAGTTCATGGAAGCTGACTATGTGCTGGCTCGCTTCAAGTTAATGCCGAAATCGGTTAAGGAGGTGGAAGCAGACATTGGTGCCTCCAGGGATATTCTGCGATATCTGGTGGTAAAGGTGGATGGTTGATATGGCAAGCTTGAGCAAAGTAATACTCGTTGGCAATTTGGGTTCTGATCCAGAGATGAGGTATACGCCTAATGGGAAAGCAGTTACCTCTTTTCGTATGGCTACCAATCGTCGTTATACCACTTCTGCTGGAGAGACCAGGGAAGAGACAGACTGGTTCAGAGTTAGCGTTTGGGGCAAGCAAGCTGAGCAGTGCAATCAGTTCTTAAGCAAGGGGAGACAGGTTTATGTTGAGGGCAGATTCCACGCTCGGAATTGGGAAGGACAGGATGGGCAGATGCGTACTAGCCTTGAGGTGAGTGCAGAGCGTGTGCTTTTCCTGGGTGTGCGAGCTCCGGCTGCCCTTCCTGAAGAAGGTGAACTTGAGCCTGAAGATTTACCGTTTGACTGAAAAAAGGAGAAGAGCATATGGCCAATACCAGTAGGGCAGGAGGGACGAGAGGGATGAGAGGGATGAGAGGGATGAGAGGGACGAGAGGGACGAGAGGCTTCATGAGTAAGCCAGCCGTCTGTCCCTTTTGTAAGGCGAATACGAAGATAGACTACAAAGATGTTTCTGTGTTATCTCGCTATATTTCCAGTCAGGGTAAGATTGTGTCGCGACGAAGGAGCAAGACCTGTGCTAAACATCAAAGAAGCTTGGCACATGCCATCAAGAGGGCCCGTTATCTCGCTATGTTACCTTATGCACCAAGTCATATTTGGAAGACAGGAGGCGTAGGCCTATCCCGGTCGGCGGTCTGAAGGATGCCAAAGCGTACTTACCAACCAAAGAGAATTCCCCGGAAGCGCAGCCTGGGTTTCCGTGCTCGAATGGCCACTCGGGGGGGGAGAAAGGTGCTTAGGGCGAGGCGCCAAAAGGGGAGGTATAGGCTGACTCCAGTTTAACTCCATCGTATGAAGGGGCCTCGATCCTTAACCAGCAGGGCGCAGTATAATTCGGTTTATCAACATGGCAAAGTATGGGCAAATAGCTTGGTAGTGATGAGGGCAGTGCCCAATGGCTTAAGTCTAACCCGATATGGTTTTGCCGTGACCAAAAAAGTGGGTAAGGCGGTGCAGCGCAATCGCTTGAAGAGGGTACTGAGGGAAATAATGAGGCTGCGGCCGCTTAAGCCGGGATGGGATATCGTCTTTATTGCTCGGCCTGTAGCAGTCGATGCTGACTATCACCAGCTGGAAAGGGCAGTAACCGGGCTTCTAGTTCGGGCACACTTGCTGGAGAGCAACGAATGAGCCAATTAGCTTTGGGTTTAATTAGGCTATACCAGACTACAGTGTCGAGGGTTACCCCTCATGTTTGCCGTTTCCAGCCTACATGCTCTCATTATGCTTCTGAGGCAATTAAGAGACACGGGTTTGCCCGAGGCGGCTGGCTGGCAACCAAGAGGCTAGTTCGATGTAATCCCTTCTCAAAAGGCGGCTATGACCCGGTACCTTAGTTATCTATGAGAATGAAGCAGACAAAGATAGTATCCCTCGTGGCAGTTTTGCTTTTGACCCTGGTTATGGTTTCCTGTGTTCCGGGTGGGGCTCAGGCAGCGAAGGGGTGGGCGGGAACTGCATTTCACGACGGCATCATTTATATCGGCACCGCGGATGGCAGGGTGGTGGCGACAAATGCATCGAGCCGAGAGGAGTTGTGGTCTAGGGTGGTCGTTACTCAGGTTTCCGGTGGCCTGGCGTGTGGTCCGTCGACCGTTGCCGATGCTATATATACCACGCCGGTAGTCCACGGGGATTTAGTTTACGTTGGCACTTACAGTGGCCAGGTATACGCGTTAACCATAGCCCAGGGTGCCGAGAGGTGGATTTATCCCAGAACGGGTTCAATAGGAGCTATTGTAGCTGGCCCGGTGGTAGCTGATGAAACGATCTATGTTAGCAGCTCAGACGGCACGGTTTATGCTCTGGATGTACGGCATGGCGACTTCAAGTGGAGGTCTGAGCGTCTGGCTGATAAGCTGTGGACAAGCCCCGCTGTTGTGGGTGATACTGTCTACGTGAGTACTTTCAACGGGCGTATCTATGCTTTGTGCGGTGATACAGGCGACCCAAAAACAGAGTCGCGACCTGAAGGTGAAGACTGGCTGTTTCGAGCAGAGGCCGGTTTTGCTTCTTCACCGGTGATTTACGAAGATACCATCTATGTGGGCTCCTTTGATAACAGCCTCTATGCTATAAAGATAGGTGCTGGCGAACCCGCGTGGACATCCTCCGGTGGCAAGTGGTTTTGGGCTACGCCACTTGTTCACGAGGGGGTAGTTTATGCTGGCTGCCTCGATGGCAAGCTCTATGTTCTTGATGCCGAGACAGGGGAGAAGATGGGGGAGTTCGATGCCGGAAGTCCTATAGTGTCCTCACCTGTTATGATGGATGGTCTGCTGATAGTGGCTGATGAATCTGGGGCCGTATATGTTTTCGACCTCAACGCTGGGCCTGAAAATAAGGCAGTGCCGTTGAAGACCATTACAATTGATGCGGCTGTTAGAAGTTCCTTCTGTGCTCATGAAGGTCTGGTGTATATTCGGGGGGAAAATAACCGGCTATATGTTGTGGATCTTGACGAGGGATGGATAGCTTGGGATATCCCCTTGACTGTTGAGGAATGAGGGTAAATGTCACCGCTTGAGTTATGGTATTTTATCATATTAGAGCCCGTGCTTAATGTGCTGATTGCCTTGACCCATATTCTATTCGGTCAATTCGGGTTGGCGATCATCGCCCTTACCGTCATCGTTCGTTTAATCTCCTGGCCTCTCAACAAGCGACAACTCAGTTCCACCAAGGCTTTGCAGGATATGCAGCCCAAGATGCAGGAATTGCAGAAGAAATATGGCAAGAACCAGCAGAAGCTTCAGCAAGAAATGATGAAGCTTTACAAGGAAGCAGGGGTAAACCCACTGGGCTGTATATGGCCTATGCTAATTCAGATTCCTATCTGGATTGCTCTCTATCAATCCATCATGAGAGGCCTGGCTACTACGCCAGAGAACTTGCTTGATTTGCATCGGCATCTTTACTCCTGGGAGGTGGTACGTCAGGCGATTCCGCTGAGCAGTCAATTCTTGTGGCTGAATTTAGGACAACCTGACCCGTATTTCATTCTGGCCATCATAGTCGGTGGCACGATGTGGGTGCAGCAGAAGATGACCCAGGCACCATCTGCTGATCCGAGGCAGCAATCCACAACAAGGATGATGACAATGATGATGCCGCTGATGTTTGGCTTCCTCACTTTGATGTTCCCCAGCGGTTTGGCTCTATTCTGGGCTGTTTCCAATGTGATTGGTATTGTAACTCAGTATTTCTTCACAGGTGGCTGGGGTTACCTTGAATTCCGCTCTCCATTTGGATCGACACCAGCCAAAGGAAAATGAGCTGACGCGGTGGACGCGGTGGCAAATTGCTGAAGAAGGATTGGACCATGGAAGAGATTGAGATAGCGGGTGCGACGTTAGAAGAAGCGATAGAGAAAGCAGAGGCACAGCTAGGGCTGAGCCGGGACCGGTTTGAGGTGGAGGTTGTCAGAGAAGGAAAGGCGGGGGTTCTGGGAGTGGGAAGCAAAGAGGCTTTGATCAGAGTGGTTCCGATAACGCTGTCGGAACGGGCCTATGCCGAGCCTGTCGAACAGGATGTGGTGCAGGTCGTTACCGAAGTTTTGGATACGTTACTGAGACTGCTGGGTGTGACGGGCAAGGTTGAAGTCGTGTCCGATGAGATACCCCTGGCTTTGGATATTAAGGGTGACGATTTGGGTATCTTGATTGGCCGGCGAGGTCAGACTCTGGCTTCTTTGGAATACATTACCAAGCTCCTGGTAACCAGCCGGTTAAAGACCTGGCTGCCGTTAAGAGTCGATGTTGCAGGATACAAAGAACGCCGTCGTGATTCCTTGCAGAGGCTAGCCTTGTATATAGCCGAGCAAGTACAAACAAGACGCCGTGCCATAACTATGGAGCCAATGCCTGCGGACGAACGCCGTATTGTTCATTTAACTCTGGCTGATAATCCCGATGTAACAACTCACAGTATAGGTGAGGAGGAGAGCAGGAAGGTGGTTGTGTTACTGAGGCAGAGTTAGCTATGTTCAGGGAAGTAAACACCAGGGTCAACTTTCTTCAACTGGAAGAAGATATCCTTCGCTTCTGGAAAGAGCACAGAATTTTCCACAGAAGCATCGAGATAAGAGAACAGGGTCCACACTATGCCTTCTATGAAGGTCCGCCCACAACCAATGGTAGCCCGGGGGTTCATCACGTGCTGTCTCGTTTATATAAGGACGTAATCTGTCGGTACAATACGATGAAGGGATGTCATGTGCCGCGAAAGGCGGGGTGGGACACGCACGGCTTACCCGTTGAGTTAGAGGTGGAAGGTTCTCTTGGCCTCACCAGTAAGGCTCAAATCGAGGAATACGGAGTGGCCCGGTTCAATGAACATTGTCGCCAGAGCGCTTTCAAGTATATTGAACAGTGGGAAGCTATGACTGAACGCCTTGGGTGCTGGTTAGACATGGAGCATCCTTATGTAACCTTAGAGAATAGCTATATCGAATCCTGCTGGTGGATGATGAAACAATTGTGGGACAAGGGCCTTGTTTATCAGGGCTACAAAGTAGCGCCACATTGTTCGAGATGCGGCACCTCTCTTAGCTCTCACGAGGTAGCTCTGGGCTATGAGGAGGCGGAGGATCCATCGGTCTGGATCAAATTCAAGCTTGACCTGGGACAGCCTGGGGGTAGCGAAACTGCTCGCTCTCTTCTTCTCTCAAGCTTGTCCGCTTACCTTCTTGCCTGGACTACCACGCCCTGGACGCTTCCCGGGAATACCGCCTTAGCGGTGGCGCCTGAGGCCGAATATGTGATAGTCGAGTCGGACAAGGAGTATCTTGTCTTAGCCTCGGCTTTGCTTGGTGCGGCGGGCCTGGAAGGACATAAGGTGGTGGGCAGGCTAGCAGGGAAAGACTTGGTCGGAGTTCACTATGAGCCCTTATATCAAGTGGACATCTTCCGCAGTGCGGAGGACAAGCCAGCTTATCGTGTCATCGAAGGCGATTTTGTGTCTATGGAGGATGGGACGGGGGTTGTGCACATAGCCCCGGCGTATGGCGAGATAGACTTTGAAGTGGGAGAGAAGGAGGGTTTGCCGCTCGTGCATACGGTGGAGTTGAACGGGACGGTAACGACTGATCTGCTGACGGGCCTTACTCCTAGGATGAGAGACCGTATTCAGAGAAGTGCTGCTCCCGTACGGCTGGGAGAGGTACGGCGGAAGGCAGATCTACCGGGTGCGGGCAAGTTCGTCAAAGAAGCCGACAAAGACATTCTGGCTGATTTAGAATCTCGTGGCCTGCTCTTCCGCAGCGAAAGGATTAGCCATACCTACCCGTTCTGCTGGAGGTGTGAAACGCCTCTTCTGTACTACGCCAAGCCAGCCTGGTATATCAGGACGACAGCGGTGAAAGAAGAGCTTATCTCGGGCAATGCCGAAATAAGCTGGTACCCGGATTATATTAAGCATGGCCGTTTTGGGGATTGGCTGGAAAATAATGTGGATTGGGCCTTTTCCCGGGAGCGGTATTGGGGTACTCCGCTCAATATCTGGCGGTGTTCTTCCTGCACCAATCATGAATGTGTCGGTAGTGTGGATGGATTAAGGGTCCAGTCAAATCTCAGTGGCTTGACCATGCCCTTGGACCTACATCGCCCTTACGTAGATGAAATTAGCTTTGCCTGTCCCAAATGTGGTGGTAAGATGCAGCGTGTTCCTGAAGTCATCGATTGCTGGTTTGATTCTGGAGCCATGCCGGTAGCCCAGTGGCATTATCCCTTTGAGAACGAGGACACGTTCAAGCAGAATTTTCCCGCAGATTTCATTTGTGAGGCTGTAGACCAGACTCGAGGCTGGTTTTATAGCTTGCATGCCATCTCTACTTTGTTATTCAATCGTCCTTGTTTTAAAAACGTTGTCTGCTTAGGGCATGTTGTCGATTCCCGTGGTGAGAAGATGAGTAAGTCCAAGGGTAATGTAATCGACCCCTGGACCGTACTCAGCAGTTATGGTGCAGATGCCCTGAGGTGGTACATGCTGGTTTCCACTACAGGGGAAGATACCCATCGTTTCTCCATCAAGATGCTGGAAGAGACGACACGCAAATTCCTTCTTACTTTGTGGAATACGTATTCCTTTTTTGCTCTTTATGCCAACATCGACCGCTTTGTTCCTCAGGTCGTGACAGCTAATGAGGATCAGCCGTGGGCTTTTGGCAAGCTCGATAACTGGATTAGTTCAGAACTGAATCGGCTGGTAAGCGAGGTCTCCAAGTTTATGGATAACTACAACCCCACCGCTGCGACACGCAGAATTGAGGGATTCACGGAAGTTCTCTCTAACTGGTATGTAAGAAGAAACCGCCGCCGCTTCTGGAAAAGCGAGAGCGATGCCGATAAACTGGCTGCCTATACCACGCTGTATCAGTGCCTGGCGACCATGTGTCGGTTGTTGGCTCCCTTTGTGCCATTCCTTGCTGAAGAGCTTTACCAGAATTTGGTTCGCTCCGTTAATCCCGACGCCAGCGAAAGCGTTCATCTGGCCGATTTCCCCGCGGCAGATGAGGCCAAGATTGATGATAAGCTAAACAGCGATGTTGGGCTAGCCATGAAGATATGCAGCTTGGGCAGGGCCGCCCGAGCTAAGGCGGCGATAAAAGTGCGCCAGCCACTGGCAGAAGCTGTGGTCAGTGTGGAAACCGAGGGGGAGAAGGAGGCTTTGCAGAGCCTGGCCGCTGAGGTAATGGAGGAGATAAACGTCAAGCAATTATTGGTATTGGGCGGGGTGGAGAAACGAGGGGAATCTGCTGCGAACATGACAGATTACAGCGTGGCCGAGGATGCCAGATACTGGGTGGCCATAAGCACGGTACTCAATCCTGAGTTAATTGCCGAAGGAGTAAGCAGAGAGCTGGTACGTCATGTTCAGAACATGCGGCGCAATGCGAAGTTCGATATCACAGATCACATCGTGACCTACTATCGGACGGAAGAACCACGCGTCAAGCAGGTATTAGACACTTTTGCCGACTATATTAAGCAGGAGACCTTGTCTAATGAGCTCATCGATGGTTTGCCTCCTGATGGGGCTTACGGTGAGAAGCATCGCGTATTGAATAGCGAGGTCTCTTTAGCAATCAAGCAGGCCGATCCCAGATGAGGTTCGTGGGGGTTGCCCACCAACGAATCAATGAAGAGTGGCGACAATACGGCTTAGCCTGAGCTTGTCGAGGGCGAAGGGGATGATGTCAATTCTTCAAAAAGGTCCAAATGTAAGCACATGGCCATTGTGCATTCACTGAGTAGCTGAGGGCCTACAGGCACCGGCTGGTCTTTCGTATTCGGTGCGTGGGATTTGAATTGAGCAAGCTGGTTCTAGGGAGTTGGGCGTTCTATCAATCGGGTTGAGGTTGTTCTGGTATCTTCCCCTCTAACGAAAACTATTTCTACCTCTTCGCCAACTTCGCTGGCCCGAATGGCCCGGACGAGGTCGGCAACATTGCTTATTTCCTGGCCCCCGAAGCGGATGATAATGTCGTCCTTTCTCAATCCTGCATCATCTGCCGGACTATCGGCGACAAGTTCCACGATTAGCGCTCCCCTCTCCACAGAAAGGTCCAGTGCCGCAGCTAGCGAGGGATCGACGGTGTATAGTCCCACTCCCAGCCAGGGGTAGGTCACGCGGCCATGACGAATTAAATCGGGGATAATAAGCTTGGCCTGATCGCTGCTTATGGCAAAGCCCATGCCTTCTACCCCGGCCGCAACTATCTTGACGCTGGTGATGCCTATCACCTCACCGGCCATGTTCACCAGTGGGCCACCGCTGTTGCCGGGGTTGATAGCGGCTGTGGTTTGAATTAAGTCGTAAAGGATATTTCCCTCAATACTCACCGTCACATCTAAGCGGCTGACAATGCCCTCAGTCGCTATTATTCCTTCGCCCAGAGCATTGCCAATCGCTATTACCCACTGGCCAAGCAGTAGCGAGCTTGAGTCGCCCCAACCAGCATAGGATAAGTCCGCCGCATCTATCTTTATCACCGCCAGGTCAGATAATGGGTCACTACCCACCATACTGGCGGGGAAGGTCCTATCGTCGTGTAACTCGACGTAGATGCTCTGGGCATTTTCAACTACATGGTTGTTGGTGACTATATATCCTTTGTCGTCGATAATTATCCCCGACCCGGCGGCATGTTCGGTGTATTGACGGAAGAAGGAAGAGACGACCATCTCCGTAGTCACAGAAACCACTGAGGGCATTGTACTGGCGATTACCGGTGGGAAGTCAGGCAAGGGAGTAGCTGGCTCGCTGTCCGGAAATGTCCAATCGGGGTCGGTATGCGGGGTTGAGTTTTCAAGCTGGGGTGGGCTAGATGTCGGGGGAGGAGAAAGAGCCCAAATACTGACACTCAACGTTATCGTTACCAGTATTACAGCAGCCAGGATGTATTTGGTCTTGGTAAACATTTTCGCTGTGCATATTATATCATCACTACGTTTCTCACAGGAAAACCCGCCCTTGGATTGAGGACGGAGCAGGTCAAATCATTTACAGAAGCGTGTACGGCAGCAGATTGTCTCCTGGTTCTACGAGTAGGCGGCTCCTTGTCAGGTCCTGTCGACCAGCAGCCGCCGATTTGGTTACTGTAACATTTTGGTCGGTCGGGGTTGCAAATAGAAGAGAGACCCCACAGAATTTCGAGATGGCTGGAAAGTCAATCTTTAGATTAAGGAGGTCTCTCAATGGAAAGCATAGAGCAGTTAGCCGTGAAACTCAAGGTGGATGTGGGGAGGTGGGAGGAGGAAGTGTTCAAGTGGACGTGTAGTTTGG
>JAWOFK010000010.1:0-14078 GCA_046497565.1 Dehalococcoidia bacterium
GAGGAAAGTGAGAACCACAAATGTCATAGAGCGGTCGTTCCGGGAAGTACGCCGACGTATACGCCCTATGAGTTGCTTCACAAATTCGCGAAGTGTCGACAGAATAATCTATGGAGTAATTAATCATCTTAATGAATCGTGGAAGGAGAAACCCTTTATCAAATTTACACAAAACAATTGACATCACCTGCTGTGCTTCAGGCAGCCGCTGTTCCCACAGATTCCAGGTTTGTGGCCTTTATGAATGGCCCCTGCCGGCCGTGATAAGGGTGATGGGGAGCTTATTAATAGGGTGGGGATAAACGCATACTTCGGCACCGTAAACGTGCTTGATATTGGAAGCTGTCAGTATGTCAGCCGGTTTGCCTTCAGCGTAGACTTTGCCTCCATTAAGCATAACCATCCAATCGCAGTATTGAGCAGCCAGGTTCAAATCATGTAAAGCGGTAATGACGGTCAGGCCTTGCTCGAGGCAAAGACTCTTGACCAAATTGAGAATCTCCACTTGATGGTTTATGTCCAGATTTGCAATCGGCTCGTCAAGAAGTATCACCCTTGGCTGCTGGGTTAGTGCCCGGGCGATGATAAGTCTTTGCCTCTCCCCGCCCGAGAGCTCGCTGACTCTTCGCTCAGCGAAAGATCGTGTATTGGTTGCCTTCATTGCTTCCCAGGCGATAGCGAGGTCATCTCCCCCCTCGTAGCGAAGCAGCCCGAGGTGAGGCGTCCGTCCCATAAGCACTACCTCAAAAGCAGTGAATGCCCCGGGTAAAGCAGGGTTTTGGGGCACCGTGGCAACAAGGCGAGCCAGCTCGTGTCGCTTAATAGTTCCTATATCACGGCTGTCGATCAAGATACGCCCAGAGAATAGGCCTACTACGCGGGCCAATCCCTTGATCAAGGTTGACTTCCCCGAGCCATTGGGGCCAACGAGCCCCAGTATTTTGCCGGGCATGGCCTTCATATTCACATTGTGCAAGATGGCTTGATGGTTGTAGCCCAGGCTAACATCGTGTAACTCAATCATGGTGCGCATCCTCTCAGAAGAAAGCAAGCCCCTTCCTTTTTCGCAATAGATAAAGAAAGAAAGGTGCTCCACAGAGAGCAGTAATTATTCCCACGGGAATCTCCGTAGGCGGTATTATAGTACGGGCTAAGGTATCGGCCAGGATGAGGAAAACGGCACCAACCAGCGTAGATAGAGGAAGCAAAAACCGATGGTCAGGTCCCCAAACAAGCCTTACTGCGTGAGGGACCAGTATGCCCACGAAACCAATAAGGCCGGTGAAGCAAATCGCGGAGGAGGTGATGAGGGTAGCAGCAGCCAGCAATATGAGTTTGACCCTTTCCACATTGATGCCCAGTTGTTGGGCCTGCTCTTCGTCAAGCTGCATCACGTTGAGTGGCCGGGCATGAATCCAGATGACTATGAGGCCTGCCAATACAGAAGGAAAGACCACCCACACCTGGGGCCATCTGGTCAGATAGAGCCCCCCCAGCAGCCAGAATACAATCCCCTGCAATTGTTCACCGGAAATGGTCATGAGATAGGAGGTGATGGAGGCCAGGAGAGCATTTAGAGCTACTCCGGCCAGGATAAGCGTGGTGGCCGGCATGGTCTTGCCCACACGAGCCAGCAAGTAGACCACGGTGACGGCGCCTATGGCGCCGATGAAGGCAAATAATGGCACGGCTCCAAAAGCCATCCCGGCCAATGCGAAAGGAGTGAGTGTGGCCACGGTAGCCCCCAGCCCGGCTCCTGATGCCACACCTAGCAGATAAGGGTCAGCCAGAGGATTGCGAAACAGGCCCTGATAGGTGGCTCCAGCTACTGCCAGGGCCGCTCCTACTAAACCTGCCAGAATGATGCGCGGAAGCCGGATATCCAGAATTATCGTTTCCATAATTTCCAGGCTCAACGATGCCCCGAAAATTTCGGGAGAGAAAGGGGTTATATTAACGAAGGGCAGTTGGGAAAGGAGGACTTGAAAAGTGGTGGTAAAGGGTATCGGAACGCTTCCCAGAGTAGTGGCAAATATGATTACCACTATGAGCAATCCAGCAAGCCCGACTAAAGAGTACACCCTCCTTTGCGGCCGAATAGCGTAAGGGATAACAGGTCCGCTGAACGCCTCAGATACAGTCCGTGCCATGTTTAGAGTGCAGTTTAATATTCAATGCCTTCCCGGCTTTTTATTCCCTGGCTATAAGGATGTTTAACTTCCCTCACTTCGCTGACCAGATGTGCCTTGCCTATAATCCTTTCGGTGGCGCCCCGGCCGGTTAATACAAGCTCGAGCTTTTCCGGCTTTGCCTCCAGAAGAGAGAGGACCTCTTCTTCTTTCAGGAAGCCGTCGCGCACGGCAATGTTTATCTCATCCAGGACCAGCATATCCCAGGACCGGTCCTGGAAAAGTTCCTCGATGAACTCCAGTCCGTTGAGGCATTCTTGGCAGACGTCGTCAGGATTCAGTTCCTTGTAGAAGTGGGGATGTTTCCTGGCGAAAACGAAGGTCTTTATCCCCAGCTTTCCCAGGGATTTGTATTCACCGTACCCGTATGCCTCAGGGTCCTTAAAAAAAGAGACCAAGCCGACCTTAAGACCATGGCCGGCAGCGCGAACTGCCTGACCGATAGCAGCAGTGGACTTTCCTTTGCCGTTCCCGGTATAAACTTGAATCAAGCCCTTCCTTTTCATATCAGTTCCTCTTTCCGCTCAGGGAGGAATAAACCTTCACTTAGCTATCCTCAGGCTCATCAAATATCTGCGGATGAATGAAATGGGCGAACCATTCTAAGCCGTTGACTATTCTAGGAGCCGGGCGTTGAACTAAGTCATCCTCGACTTGATAGACCCTGTCGTTTTGTCTTGCGTCGGTATTCTCAAGTTCAGTCCCGTTACTCGCCCACTCGTATGATAATTCGCCGGCAATGATCACTTCAGGATTGCGGGCAAGGACGTCTTCGATTGAGACAATCGGGTAACCGGTGACATCTCCGAAAACATTCACTCCGCCTGCCTTTGCAGTTAGCTCGTGGATGAAAGTCCCTGACCCAACGGTAAACAACGGGTCATGCCAGACGATATAGAAGACCCTTGGCCTTTGCTCCAATTCTTCGGTCTTGTCAGTCACTGCTTTAATCCTGCTTTCCATTTCAGATGTAAGTGCATTGGCCTCCGCTTCCTCACCGGTTATATTTCCTACTGTTCTGATATCACCGAGCAAGTCATCTAAATCGGTAGTCTTTATACCAAATACGCTAAGTTCCAGGTTTTCCAGAGCATCGATAACATCTAGAGGAATGCCATGCGCGGCTAATATGAGGTCAGGGTTAAGAGCAGCTATCTTCTCTATGTTTGGTGTGTCATATGCACCTATCTTTTCCTTCTCCAGAGCCTCCGGCGGATAGTTGCACCAGTCTGTAACTCCCACCACTTTGCCCCCCAGACCCAGAGCGAACAGAATCTCAGTATTAGAGGGAGCCAGGGAGATGATTCTCTGGGGTATTCCCTCGACGGTGACCAGTCTTCCCAGGTCGTCAACAAACTGTCGTGGTTCTGCTGGTATTTGCTCGGCAGGACTATCACAGGCTGTAACAACAAGAGCCAGGACAAGAGCCAGGACAACAGCCGCGCTCGAAATCACCAGCAGCCGCTTAGTGCTCCAGGAAAATATCTGCTTATGAAAGCTCTTTATGCGGGCCATTTTACCTCCTTGGCGACAAGTGTAGTTTGTTTTATGCAACTCTGCTTGATTAAGGCTTATTATAAAATGCCTCAAAACGGATGTCAAGGCTTTTCGGCGGGAGCGTCTGACAATATTATTCTGACGAATGCCGATGGATCGGGACTCAAGATGACAGGAACCGAAGGGCGCAGGAGATCCACAGTAGCGGGCACCTAGCTATTAGACGCTGCGGAAAAATTCTGACGCAAGTCGATAACCTGGTAATCCAGGTGCTCCTCCTCCAGTCTCTGCACCAGAATGGGAACCTTGTCCTCACTACAAACAACCAGGAAGGGCAGGCCACAGTAAACTGCCTCTATGGCTGCTTCCCTGACACCGTGGAGATAGTCAGGCTTCATACCTATCTGCCGCAGGGCTACCAGCGCTTCCGTGCCCATTGTCCCCACCAGCCTCGCTTCTTTTGCTTCCTTTTCCAATTGGGCAAGGTCGGTGCTCATGGAACCCCCATCCTGCACATTGGGTACTTTGCCTATGGTTACTTTAGCTGGCTCTATCTTTATTACTCCTTCAACGCTGCCAATGCCAACGTCCTGCCCCTTTTTGGCCTCGGTTACGACTATTCCTTTAGCGCCCTTATCACTTATGACCTCGGAGGCGAAGAATAATCCGTCCTTCATATAGAGCGATGCTGGTTGACCCGCGGATAAGTCGCTATCGGCTATGGCGGTGGAGGTTGATATGTCAGCCACGACCTTGCTCACAAACCAGGCATAACTGTGTAACTGTCGGGACATCTGCAAAATCCAGTCTACACCTTCTCTAGTTACCCTGTATCGGGAGCGACCCTCGGAGCTTAGCCAGCCGTCCTTTATCAATTCCTTCACGTACTCGGAAACCGCTTGCGAACTAATGCCCAGTCTGGGGGCGATATCTTTCTGCTGTATATTAGGCTGATTTGCTGCTATTTCCAGCATTATCTGAAACTTGGTAGCCAGGTTTTTACTTTTCAGTATTTGTGCCATACGGCTATTATACCATCTGCTTACCGGACTAGCTTAGTAAAGCGAGCTGGGACAAACGTCGCTCAATGTGCATGCATTGCAGCGAGGGTGTCGAGCGCGGCATACCTGCCTGCCATGCTCTATCATATGGATATGGAATTGATACACCTTTGAGGGTGGAATTTGCTCCTGGAGCAAGCTATGTGCCTTCTCCACGGACACGCTGGAATCAATTAGTCCCAAGCGTCTGGCTACCCGAAAAACGTGGGTATCCACCGGCAACGATGGCTTCCCCAGCGAAAAGAGTAGCACGCAGCTAGCTGTCTTATGCCCTACTCCAGGCAGACGCATTAAGCGGGCTTCAGCTTCAGCCATGTTCATCGATTTGAGGGAATCGAGGCTGATACCACCCTGCTCTTTTTCGATTTGCTCAAGTACCTGCTTGATCCGAACGGCCTTGATTCGGGATAATCCCCCGGACTTAATGAGCTGGGTGATGCTCTCTACTGGAGCCGAAGCTACAGCTGCCCAGCTGTCGAAGCCGGCTTTAAGAGAGGCAAAGGCTCTTCCCGAATTTGCGTCCGAGGTATTCTGGGACAGTATGGTTCCTATGAGTACGTCAATAGGCTCTCTGTCCGCATGCCATTCTCTGGAGCCATATTCCCGTTCTAAGAGCTCAATAACTTCCTCAGTAGCCACTGGCTGAAAAATATCATGTCGGTGCCTCTTCATGCAAAGGCGCGTGCTGCCCGATAGCATTTGCGGCAAACTGGGTGAATCGGGTAAGATAGGGATTTCCGAAACGGGGAGATGCAAATGACTCTCGTAGAGAAGATACTGGCCAAGAAAGCTGGCAAGAAAGTTGTCAGGCCGGACGAGCTTGTCGAGGTCTCTGTGGACCGGGCTATGATACACGATGCGCTAGGTGCGCATACGATCGCCAAATTCAGGGAACTGGGCGTTGAAAAGGTATGGGACCCCGCCCGCATAATAGTAGTGCTTGACCACTACGTGCCCAACAAGGATATAGATACGGCGAAGAAGTGTCTCAACATAAAGAAATTTGTCGTCGAACAAGGCATAGAAAGCTACTATGAAGTTGGAAAGGGAGGCATAGCCCACCAGGTGCTTGTGGAAAAGGGGCATGTGCTGCCAGGAACTACTCTTGTTGGCGTGGATAGCCATACCACGACTTCGGGCGTGGTTGGGGCTTTTGCTACCGGGATCGGCGTCGATGAGATGGCCGTAGTCTTCAAAACAGGAAGGTTATGGGAGCGGGTGCCGGGAACTATCAGGATAAACGTTGAAGGCCGACTGCTGCCTCCAATTATGTCGAAGGATTTGATGCTTACCATACTGAAAAGGTTAGGGGTAAGCGGTGCCCTATTCAAGTCTCTTCAATTTACGGGCTCTACAATAAGGCAGATGAGCATCGAGAGCCGGATGGTGTTGACCAACATGGCAATAGAGTCAGGTGCGACCAATGGAATCATCGAACCTGACCGGAAGCTGCTGGATTTCTTGAGGGCAAGAACTAACCACCCTGTCGAGCTCATCCAGAGTGACGGGGATGCAGAGTATGCGGAAACACTCGAGTTTCGCGCTGATGATATTAGGGAGCCCGTCGTTGCCGTGCCGCCAAAGCCGTCCAATGCTGTGGGCGTTACTGAGCTGGAGGGAACCCGAATCGACCAGGCGTTCATAGGCTCGTGCACCAATGGACGATTGGAGGACCTCAGGATTGCCGCCACAATACTCAAGGGGCGAAAGGTAGACAAGTTTACCAAGGTTATCGTCATACCGGCCTCACAGGAAGTCTTCAAGGCGGCTCTGGCAGAGGGTTTAATTGCAGCATTCGTGGAGGCGGGGGCTATGGTAGGCCCACCTACCTGTGGTCCGTGCATGGAGGCGCACATGGGCATACTGGGACCGGGTGAGGTTTGCATAAGTGCGGCAAATCGCAACTTTCAAGGCAGGGTGGGGGATGCGACTGCGCAGATATACCTGGCATCGCCAGCGACTGTGGCAGCTTCTGCGTTGAAAGGCAAAATAAGTGACCCACGGGAGTTTTTCCAGGAGGCATAGATGGAACTCAAAGGCCGTGTCTGGAAATTCGGCAAGGATGTTGACACTGATGAGCTCTTTGCTGGGAGGTTCATCATGGGTGGTGATGAGACAAGCAAGAGCCAGTATGAAGAGTTCATCATAAGGAGCGGCCTGAGCGATGTCGGGCATCGCGAGAATGTACCGGGGGATTTTATCGCCGGGGTCGAGAACGGCGACATCATAGTTGCTGAAGAGAACTTCGGCATCGGTTCGAGCAGACAGCAGGCTGCGGAGACCCTGAAGTTCAAGGGTATCCAGGCTGTGGTTGCCGATTCAATCCACAGGATATTCTTCCGGAACTTCTGGAACCTCGGCTGCCCGGCCATAGACTTGCCGGGAATCTCCGCTGAATTTGAGACCGGGCAGGAGATAGCAATTGACCTGAGGCAGGGGACTATCAAGAACCTCAACACGGGTAAGGAGTTTGAGTTTCGCCTTATAATCCCGACATGGTTCATAGATATGGTAGAGACCGGGGGGCTGATTCCGTACCACAAATCTTTGGGGTCTTAAATTCTGGAGCGTTTCTTCTTAGACAGTCTTCTGGTCCTTGTGAGCTCTTCACCCTTGTCCCGCCTCTTTATGCTTCTCCGAAATCTGATATAGTATATCTTCTGGGATTCGATGCAGAAAGTTGTTTGGGATATGGACCCGGGCATTGACGATGCCCTGGCGCTAATCTTAGCCTTGAAGTCACCCGAGGTCCGAGTTCTGGGCATCACCACGGTGGCGGGCAATGCTCCTGTGGAAATGACCAGCGCCAACGCTCGCCGGGTATTGGGGTATCTGGGTGCAGGTAGTATCCCGGTAGCGATGGGAGCAGCAAACCCTTTGAGTCGGCCGTTGGAAGACGCATTAAGCCACCATGGTCGAGAGGGACTGGGCAACTGTGGCTTGCCCCAGCCAGAGGTGCCGCTGCACCGGGGCAAAGCCTGGGATTTGCTTGCCCGGTCGGTTCTGGCTGCCCCCGGTGAGATTACTCTGGTGGCAACAGGTCCTCTAACCAATTTAGCTCATACCTTCCGGCTGCATCGAGAACTGCCGGCACTCCTGGCCAGGCTGGTTCTCATGGGAGGTGCTTATGGTCTTACGCCCTATGGCAAGGGAAACCGGACTCCGGTTGCCGAGTTCAATATCTGGCAGTACCCCGAGGCTGCTCATGTGGTGTTCGACTCCGGGGCCGATATCTTTGCCGTGGGGCTGGACGTAACTATGGACCCGACGGCTTGCCTGTATGGTCAGCATCTGGAGCAAGTTAAGGCCAGTCAGACACCGGCCGCACGCCTGGCAGCGCAACTGGTGGAATACGAAGTAAGACATCACGGATGCTGTACAATGCATGACCCTCTAGCTCTGGCAGTGTTGCTGGACGCTTCCTTGTTCGAGTTCGCATCGGCAGGGGTGGAAGTGGTTGAAGGGAATGGTTGGGACAGAGGTGCTACTCGTATCCTGCCATTCGATAGCCCTCAGCTGTCAGCTGATGAATTTCAGTCAACACACGTAGCTTGCGCTGTGGATGGGCCTCGCTTTGTGGATCTGTTTCTGTCGCGCATATTGGAGGAGTAATATGGCCAGCTTAATAGTATGTGGCGCCATAAATTGGGATATTAGCTGCTTCGTAGAGCGGCTGCCGCTGCCTGGAGAAGAAGTTGCCGTCAAACGTATCACCCGCGTGTCGGGAGGGACGGGGGGCAACGTTGCGGTGGCGGCAGCGCGGATTTTGGGAACCAGGAAAGTTGCGCTGGTCGGTGCTCTGGGGGAGGATGACATTGCCCGCCAGCAAATTGACGTCTTTGAGGCCGAAGGAGTCATCAGCGAAGAAATTTGCCGTATTGCGGGAGAAGAATCGGGGCAGGCTTATATTTTGGTTGACCAGGCGGGACAGAATGTTATTGCCAGTCACCTGGGGGCTAATACCAGACTCGGTGGGGAACACCTGAACATAGCGCAGCTCAATCAGCAACTGGAGGAATGTCGGGGGATCGTCCTCACCGATCCTCCCCTGGAGGTGGCAGAGGAGTTGATAGCTTTGGCAGAGCAGCGTGCTGTTCCGGTCTTGTGGGACCCGGGAATTCTGGTAAGACCCAACCGAAAGGCGTTGCAGTCGATTGCCAAAGAGGTAGAGGTCGTCTTCTTGAACGAAACAGAGGCGAGAGCCCTGCTGGGAACAGAAGAGTTAGACGCGAGCATAGAGCGATTGCAGGAGCTAGGATTCCACAATCACGTAGTGCTCAAGCTTGGCGCCCGAGGGGCAGTGATGGTTGAGCCAGTTCGCGGCCTGACGATGGAAGTCCCTGCCCTGCCTCTTAATGAACTGGGCCTAAATGTGACCAACACGGTAGGTTGCGGAGATGCTTTTGTGGGTGCTTTTGCCGCCTACCACGCTCTGGGAGCCAATTTTGAGAATTCGCTTATCATGGCCAGTAATGCCGCCGGCCTTAACGCCACCTGTCCTGAAACCAGAGGCAGTCCACAGCGAGCAGTCTTAGAGGCGATGGAACAACGGGGGCGTGCATCTGGCTTCACAGTTCGGGAGCAAAGGCGCTCCAGAATCGTTGAGTAGCTTCCTGCAATAAGATGGCTGATTTCCGGACCCAACTGAAAAAGGGCCTCCGCATGGGAACCACAAGGGGGTGGCGCAGTTTTGTCTGGATATGCAAAATCGTTGTCCCCGTCTCCTTTGTCGCAGCTCTTATTCAGTGGAGTGGTTGGCTAGATCGACTAGATTTCCTGCTGCACCCCTTGATGAACCTTATCAACCTGCCTGCTGCGGCAGCGTTGCCGATTGTTATCGCAATGACAGTAAGCTTCTACGCTGCCATTGCCATCATGGTAATCCTTCCCTTTACCATCGGACAGATGACCTTGATTGCCTTATTCATAACGATTGCCCACATGCTTATTGTGGAAGGAATAGTCCAGCACAAATCCGGTTTGAATATTATCAAGGCAACCATGGTTCGCCTTAGTGCTGCTATTCTGGCCGTGTTCATTGTCTCCCAGTTTTTCACCGACACTGGCCAGGGCATAGGTTCGCCGGTTGACCTCGCAGTTCATACGGCGTTCATCGATGTTGTAAAGGGTTGGGCTATTGACACGCTGCGCTTGTGCGGCAGGATTTTCGTAATCATCATGCTAGTTCTGACGCTGCTCTATTCTTTCGAATCTCTGGGATGGATCAAGCATGTGGTCAAGTTTTTCAAGCCGTTGATGAAAGTCCTGGGACTTCCAGAGGGAGCAGTGGCTATGTGGATAACCGGCGCTGGCTTTGGCCTGCTATATGGCAGCGCCGTTATTATCGAGGAAGTCAGAAAGGGAGCTTTGACAAAGGAAGAACTGGAGCACCTTCATATTTCTATCGGTATCAACCACAGCGTAGTGGAAGAGGCCGCTTTGTTCATGGCATTGGGAGTGAATCCTTTATGGTTATTGATACCCCGGTTTATCACCGCCAGCCTAGCAGTTCATACTTGCCGCGCTGTACGCTATCTCAAGAACAGACTACTTCCCGGGTGACTTCTCACAGCATGGCTTTCGTCTATCACTAATTTATGTGCAAATTCAACCTGCTCTGAAGCTGGTGTGAAGCTACGGAAAGCTCTGTAAAACGTTTGAAACGCCTTCCCGCTAGCCTTATACAATTTCAATGACTTTGCTGCTGCTCCTGAGTCCGCTCAGAATTCTGACCTGGCTCTGGGGAACGCCGAAATGCTCCGCCAGCAATTTGATGACTGCCCGGTTGGCCTTGCCGTCCCGGGGCGGCTCTTTGACCTTGACTATGAAGCTATCCCCTTCGCGGTTAAGCTCTTCGGTCCTGGAATTGGGCTTCACCTTAACCTGGATTTTCATCCACCATCTCTCCCCATATTCCCTGGCCGTGTAACTCTGCCAGTCTAACAGGCGTTATCTCGTTGTTCAGAGGCTTTTCGCTGTGGGCGAATACCCTGATATAGTTGCCGGTCAGCCCTGAGTATATGCTGCTTGCGCGACTGGTTTCCTTCTCCCAGAGGACCGGCATGGTCTGCCCCAAGAACTGCTGGTGGAAACGACGCCGGGAGCTTTGAGATAGCTCCAGCATCCGCTGATCGCGCTCTTGCTTGACTTTGTCTGCTATCTGCCCGGCCATAGCGGCTGCCGCTGTATCAGGGCGGGGTGAGAAAGGGAAGACATGAATATTTGCGAAACGAGCTTGCAGGCAGAATGAATAGCTCTGCTCGAACTCGTCATCACTTTCCCCGGGAAAACCGACAATGATGTCTGTGGTGATGGCGGCGTCTGGCATCGCCTCTCTGATCAACTTGACTGTTGTCTGATATTGGTGGAGGGAATAGTTCCTTCGCATCCTTCGAAGCACGGTCTCGCTTCCGCTTTGCAGCGCCAGGTGAAAATGCCGACAAAGCCGATCATCCTGCCACAGGGCAAGCAATTCAGGGGATATTTCTGAAGGCTGCAAAGATGAGAGACGTAATCTTGTGATGCCTGTACTGCGGAGAATACGGCGCAGCAAATCTGCGAGGTCGACACCGTTGCTTTCGTAGCTGCCAACTTTAGTCCCGGTGAGAACAACTTCCTGGTGGCCCAGGACCGCCTTCTGCTTGACTTCGTCGATAATCGCGGAAGCGGGCAGCGAATACTCATGAGGTCTCACCCTGGGTACGATGCAATATGTGCACGAGCTGTGACAGCCATCCTGGATCTTTACGAGGCTGCGAGTCCTGACGGCGGCGGGCATCTGAGGCCGGTTTGCTCCACCCTCAGCCAGCCCTCTCCCTTCGAGGGGGAGGGCTTGGGCAAAAGCAAGCAGGTGCTCTTTTTGTTCGTTATCGACTACGAGGTCAACAAGCTGGGCTAGCTCTTGCCGATTTCTTTGGGCATAGCAGCCAGTGGCAATAATCAGGGCGCGGGGATTTCTTCGCCTTGCCAGCCTGAGCCAGTGGCGTGACTTGCGGTCGGCAATGTGGGTGACTGTGCAGGTATTGGCAATATAAATATCTGCCCCCTCACCCGGCGAAGCAAGTTGAAATCCGGCTTTGCTAAAACGGTCGGCCAGAGACTCCGTCTCAGCCTGATTGAGTTTACACCCCAATGTGTAGAAAGCTACCCTCATCGATGTGGATTATATTTATTGCCTGGCGTAATGGTCAAATTATCCCTAATCCGCGGTTTCGCTGATTAGGAAGCCCCCTGTCATTGCAAACAGCCGCAGAGATTGTTTCGCCCGATAAGTCGGGACTGGGAAAGACATTTTGTTAAAGACTTTTCTGTGATATAGTTAGCGATTCTAGCCAGGGCAGTAAGCTTAGGTGCAAAATTGAATCAACGAGCCCGATGGACAATCTTGCCTGCGGTGCCAGATGAATACTTAAATGTTTCTGCCTTGCCTCGTGTAATCGCCCAGCTCCTCTACAATCGTGGTGTTAAGCCAGGAGAAATTGAACCTTTCCTGGCTGCTGACGAGAGGTTAGAAGGTAATCCTTTCCAGCTTCCCGATATCTCGCAAGCTGTAAGCAGGGTTTACAGGGCTGTGCTTTCCCGGGAAAAGGTCGGTATATACGGTGACTTTGATGTTGATGGCGTCACAGCTGTAGTTATCCTTGCCGAGGGGCTGTCGAGGCTCGGCGCCGAAGTCCTTCTCTATATTCCTGACCGCTTCAGCGAAGGCCACGGACTGAATACTTCAGCGATAGAGACGCTTCATACCCAGGGAGCAAGTCTGATTATCACTTGTGATTGTGGCATAACTGACATTAATGAGGTAAAACGAGCCCAGAAACTGGGGATCGATGTTATTGTCACCGACCACCACATTCCGTTAGAGAGGTTGCCTCAAGCCGTAGCTGTGGTTGACCCGAAGCGAAAGGATTCTGCGTATCCCTATCCCGATTTAGCCGGTGCTGGTGTTGCCTTCAAGTTCGTGCAAGCGCTGTTTCATAAAGATAGCAGGGAGAAATGGCTGGCCAGATTGCTGGACCTGGTGGCTTTAGCCACCGTTACGGATTTGTCTCCCATGGTCGGTGAGAATCGTTACCTGGTGAAGCAAGGGCTGATAGAGCTCAATAGTAGCTCCCGCTTGGGAATCCAGGAAATGGTCAAATTGGCCGGGCTGAAGCCAGGCAGACTTGGTAGTGAGGATATCTCCTGGGTGCTGGGGCCTCGCCTCAACGCCGCTGGCAGGGTGAACAATGCCTCTACCAGTTACCAGCTACTCACCACTCAGTCACGAGAGGAAGCTCGTCTCCTGGCCCTGGAACTGGAAGGGAAGAATGCCGAGCGGCAAAAATTAAGCAGCGAAGTATTAGGCCATGCGAGGGAAAAACTGGCCGCCAAGGTGCACCTGCCATTGCTTATGGAGGCTGACGAAAGCTACTCCATCGGTGTCATCGGGCCTGTTGCTGGCAAACTGGTAGATGAATTCTATAAGCCCGTTGTTATCGTCAGCCTGGATCCAGAGCAGTGTAAGGCTAGCTGTCGCAGTATAGCTGAGTTTGATATCATGTCGGCGTTGGAAGATTGCCATGACCTGCTTACCGCCTTCGGCGGGCATCCCTTAGCGGCTGGCTTCACTGTGCCTCGTCAAAATCTGGCTGAACTGGAAGAAAGGCTTATGAGCCTGGCTATGGACCGACTGGGCCATCTTGACCTCCGCCCAGAACTGGTAGTTGATGCCGAACTTCCCTTATCTACTTTTACAGGAGAGACCTTCAAGCTTATGCAGGAATTGAGCCCTTTTGGCCGAGGTAATCCGCGGCCGACTTTTCTGTCCCGGCAGGTCGAGGTGATCGAGTGTCGTAACTTCGGCAACCAGGGTGGGTGGTTGAGGCTAAAACTGAAACAAGGCAATGTAATCTGGCAAGCTGTGGATTTTGTGTCGCAGAGAACAGGGAAGGAAATTCCGTCCTGCATAGATATTGTGTATAGCCTGGAGAAAAGTCGCTGGAATGGGGAGGAAGTGTTGGGCCTTAACCTCCGTGACTTTGTTCCAAGCCAGACTCAGTAGTGGAGAAATCCTAAACCAATCCCAATATCCAGGTTCCAAATTCAACACCCTTTTGGACATTGGGTTTCGGTGATTTGATGTTGTTTAGTATTTAGCACTTAGCCCATCTTTACCATTGACCACCCAAAACCGAAGCTAAAACAGGTAAACCAGGCGTTTTATGGACACTACATCTTTTTCATTCGTTTGGTCTTGAGTGGATTAGGAGGCAACCCCAGAGCGCGATAGACCTCGAGATGGAAGGGCTCGGGGTCTCCGGTTTGCCTGATATGTATCCGCTCTCCCTTC
>JAWOFK010000013.1:0-8692 GCA_046497565.1 Dehalococcoidia bacterium
AGCCCTGCTCTGTCCGCAACGCCTCACGTACATGACCAGATTATAGCCACTTTTCAACGGCCCGTTTTTGGTACTACATGGCACTTCCGACAGATGCTACGTTCCCAGCCTGCCTCAACCACTCCACCTCTGAACGTGGAAAAATTTCCTAAGAAATATCTCTTACCTCAAACTGCGGAAGTTGGGCTAGCGGCTGGAGTGGCTGCAAAGCCGCACAATGTTAAGTTGTGTTCCGTTTTCAAGAGCCGTTCAAGTTACTTTGTACGGTTGCCTTAGTTGGATTTTCTGGGGATTTTTAAGGCGCCGTCGACTTCTTCCAGGTCAAGCCACCACTTGTACCTCTCGTCCCGTTTGCCATAACGCCGGACATCATCCATCTTAACCAGCAACCCGTCCAGGAATGGAGCATGTCTCGCCATCCACCTTACTAAATCGAGGGTCCGGCCTTCAGGCCTATTCCAGGGGCAGACCTTGATGCAGCGTCCGCAGGAAGAGCCGCCCTGATTGCTAACTCCGTATTTGCTGCAACGGTCGGCGTCAAATCGCCAGTTTTCGTAGCCGTTTAGCATAACCTTTTCGCCGTCAGGGATAACCCCGGCGTGGCATTCGGCGGCGCACTTGAGACACCGGCGGCAAAATTCCTGGAGGCCGAAGTCGACCGGGCTGTCTGGCTCCAATGGCAGGTCGGTGGTAACGACCGCCGCCTTGAAGCGTGTTCCCAGAAATGGGTTAAGCACAATGCCGGCTCGGCATATCTCGCCGATGCCAGCCAGGAGAAGCAGGGGCACAACCAGTACCTGGTAGGTAAAGACGTGGTGAGCCCGGGCCGGGTACCCAAGCCTTCTTATGTAGTCGGCCATAATACAGGCGATAAAGGCGCTGGTTGAGTATCCGACAAAGCTCTGGGAACCAGAAATCCAATCATCCCCCGTGGAGCCGCACATGGTATCGAAATCCTGGTCCACTACGAGCAGGATGGCGTATTTGTGGTCGAGTTCCACCGGCTTGCCGGCCAGGTCGTGGCTGTACACGGCGTATTGCGGCAGACGGCAGATGCCGACGATATCAGCCTTCAGAAAGTATCCCAGCTGCTTAATATGGCGGCTTAACGCTTGTGGGTCTTCAGGCAGGGGAGCTCTTGCCCGGGCTACCCCGCCTTCAACCAGCGGGACCATGTGGGCGGCCATGCTGGCGAAGGCCGCTCCCAGAGGGTGTTTGTTGATAAAACGCTCGAATTCGCGTGCGGGCCCGGGCCCGAAATCACCACGCATAGCGCGGGCGAAGCCGTGCTCCCGTTGGTCGAACCTGGGGATGTCGTCGGTGATTCGGGTTGTGGGCTGCTCGACCCTTTTCAGTCTTTCCATGGGGTAGGGGCCAAGCTGCCCTCTTCCGCCTGATAACTTCCGCTGATATAGCTTCTTAGCCATTGTTACCTCTCCATTGGATTTTCCATACGAGCTAAGTGTTCTGAGCCGGATTACCAAAGGCGGAACCGGGTTTATCCCTTAGCGCTTAAAGCGTCAGGTAAATTGCACATTACATCATTCTGTTCAAGAGTAATCTTTATATCAATTCCACATCCACTTCATTTCCAAAGGTAGAAGAGAGATTCTTGTTGAGCTTATCGAAGGTTGCACGGTCCTCCATTTCAACGACCAGTTCTCTGTCATCCAGAACCTTCAGCCTGCCAAATTCATTGACAACTTCGATAACCTTCTGTGGATCTACTGTTATCCAGCCTTTCATCCGGCGTAATAACTCATCACCTTTGAAAGCCCTCTCAATTGTAAGGTCGATCTGCCGTTGCCTGGCGTCCCAGCCGATGAGAGCCGGTTGAACAATGATGGGAGAAACCGGGTCATGTACCACAGCGCAACGAAACCATATTCTTGCTCGTATCATTCAGAAGACAACTCCTTTCACGCACTGAAAGACTGTAGCGTAGTGACCTATCCCTTCGCAGGGCAAATTGACAATTACAGGTAATATAATGTATTTTTCGGATGAGGACAAGCTCGGGAAGGGGGAAAATCCGATCAATATTCTTGAAGTGATAAGGGGCAGGAGGAGTGTCAGGGCATTCAGGCCGGACCCGATATCCAGAGAGACAGTTGCAGAAATTCTGAAATTAACGACCAATGCTCCTTCCGCGAATAACCTCCAGCCATGGGAATTTGTTGTTGTACTGGATAAAGAGAGGGAAAGGCTGAGTCGCACACTGACAAAGGCCTACCGCGAGAAACGGTTATCATGTGGCTCTGGAGCAGTGAAACCTCTTCCTCACGCTATCAAGCAAAGAGGGATACAGACGCTCGAGTCTATGAAAGCCTACGTGGACAAAATCGGTATCCCTCTCGACGATTTCGTCAATGAAGGAAGCTGCAATTTCTACGGGGCGCCGGTCGCTATTATCATATGTCTGGATGATTGTTTTTCCACCAGACAAATGGTCGACGTTGGCACGGCGGTGGGATATCTGGTGCTTGCAGCTCATGCTTTGGGACTAGCGACCTGTCCCATCGGCTTGATTGCGGATTACGCCGACGAGGTCAAAGATGTTCTTAATATTCCAGAGCATAAAAAGGTAGTCCTCGGCGTTGCTCTGGGCCAACCTGACCAGGAAGACCCAATGAGCCAGTTTCGGTCCTCAAGGGCCGACCTGGAGGAACTGGTGAGATGGATTTGAGGCACCTCCTTGATAATATTGGTATCAATCTATTGTAGATTTGCATTGTGAGGCGATGTTTGATGAACGTGATTGATTTGCGTAGTGACACTGTTACCCATCCGACGCCCGCGATGCGACAGGCCATGTTTGAGGCGGAAGTCGGCGATGATGTTTTTGGCGAGGACCCCACGGTCAACCGGCTTGAGATGATGGCCGCGGAGAAAGTGGGAAAAGAGGCCGCGCTTTTCACCACCTCCGGCACCCAGGGTAATCTTATTGCCGTGCTCACTCATACAAAGCATGGTGATGAAATCATCATGGGAGATGAGGCCCACATCCTGTGGTATGAAGTGGGTGGCGCTGCGGCCCTGGGGGGTGTGACTATACGCACCTTGCCCAATGACAGTTTCGGTCGTCTCAATCCGGCTGATATCGAGCGAGCAATCCGGCGGAGGGATATCCACTACCCGCAGACCGCGCTCCTTTGCCTTGAAAACACGCATAATCGCTGCGGAGGGGCAGCCCTTGCGACAGGCTATACAAACGAGGTTTGCAGCATAGCCCACACGCGCGGGCTGAAGGTACACCTGGACGGGGCTCGCATCTTCAACGCCGCGGTTGCTGTTGGCGTACCTGCCGCTGCGCTTGCTGAGAATGTCGATTCGGTATCACTCTGCCTCTCGAAAGGACTGAGTGCGCCGGTCGGGTCGCTCCTGTGTGGGAGCAAGGACTTCATCGAGCGAGCCCGCAAGTTCCGTAAGATGCTGGGTGGCGGCATGCGGCAGGTGGGGATTATAGCGGCCGCGGGCATCGTGGCGCTGGAAACAATGGTAGACCGCCTGGCGGAAGACCACGCCAACGCGCAACGTCTGGCACAGGGGCTGGCAGACATCGAGGGAATCAGGATGGCCCAGGACACCGTACCTACCAACATCGTGATGTTCGGCCTCTCCCCGGAGTTACCCGTCGGCGAGTTTGTACGAAGCCTGGAGGAGGTGGGGGTGAAGGTAGTACCACTTGACGGTGACCTGGTGCGTGCGGTTACTCACCGCATGGTGGCAGCCCCGGATGTTGACGAAGCACTGACACGCATCGAAACAGTCTGTGGCAGGCTGCTTCGTCGCGCTCAGAAATAGCTTTTGTATTACAGCGTATGGTTTAATTAATGGATAACCAGAGAGGTGCAAAGTGGAAGAACAATCTGAACAACTGAAGTTTGCAGTACTGATTGACGGCGACAATGCCCAAGCGTCTCTTCTACCTCAAATCCTGGCTGAGGTTAGTAAACTCGGGCTGATAACGGTCAAGCGGATATACGGAGACTGGACCACTACCAACATGAATAGCTGGAAGAATTCGCTTCATAAACATGCAATTCAGCCCATGCAGCAGTTCAGGTATACGGTGGGTAAGAATTCTACGGATAGTGCGATGATAATCGACGCGATGGACCTGTTGCACAGTCAGAATGTTGGCGGCTTCTGTATTGTTGCCAGTGACAGCGACTACACACGACTGGCAACAAGAATCAGGGAGGAAGGCCTGTCGGTTATTGGAGTGGGGGAGAAGAAAACTCCAGAAGCTTTCATCAACGCCTGCAACCAGTTCATCTACTGCGAGAATCTGCTGGCCGCACCCAAGGCAGTAAGAAAGAAGGCCGCAAAGGAAGAAAAGCCGGATGTATCCGACCCCTTAAATCTTCTGCTCGAAGGGTTTCAGCTGGCTGCCAAGGAAGAGGAATGGATTCATCTGGCGGCGTTGGGCCACGTTCTTCGTCAGTTAGACCCGGCATTTGATCCCCGTACTTACGGTCATCAACAATTACAGTCTCTCATCAAGCAATATCCGGAGACATTTACGCTCAAACGAGATACATCGAGAAAACCACCGGTGGTGTACGTGGCGTTAACGGCTTCTAAGACGGACGCAGACTAATCATGAACTCGTGGTGGACATTTAGAATACATCACGGCGTCGTGTTTCATCGACCGGTTTGACTGTAGTGCTGACCTTGGGAGTGGTTACCACCACGAATAAGGCCACAACAGCGAGGCCAGCGAACGCGAGCCATATCGGCTGGTAACTACCCCAATTGTCGAATGCCCAGCCGGCCAGGGGTGGGCCGGATATACCTCCCAGCATCATGATGCCTACCATGAGGCCGTGGATGGCTCCGAAATTGCTTCTACCGAAAGATTCCCTTAGGGCAGACGGCCTCAATACATTGTTGCCTCCATAACCAATACCGAAAAGGATGAGGAAAGGCACAAGCAGCCAGAGAGCTTCAGGGGAAGCAAGTCCGAAACAAAGCAGACCCAGACCAGTCAGGGCAAAGGCGCCAGCCATAAGCCACCTTTTATCAACCTTGTCGCCAAGCCAGCCCAAACCGAGGCGGCCGCCGATGCTTGTCAACGGAATTGCGCTAGCTATCAGACTGGAGCTGGCCCGGGTGACGCCAATGCTGCTGAGATAAGGCATTACATGTGTAATCACGGCACTTACCATCAGTATCTGACACAGCATGGCCAGCGTTATGTGCCAGAAGGTGGTGCTCTTCAAAGCCTGCCTCGCTTTGATATTAACTTCGGCACCTTCAGCCGGAACGAGGGGGTCATCCCCTGTCATGGCGCTACTCGCTTCACCGTCAGGCAGGTAGCCATACTGTTCAGGCTTATGCCGGACTGAAAGAGCCAGCGGCAGGCATATACCCAACACGCCTGTGGCGAGGATGACGATAGCCATCCGCCACTCATACATATCGATAAGATTGACTATGACCGGAACTAGCAGGCCGCTGAATCCGTAGCCACAAATCATGATCCCGGTGGCTATGCCTATTTTCTTGCGGAACCAGTTCGCAATTGCTGTCATCAGCACTGTCAGGCTACAAGCACTCATGCCCATAGCCAGTACCAGGAAGGCTACGTAGAACATGCCCAGGGAGGTGGTACGACTCAGAAGCATTAACCCCAGAGTGGCGATAATCAATCCAGCGGATAGCAATCTTCTTGGCCCCCAACGGTCAACGAACATCCCAATGATTGGGGCAAGGAGGCCCATCTCCAGGCCGCGTAGCGAGGCGGCAATTGAAATCTGCGTATAGCTCCAACCGAATTCATTCGCTAGCGGTTCGAAGATGGCAGTGAATCCGTAGAAGACAACTCCACCCATATACAGCGCAATGAAGAAACATGCGCCAACAATCCACCAGCCGTAGAATACTCTATGCGGTCTCCAATTCAAACGCATGGCATGAGGATCTCTGTGTTAACAGTCCTGGAGAAGAGTTCTTTGCTGGAAAGCTCTTCCAATCCAAATGCACCGATGTAGTCCCCAATACTATCACTAATGTGCGCACCGTGCAAAACTCAGTCTGTAATCGGGCAGGAGAGCTTTACCCTTAAGCGACGGACGGTTGTATGAAATCACGCTGAGGATTTCAGTACATCGCGGAAGAAGTCAGCGACTTTGGCAGCCAGGCTGGATTCATATCCCCGCCAGAAGTGGTCCGCCCCTTCGATGACCTCGTACTCCCCGGGGTTGGGAAGGTTCCGGCAAAATTGGAGGAACTGGTCAGCGGGTGTAAGGTCATCCCTGCTTCCCGAGACAATAAATTTGGGCTTAGGACTGCTTTTGAGAAAGTCGAAATCGAACATAGTGAGTGGAGGCGAGACGGCAGCCAGAGCCTTGATTCGCTGGTCATTGAAGCCGACGGGAAAAGCAAAGCCGGCGCCCGCCGAATAGCCGGCAAGTCCGATTCTCGCAGCATCTATCTGCGTCACCGTGCTTATGAAAGAAATGGCCGCTTCCACATCTTCTCGTTCACCTATCCCGTGACCGAACTCGCCCTGGCTCCCGCCCACTCCGCGAAAGTTGAATCTAAAGGAAGCCAGCGACGCTTGTGTGAGTGTCTCAGAGAGGCTGTGGACCACGTTGTTATCCATGCTGCCACCATAGAGAGGATGAGGATGGCAGACGATTACTGCCGGGAAAGGGCCGGCACCTTGCGGTATAGCCAGGATTCCTTCGAGGAGAAGCCGGCCGGAGGGAAAGCTTACTCTTTGCTCCTTCATTTCTGGCCCACTACGAAATTTCTCAAAGTTCCAATCTTGTCTATTCTGACTTCGACTGTGTCGCCCGGATTCATGCGGCCGATGCCGGAAGGGGTGCCTGTGGTGATGACATCTCCCGGCAGCAGGGTCATTACGCTGGAAATGAAACTTACCAGGTCGTCCACTCCAAAGATAAGGTCGTTGGTGTAGGCCGATTGACGGAGTTCGCCGTTGAGGTAAGTCTCAATCTTCAGGTTATCGGGAGCGACCTCGGTCTCGATCCAGGGACCGATCGGCGCAAAGGTATCGAAACCTTTGGCCCTTGTCCATTGACCATCCTCGCTCTGCGCATAACGTTCTGACACATCATTAACGCAAGTGTAGCCCAGTACGTAGTCTCTTGCCTTGTCTTGTGGCACATCCCTGGCTTTTCTTCCTATAACCACACCCAGTTCACCCTCGTAGTCCACGCGCCGGGAGCCGTGGGGTAAGACGATTTCATCACCGGGACCCACAACCGCGGTGGACGGCTTCAGAAAGATGAGCGGCATGGTGGGAATGGCCAGATTGGTCTCTTCGGCATGGCTGCGGTAATTGAGCCCCAGGCCTACTATCTTGGAGGGGAGGCAAGGGGCAAGTAGCTTCACCTCATCCAGTTCGTAGCTATCCCCGTCGAAAACCACCGGACTGCCGGGGCCTTTGAAACGGGTGAAGGGGCTGCCTCGTAAGCTACGTATAATATTGTCTTCCGCTATTCCGTATTTAGTCTTGCCATGGCTGGCAAATCGAACTATTCGCAACTCACCTCCATTTTACAGTTCATTGTAGCATGCCTCCAGCCTTGATCCCACATTACGTTCCTGGAAATCCGGCTTTCGATGGTCGAAGCCTGATCTGAGGAGAAATGCGTCGGACAAGCCCGGGCTTATTCGACTATAACTTTGATCAAGATGTCGCCGGGCAAGCCATCGCTTACCTGGCGAGCATTCCGCAATCTGACAACGTTGCCCGTTCTGACCCCGGGAGGAATCCTGACCTCCAGCCTTTTGCCCCTTCTCTTCAGTATTTTCTTCGCTCCCTGCGAAGCCTCCCGTTGACTAATTGCCAGCTCGTAATGAACATCCTGTGTTGTTCCAGCCTGGCCAAATATCTCATCGAGATTGATTTCTTGCCCCGGCCGAGCTTCGAACCTGACTCTGCCGGGCCTGCCGCCGAAGCTTCTGAAAGTGAAAGAAGAGCCTCTGCCTTTCAAAAAATCGCCAAATATGTTGTCCAGGAAATCAAATCTCAACCCGGCCCCGCCCAGGTCCCTCATCATTTCCTCAAAAGTGGTTGTGGTGAAAGGACTGCTGAAGATGTCGCCTGCATTACCCGCGGTACCAAACTGGTCGTACTGCTTTCTTTTTTGAGGGTCACCCAGGACGGCGTAAGCCTCATTTATCTCTTTGAATTTCTCATTAGACCATTTCTCTTTACCGGGATTGCGATCGGGATGGTACTGCATGGCCAGTTTTCGGTAGGCCTTCTTGATTTGTGTATCCGAGGCGTTTCTCGATACGCCCAAAATTCCATAATAATCCTTAGCCATTTGGGCTTGCTATGAGCAGAGACTTACCATGACGTAGTTGCCAGAATTTTGCTGTCTGCTTTTTCTCCAGTATGCAGAGAGATTATAGCAAAGCGGCGGTATTGTCGTTAATTGTCCCCTGTTTCTTCCTCCGGGAAAAGGCATTCCTCACAGGCGACGGCGGATACATCTGCCAGGATTGTTGTGGGGGCCGGCAGGTGATGTCAATTGTTTTGTGTAAATTTGATAAAGGGTTTCTCCTTCCACGATTCATTAAGATGATTAATTACTCCATAGATTATTCTGTCGACACTTCGCGAATTTGTGAAGCAACTCATAGGGCGTATACGTCGGCGTACTTCCCGGAACGACCGCTCTATGACATTTGTGGTTCTCACTTTCCTC
>JAWOFK010000062.1:0-25144 GCA_046497565.1 Dehalococcoidia bacterium
CCTGTAAGACTCTACCAGTTCCCAATAGATCCCATCCCTCTTAGCCCTGCTCTGTCCGCAACGCCTCACGTACATGAGCAGATTATAGCCACTCTTCAACGGCCCGTTTTTGGTACTACATGGCATTTCCGACAGATGCTACGTTCCCAGCTTGCCTCAACCACCCCAGGTCTGAACGTGGAAAAATTTCCTAAGAAATATCTCTTACCTCAAACTGCGGAAGTTGGGTTAGTATCGATTTATCGTGCGGTTAAGAAGGCCGGCAAAACACTTGTCATCGACCTGTACACCGCCTTCGTCCTGGACAAACTTCGCTCGATTCCATCCAAGAGCATCCCGCAGTTCGATTGGAGGGAAATCCGTGTGCTGTATGTGTATTCCCATGCTAGGAAGCTGGCGGAACATGACAAGACACTGCTCTATAAGTACAAGAGAGCTAAAATTGAGTGGGAAGAAATAGAGGCCACTCCACAAAACATAGTGATTCTGAGCAAGGACAACTCCTATTTTCGTAGAATAATGCTTCCGAAGCTGGGAGTGAGTAGCGGGACAAAGGCCATCTACTCTATGTGGCGTGGCTACCTTGAGCGAACGGATCTGGCGCAGTTTCTTGGGTGCAACAATATCGGACTGCTGGAAATCCACACCAGTGGGCACGCATATGTCGAAGACCTCAAGAAGTTAGCCGAAGTCTTGGCTCCACGTTTTGTTGTGCCTATCCACACCTTCTACCCGGACCAGTACGGTAGTATATGTGACAATATCGTCCAGTTGGACGATGGTCAGACCTATTATCTACGAAATGATTCATAAGGAGGGCAAAAATGGTGGAACGGCCGGTAATTCAGCGTTACTTAAGTCCCGATATATGGGAAGGAACTAAGAAGGATCTTACACTTAAACGGCTAGTGAGACTCATCAACAACTCTGGGGGAGAATACAGCCTTCAACTCCGCGAAAACTATTTCAATATCTACTATCGTGGTAACTCCCTTGCGAAGGTTATACCGGACAGAAGAGGGACTTACACTGCCAGAATACACAGAGAGTTTCTCCAATTAGATGAGCCGGATAAGATTCTCAGGAAACTTAGGCAATACTCTTCCATCAGCGAAACGTCCCAAAATGCCGATAGTAAGCGTAAATATGTAACCTTCAGAATTCAGCAGGGGAGACTATATCATTTCTTTCACAGCAATCACCTCAAAGCCCTAAGCAGTAATATACGAGAAGTAGGTTACGGTGAGGAGATAACCTTTGAACAAGTCTTGATTACTGACAACCCGCCATCCGACAAGTTCATCATCGTTGACCGGCAGGTGGCAGACCACAAAAACAAGGCACAGATGGACTTGCTTGCGCTCAGGAGAGATTCTGCGAACGGGCCATTCCACTTCGTGGTTATTGAGGTGAAATTAGGAAGGAATCCCGAGCTTCGGGAGAAGGTCGGCAGACAACTGAACGCATATGTTGACCACATTGGGAAATACATGAAGGACTATGTCGACTGCTACAAAGAGAACTACCGACAAAAGAAGGATCTCGGCGTTTTCGACCCTTTTGGTCCTTGCTTGCCCAATGAGATAGACATCGATGAAGACGAGAAAACGGTAGAAGGGCTAATCGTTGTTGGCGGTTATTCAGGGCTTGCAGAGCAAGCTCTTCAGAATCTTTGCCAACAAATTAGAGAGAAACAATGGGATGTCAAAGTGCAGCGGATGCGAAATGAGATCAAGATGGATAACAAGTCTTATTGTGAAGAGCTATCAACAGCAACTTGAGAACATTTGAGCAGTTAAGGAGAGACATATGTACGGCCGTGAATTGTGGTTTAGTATTCCGTAGTTCTTGAGCTACCCTATTTCACCCCAGTTTTTGCCCAGCTTGATATCCATTTTCAAACGGATACAAAGTCCCGACAGCCCCGGACGCTTAACCACTATATGAAGGTAGCCAGGGCAATCCGGTTGACGGTCGGGCTACAGGGGGAGGTTGATGAGGCCTATGCCAGGGTTGATTAGGCAGTGGCATCACCGTAAGTCGCCAAATAAAGCAGTCACTGGCAGTTTCTTCTCAGAATGATATAAGCTCCGCTGAAAGAAGGTGGTAATGGCATGATTGCCACATTACTTGTAAAATACGGATATGAAAAAGGAGGTTAAGAACTGGGCAGACTCTGCCAGCTATGACTTAGAGACTGCCGAGCATATGTTCAATACTGGCAGATATATCCATACCGTTTTCATGTGCCACCTAGCGATTGAGAAGCTATTGAAAGCGAAAGTTGAAGAAAAAACAGGCAAGACGCCACCCAGAACACACAATCTAAGATACCTCATAAAATTAAGTGGCATTGAACCAAGCAAGGAGAAGTTTGAGTTTATTAGCAAGTTGAGCGATATAAGCATCGTGACCAGGTATCCTGAGGATTTTGGAGAAGTTCAAAGGGCATACGGTCAAGAGGTGGCCCAAAGGTATTTGAAGGAAACGAAAGAGGCATTTCAATGGATCGAGCAGTTATTGACACCATAAGCAAGTTCAAACAGGCTTTATTACAGCAAGGACTTAAAGTCAATAGAGTAATTCTATACGGCTCTCAAGCTACCGGGAGGACTGAAGAACATAGTGATATAGATATTGTGGCTATATCAGACGATTTCAAGGGGATGAACGTCTTGGAACGATTAGAAACCATTGGTTTAGCTATGGCTGAGGCAAGAATAATGGAACCAATCGAACCACTGGCATATACGGAGGAGGAGTTTTCCTTAAAGGATAGGGGGACCTTTGTTGGTGATGAGGTAAAGGCCAGAGGAATAGAAGTATAAGGGCGAAGTATTTGAAGGATAGGAAAGGGCGAGGGTTATCGCTGGACGAAATTAACCATTATATGAAGGTGGCGAGGGCAATCCGGTTGACCATTGGGCTGCAAGCGGAGGTTGATGAGGCCTATGCCAGGGTTGACTAACCACTTGCGTCAAGTTTGTGAATAGAGTCCTGCCACAATTGTGCTATAATTTGGGCAATAGGGAGAAAATGCAATATACCGTTATTGTTAGGAAAGCGCCTGACGGGTTCCACATTGCCAACTGTCCTTTAATTCCGGAAGCTCACGCTCAGGGTGAGACCTACGAGGAATGCCTGGCTAACATCAAAGAGGTGCTTGAGCTCTGCCTCGAATATCGCAAGGAGCGTGGCGAGGAGATTCCTGACGAAATCGGCACCAACTGGGTCGCAGTAGCGGTATGACAAAGTTGCCTCCGCTCAAAGCCAGAGAGGTGGTGAAAGGACTTCAGGCGCTAGGGTTTGAGAAAGTGCGGCAGAAAGGGAGCCACGCAATGTTTCACCACTCGGATTGCCGCCGGGCTCCTGTTCCTATCCACCCTGCTAAGAGCATTAGCCCATATCTACTCTCGGACATCCTTAAGCAACTTGAGATTGGCGAAGACGAGTTCTTACAAGCCATAGGACGAGGATAGACCCGTCGGTCTCATGACCTGTTTGCAGGATAGACTAGGGCGCTTTGACGTTGCTCAGTCAATGGTTCCACTTTTCGCGGCCTAAAGGTCTGTTTCTCTGAGGGGCATGACGAAGGGGATATCCTTAATCCTGGCCAGGAGCCTGTAATCGGCAGTGATTAAAGGGACATGGCGTGTCTGCGAAACGGCAATATACGCTGCATCATAGACGGTGATGTCCTGAGAACAGGCGAGTGCAATCGCCGATTCGAATATCTCGGAGAAATCCACTAACTCAAGGCCTAGCTTAAGAAGACTAGTGACTGCCTTTGACAGGTCTTGTCCGCTGAAATTGGGATTGAAACGAAGGGCATTACAAACTTCGTAGAGGACCAGCGAAGAACTTACCAGCGTAGATGTTCCTGCAACATGGCTGTTCAGCAATCTTTCTGAATTCTCAACGTCTTCTTCAGACCGGGAGAACCATTTGACCACCACGCTGGCATCCACCACATATTCCGGGGATGCCTTCATTGCGAGTCCCTCCATTTCCGTATCTCGGATACTCCATCCCACTCGCCGGCCTTTTCCTTCAACTGCTTTATCTCAGAAATTGCCTCCGTCATCTCTCCCCGCCTTTTCCTCTCTTCCTCCTCCCTTTCCTTCTGTTTCATGAAAAAGTGGAGCGCTCGCAGGATAAACCCGCTCCTGGTATTCCCCTGCTTGCGAGCAAAGGCGTCAACCTCTCTTAATTCTTCCTCGGGCAAGGTGATGTTTATCTTTACCGCTTTACCCATCTTGATACCTCCTTTTGTAGTTATTATCAGGGTTATCGTTAAAAAAGTCAATGAGGGCAGGACGAGGGAGGCGCTACCCCGAGGCTGTTTAAGAGAGATGGCGGCATATAAAATGCCGCCCTACGACTGAGCGAAGTGAGATTCTTCGCCCCGACAAGTCGGGGCATCCCTTTAATCTCCCCCTTAGAGTAAGGGGGATTAAGAGAGTTATTTCCACTATCTTCATAACTCCCCTTCCCATCTTATCCAGATTCCATCGGGACAGGCCTCAGGAGGGGAATCTGTACGGGATTGCTTCGTCGTCCCGACCTGTCGGGACTCCTCGTAATGCCAAAGGGCTGTGTCATTAAGATACTGAGCGAGCACTTTGACTTGATAGTCACCATATAAAGTTGTTACAATTCAGCCTGTGTCTGTCCGCATGGGTTTGCGGAAGGCACGTCTTAAACGATGATGTCGAATGCATTTGAGATGCCAGCGGATGCATTGACATTTGCCTATTTCTCAATGGAGGTCGGTCTCGACCCTGCTATGCCCACGTATAGCGGCGGGCTGGGGATACTGGCCGGCGACACCATGCGTGCCGCTGCCGACCTGGGCATCAAGGCAGCAGGGGTGACGCTCCTCCACCGCAAGGGTTATTTCCGCCAGCACCTGGACCACAACGGGAACCAGTCGGAAAGCGACGCCGAGTGGAGTCCTGAGGAGTTCCTGGAACGTCTCCCTCAGCGGGTGCTGGTAACGATAGAAGGCCGTCAGGTACAGGTGCAGGCATGGCGGTACCCGGTGCGTGGTGAGTCGGGACACGCTCTGCCGGTCTATTTTCTGGACACAGCCATCCCGGAAAACACTCCCTGGGACCAGGGCCTGACCGACTACCTGTATGGCGGTAACGACCACTACCGTCTGTGCCAGCAGGTCATCCTGGGCCTGGGTGGAGTGGCGATGCTGCGTGCCCTGGGATACCGAAGTATTCAGGCGTATCACATGAACGAGGGGCACTCTGCCCTGGTCGTTCTGGCATTACTGGAAGAGCAGACATGGGGAAGCAGCCTTCATGTCGCCAGCAGCATCCAGATAGAGGCAGTCCGCCGCCGCTGTGTATTCACCACGCACACTCCCGTGCCGGCAGGGCATGGGTACGTTTCCATAGAGCTGGTACGGCATGTTCTGGGCGAAGAGCGGGCCAATTTCCTGATGGCCTCTGAATGCTGTTACAACGGTGTTCTCAACGTGACCGGTCTTGCCCTGAACTTTTCGCGCTATATCAACGGCGTCTCAATGCGTCACGAGGAGACCTCCCGCTGCATGTTCAACAACCATCCCATCAATGCGGTTACCAATGGCGTGCATGCGACGACCTGGACATCGCCGCCCTTTCATCGTATCTATGATCGATACATCCCGGAGTGGCGCCTGGACAATCTCTACCTGAGGTATGCGGCAAAAATCCCGCTGGCCGAAATCTGGCAGGCCCACAGCGAGGCCAAACAAGAACTGCTCGCGGAGGTGGAGCGGCGGACGGGAGTGCGTCTGAACCCGGCAGCCATGACCCTTGGCTTCGCGCGGCGTGCCGCTTCATACAAACGCACCGACCTTTTGTTCTACGACCTGGAGCGGCTTGAGAAGATAGCCCGACAGGCCGGGCCGCTACAGGTGATTTGTGCCGGAAAGGCGCACCCCAGAGACGAAGGCGGTAAGGCGCTTGTCCACAATATCTTTGAGGCCTCCGCTGCCCTGAAGGACGTCGTACCTGTGGTCTACCTGGAGGAGTATGATATCGGTCTGGCGAAGTACTTATGCTCCGGAGTAGACGTGTGGCTCAACACCCCGCAGAAGCCGATGGAGGCGTCCGGGACCAGCGGTATGAAAGCTGCGCTCAACGGTGTGCCGAGCTTCAGCATTCTGGACGGCTGGTGGATAGAGGGACACGTGGAAGGCGCAACCGGATGGGCTATCGGCGACGGCTGGCAGTCTGAAGCCAATCTCGACAACGAGGTTGCCTCCATGTACGACAAGCTTGAACACGTCATCATTCCCATGTTCTACCAGCAGCCCGATGCCTTTGCCAGCGTCATGTGCTCAGCCATCGCCCTCAATGGTTCGCACTTCAACGCACAACGGATGCTCGTCCAGTACATGCAGAACGCCTATCTAGCTGCCGGTAACCCCTGACACCTGCTGTGCCGACGACGCGCCGGACATTACCGGATAGCACAGGTCGCTCTGAAACAGGCCCCGACTTCATGCGGACCTCTGGCTTGCCGGTCCAACTGGCAATGGTCCATCGAGGTTACTATAATAATACCTGATGGCGAACGAAGGACAACCGATAAATCTTTCCCGTTTGCTTTCTCTGCTCGCAGAAGTCCCTGCCTACAGGCAACTGGCGAAGGAGCTATCGACAGCAGAAGGTGAGCATAAGGCGGTTATACTCGATGCCGCCAGGCCCTACCTGGTCGCTACCCTCCACCAGGAACTCGATTTGCCCATTATGGTGGTGACCGCTCAGCCCGAGAGCGCCAGGAAGTTTCACGAGCAGCTTCGAGTCTGGTGTTCACCTTCGGTCGAGCTGCTGCGTCTGCCCGAGCTCGACTTTCTGCCTTATGACAGCTATCGGCTGTCGGCTTTCAGCCATCAGATGCAGGAGAGGTTGAAGGCGCTGGCCGTTCTGGCGGTTGGTGAACAGGGTGAAAAACCGCCCTTGGTAGTAACCTCAGCCCTGGCAATCATGAACAAGACTATCCCCCACCGTGACTTTGTGGCCGCCTGCCATGTTCTGGAGCCGGGCATCGCCGCCGACCCCCTGGAGCTAATGCGCCGATGGCAGGGTATGGGCTATGAAGTGGAGGACGTCGTCGAAATACCGGGGCAGATGAGCAGGCGGGGTGGCATCATCGATGTCTTTCCCCCCGGTAGCCAGTTGCCCGTCCGAATAGAGTTCTTTGGCAACCAGATAGAGAGCATGAGGTGCTTCGACCCGGCGAGTCAACGCTCGGCGGGTCCCATATCCTCCTTGCTTCTAACCCCGGCCAAGGAGTTCATGCCAATGACCGGCAGCTCTACGTCGAAGGCCCTCAATCCAGTTGGCTGCACCGCTGAAGTGAAGCAGCGCTTCCAGACAGACCTGGCCAGATTGCAGGAGGGACAGTGGTTTCCCGGGGCCGAGTTTTACTTTCCTCTATTCAATACCGGGAGCGTGTTAGATTACCTGGCCCGCCATGCCCTGCTCGTTCTCGATGACCCGGAAGGAATCGAACCCGTCGTCACCAGGCTAAACAAGGAAGCTGAGGAGTTAAGAGCGACGAAGATGGAGAAAGGCGAGCTCCCTCAGGACTTTCCCACTCCCTACCTTGCCTGGGAAGAACTGGAGTCGCAGATGAAAGGAAGACGTCGCCTGGCGCTGCTGTCTGCCGTCAGCCTTCAGCCTTCAGCCGCCGGTGATGGACAGGCTTTGCCCTTCGTCAGAGCTCAGAGCTATGGCAGCCAGCTGGAAAGGTTCCTCAAGACAGCCCGCCAAATGGTGGAACAAAAACAGCGCGTGTTCGTGGTTAGCCACCAGGCGAATCGCCTGGCCGAACTCCTCCAGAAAGAGGATATCCATGCTTCACCGACATCAGAGGTAGAACAGATGCCTTCGCCCGGTTCAATCACTGTGCTCCAGGGCTCACTGGACGGAGGCTGGGTCATGGATGACAGGTTGACGGTGATTACCGATGTCGAACTTTTCGGCTTTGTGAAGCAGCCGCGAGCAGGTAAGAAGAGGCCGATACCTCACCGCTGGTTCCTCCCCCAGTTAGCCCCCGGCGATTATGTCGTCCATGTCGACCACGGCATCGCCCGGTTCAGCGGTCTGACCAGGATGTCCTCCCACGGAATCGAGGGGGAATACCTTGTTCTGGAGTATGCCGCCGGCGACAGGCTCTATGTGCCCGTTGAACGGATAGACCGCATCAGCCGTTACATCGGTGCCGGCGACCAGGCACCGCCCTTGAGTCGCCTGAGGAGCCGAGAATGGCAAAGGACAAAGAAGAGAGTCAAAGAATCGGTGGCGGAAATTGCCCGCGAGTTGCTTGACCTTTATGCCGCCCGGGAGGTAGCTCCCGGCTTCGCTTTCTCCCCGGATTCGCTGTGGCAACAGGAACTGGAGGCTTCGTTTCCCTATATGGAGACCCCAGACCAGATTGAGGCAATCATGACGGTCAAGGAAGATATGGAAAAAGCCAAGCCCATGGACCGGCTCATCTGCGGAGACGTGGGCTATGGCAAGACCGAGATAGGACTGCGGGCCGCCTTTAAGGCCGTTATGGACAATAAACAGGTGGCTATTCTGGTCCCCACCACCGTGCTAGCCCAGCAGCATCTGGCTACCTTTAGCGAGAGGTTGCAGACTTTTCCCCTGAGAGTGGAAATGCTGAGCCGCTTCTGTCCCCCGGAAAGAGAAGAGGAGATCCTGGAAGGCCTGGTCAATGGCACCGTAGACATATGCATCGGCACTCATCGCCTGCTGCAAAAAGACGTTACATTCAAAGACCTGGGAGTGGTGATAATCGATGAGGAACAACAGTTCGGCGTGGTGCAGAAGGAAAAACTGAAGCAGATAAGGAAGGAGGTGGATACCCTGGCGCTCAGTGCTACTCCTATCCCGCGCACCCTACACATGTCCTTGACCGGAATCAGGGACATGAGCATAGTGGAAACGCCTCCCGAAGAGCGCCTGTCCATCAAGACCTACGTCGGGGTTTACGATGCCGCCCTGGTCAGGCAGGTGATATTGCGTGAACTGGAGAGGAACGGTCAGGTCTTCTTCGTCCACAACCGAGTTCAGAGCATCGCCCTGGCTGCCGCGAAGCTACAGGACTCGGTACCCGAAGCTCGAATAGCTATAGCTCACGGACAAATGCCGGAGGAACAACTGGAAACGGTGATGACGGATTTTATGGCTGGCAAGTACGACATCCTGGTGACCACCACCATCATCCAGCTGGGCCTGGACATGCCCAATGTCAATACGCTGATTGTCGACCAGGCCGACAGGTTCGGTCTGGGCCAGCTTTACCAGTTAAGGGGCAGGGTGGGTCGCGGTATCAATCAGGCTTACGCTTATTTCTTGTTCGACAAGGGAAAACAGCTGACCCCCCAGGCTTACAGGAGGCTGAGGACTGTCTTCGAGGCTACCGAACTGGGTTCGGGATTTGGTATCGCCATGAAGGACCTGGAAATCCGGGGGGCGGGCAATTTGCTGGGTGTCAAGCAAAGCGGGCATATCGCTGCCCTCGGCTTTGAGCTGTACTGCCAGATGCTTGCCGAGGCGGTGGAGGCCCTGAAAGCATCTTCTCCCCACCTCTCCCTCGAAGGGAGAGGTGCAGGTGCGGGTGTTATTGCGAGCGAAGCGAAGCAACCTCCCAGCATAGCTCTGGCCCTGGCTGCCCACATACCGGAAGAGTACGTTTCCAATCTAAGCACTCGATTAAGCCTTTACCACAGACTGGCCAGGGTGGAGCACCTGGAGGAAGTTGCAGATATGGCCCAGGAACTTCAAGACAGATTCGGCGCTCTGCCTCAGCCTGTGGAGAATCTTCTTTACGTGGTGAAAATCAAGGTCCTGGCCATGAGGGCCGGGGTAAGCTCTATTTCCACACAGGGAAAGCAAATCGTGATAAAGCCCCGAACCGTCATTACGAGCGAAGCGCAGCAATCTGTAAGCAGGCGCTACGATTCCGCAGTCAAAATAGGCGCCACACAAATCAAGCTGGACACCAGGCTCCTGGGGAACAGGTGGCGGCAGGTCCTGGAAGAGATACTGAGGTCTAACGGCGCCTGAACCCACCTCAAAGCGGGCGCGACACAGTGGCTAAAGGCAGAGGAGCTAACATTAACCGTTGACATTGAGATAGACAGGCGTTAAGCTTGTCAAGAGGACCAGAAGTTTCCCTGGTATGAGATGACTGAGAGTCGAGCCAAAAAGAGAGTGCTTATCCTGGGCGCCGGCGCGGCGGGGACCAGCGCTGCACTGGAGTTGAAGAAAGCCTCCGCTGGCACGCTGGGACTGGAGGTAACACTGGTGGACCAGCGGGATTATCACCATCCTTTGCCTTTTATATGGCAGGTAGTCAGTGGGAGCATTGCGCCCGGGCGTATTACTTTCCCTTTGCATAACTTGCTGAAAAGAACTGGTGCTGCGGCGCCGGTTATGTTCAAGCAGACCATGGTGCAGGGCATAGATGTGGAAAGGAAGGTGGTCAACACCGATGATGGAGAGCTGGAGTGGGACTATCTGGTGGTGGCTTTAGGCAGCACCACCAGTTTTTTTGGGATGGCCGATGTCGAGGAATATTCGCTGACCTTGAAATCTCTGAGAGACGCCGTCAACATCCACAATCGCATTCTGGACAACTACGAAGCGGCGTCACAGGAAAAAGATGAACAACGCCAGCGTGAACTACTCACCTTTGTGGTTGTGGGAGGCGGGCCCACCGGCATAGAACTGGTGTCGGCTATTCAGGACTTCCTGCGCAAGGTGTTGATACGGCACTACCCTTCTCTTACGCCTCATGTTCGGGCGCTCCTGGTCGAGGCACAAGATGCACTCCTATCTGGCCTCAAGCCCAAAATGTCGGAACTGGCTATCAGCCGGCTGCGCTCTCGAGGAATTGATATCTTGTTGAAAACCCGCATTACCAGGGTCGGGCCAAATCATGTCCAGACGGCTGAAGGGCAGACCATACCGACCCGTACTGTTATCTGGGTAGCGGGGGTGAAGCCCGTGGCTGTTGTGGAATCGCTGCCTTTCGACAAAGCCAGGGGCGGGCGAGTCCAGGTGAATCAATACCTGGAGGTCCCGGGGGCATCTGGAGTCTACGTCGTCGGAGATTGTGCCTATTTGCTACAAGAACATGGCTCGATACCCTATCCTCCGACCCAGCAAGTAGCCCAGCGACAGGGTCCGGCCTGTGCCAGGAACATCATCCGTACCATACAGGGTAAGGAGCAACGACCATTCCTGTACAAGTTTAAGGGGCAGGTAATATATATGGGCAGAAATCTGGTGGTGGCCCAGTTGGGGAATCGTGTCTTCGACGGCTTCGCGGGTGCGCTGCTGCGGCGAATCTATTACCTGTGGGTATTTATCACATATCTCGGGCTGTCGACGGAATTCAAGAGAAAGCTGGGTGCCGTTCGTGATTGGGTCCCCGCCTACTTTTACCATCGCTATACATCTCACCTGCATGAGTAAGCGCAGGACAAAGAAGGCTCTTGACTGTTCTGTGGAATTTTGCTAGCTTATGACCAAGCCGACGACAGCAATGAACAGAACCCGCGGGGTAAAGTCAGTCCTGTATAGCGTTCTCTGTTACGCCTTGGTTGCCACGTTCTTGCTCGTCATACTCGGGTTGAGCGGCTGTGACGAAGACACGCTCAGGCTATCAGCCGCCTATCATCATGAGCTGTTCGCTCCCCCGGACGAAGCCACCGATATAGCAGTCACCATAACAATCACAAATGAGGGGACTGTTGGCTGCGAAAAAGTGATACTTTTGCTCGAGGACATAAATCGAAGCTGGGTGCGGAATGATTTAGCTCCCGGCGATAGCGTTGAAGTTGTGTGGGACGGAAGGGACGGAGAGAATAACCTGGTTCCCGCTGGACAGTACACTTATGCGGTTACCGGCTTCCAAAATGCATCACCACCTCATGGATTAGTAGACACAAGAACAGGAACAATAGGTTTCGACCAGATGATAACTGTGCCCGACTCCAATCTTGAGAGTGCCATTCGCGGAGCAATAGGCAAGCCCAGCGGAAACATCTACAGACTTAACCTGGAAGGGGTTACCGGGCTTTCTGCTTCAGGAAGAGGAATTGTCGACCTCACCGGACTGGAGTACGCCATCGGCCTGGCAACGCTGGACCTTGGCGGGAACGAGATAAGCGATATAGCGCCGCTGGCCGGCCTCACCGGCCTGACAACGCTCAAGCTTAGTGGCAACCCGTTAAGCGATATAGCGCCGCTGGCCGGCCTCACCGGCCTGACAACGCTCGATCTTAGTGGAAACCAGATAAGCGATATAGCGCCACTCACCGGCCTCACCAGCCTGACAACACTCGATCTCACTGAGAATCCGTTAAGCGACATATCGCCCCTAGCTGGCCTGACCAGCCTGACAGCGCTCAACCTGGCCAGGAACCCGATAAGCGATATATCGCCCCTTGCCAACCTCGCCAGCCTGACAACACTCGATCTTGGTAGAAACGAGATAAGCGAGATAGCGGGGCTGGCCAACCTCACCAGCCTAATAACGCTCGATCTTGGTGTTAACCAGATAAGCGATATATCACCGCTGGCCGACCTCACCAGCCTGACAACGTTAGAGCTTGGCGGCAACCAGGTAAACAGCGTGGCGGCGCTGGCCAACCTGATCAGCCTGACAACGCTGCACCTCGGTGGCAACCAGATAAGCGAGATAGCGGGGCTGGCCAACCTCACCAGCCTGATAACGCTGGACCTCAGCGTGAACCAGATAAGTGATATAGCGGCGCTCGCCGACCTGACGAACCTGACAACGCTGGCTCTCAGTGTGAACCAGATAACTGATACGGCGCCGCTGGCTGACCTCACCAGCCTGACAACACTCGACCTGGGGAGGAACCAGATAAGCGATATAGCGCCGCTGGCCAACCTCACCGGCCTGACAACGCTGGACCTTGGCGTAAACCAGATAAGCGATATAGCGCCGCTGGCCGACCTCACAAATCTGACAACGCTGGACCTTGGTGGCAACCAGATAAGCGATATAGCACCGCTTGTGGCTAATACGGGGCTGACACGAGGAGACACGGTTGATTTGAGGTACAATCCATTGAGCGCCACCGCCCTCTATACTCACATTCCACAACTCGAGACGAGAGGGGTAACCGTCCTTCACTAGGTCTCCAGCAGCATAGCAGTGTCAGCCAGAGTGGCCACCATCGTGGCCGGCACCAAAGCGTCTTCAGGGCCATCTGGTATCCGGTTTATAATCACCGGACCACTACTGATGCAACCCGGCACACCGTAATCACTGACGCGAAAGAAGTTTGACGCTGGGGGGATGATATAGTATAAACTGAGGATTTGAATAGACCGGACTATTACATGAATCAATTTACATGGCGCAGAGCGGTCAGTTTTGGTCCAACTCCCACAAAGTCGGAGCGAGGAACTGAACGATGAAAACTGGCACTTCTTCCGTCCTGGCAGACGGAACAGTCTACAGTAGAAGAAGGAATTTTTGCCCTTTCTCGGCATCTCCTCCTGAGGCTTATGCCTCTATCGTGGGGGAGGAGAAGATGGAGAGACTGCACAAGATAGTCCAGCGGGTGAAGGGCCTGAAAATACTGGGCCTGAATGCCACCGCCCAGGGTGGCGGTGTAGCCGAGATGCTTTATAGCATCGTTCCGTTTCTAAATATGCTGGGCATAGACACGGAATGGAAAATAGTGTTTGGTCCCCAAGACTACTTCGAATGCACGAAGGAGATACACAACTTGCTACAGGGCAAGGAAGGTTCCTTCGGTGCAGAGCGCCGGCAGACTTACATATGCACCCTCGAGGAGTGTGTCAACCAGAACCTCATTGACTACGAACCGGATGTGATAGATGTGCATGACCCGCAGCCGCTGGGGTTGATTCATTATCTCAGAAGACCGGACCAAACCTGGCTCTGGAGATGCCACATAGACATTGATGAAGAGGCTGTAAGGAGCACCTCCGGCTTGTGGGATTTCCTGACTGATTGGGCCGAGCACTATGATGCCGCTATATTTTCGGCCGCCGATTATATTATGTCACGCTGGCCACTGCCCAAGTTCATAATCCCTCCCTTCATCGACCCTCTCTCCGAGAAGAACAGGGAATTGAGCCAGGAGGAGATAGACAGGGTTCTGGCTAAATACCACATAGACCCCAAAGTCCCCATCATTGCTCAGATTGGGAGATTTGACCCCTGGAAGGGGATAGACAGGACTATTGCCAGCTATCGCCATGTCAGGAATGACAAGAAATGCCAGCTTGTACTGGCAGGCGGCCTGGCTGCCGACGATCCGGAAGGAGCGAGGATTCTGGCTCGAGTTCTTGAAGACACAAAGAACGAGGAGGACATCCACGTGCTACATCTGTCGCTGGACGACCGCCTGGAGAATTGGCGGGAGGTGAATGCCCTGCAACGGGCTGCCAGGGTGGTAATGCAGCCATCTACCAGAGAAGGCTTCGGCCTGGTGATTACTGAGGCACTGTGGAAGGGCAAACCGGTGATAGGCGCTGATGCGGGTGCCATACCTCTTCAGATTCGGGACGGCGTTACCGGATACTTCTACCAGACACCACGCATAACGGCACGAAAGGTTAGCTATTTATTGGAGAACCCGAAGGCCGCTGAGGCGATAGGCGAGAAGGGCAGGGAGTATGTAGAGCAACACTTCCTACTTCCTGACCGGCTTGCCGATTATCTCACAGCCATAAACATGGTTGTAAGTGGGGCTATCAGCAAGGAAGTCAGTGCTGAATCCATAATCAGCTTTCACCCCTGGTTCAAATTGAGCAAGCGGAAGAGAGTCCGATTCCTGTAGTTGTCGCCATCCATCGGGCCTGGCAATGACAAAGGCAGAGCCTACAGCTTCTGTCCGGCCAGGTTCTGCAATAGAGAAGTCGCTTCGCTGGGGGAAGCGAGGCTGAATCGGGCGGCAGAAGCGCCGAAGCCCACCTTTATAGACCACGCAGTAGGAGGGAGCACCTTGAAAGTATCCTCATCGGTCCAATCATCGCCCAGTGCCAGAATGAAGTCCCATTGTCCCCGGGAAATCCATCGCAGAGCCGCCCGCCCCTTGTTTATGCCGGTGTTCTTGACTTCCACTACTTTGCTTCCCTGCAGCAGTTGAAGGTGTAAATCGGCAGTGGTACTCGACAGATTGTTTATCAGCTCGCGGCCCCGCAGCTCACCCAGCCTGGGACTGGCTTTTCTATAATGCCAGGCCAGGGAGAACTCTTTTTCTTCGATAAAGGAGCCAGGGGTCCTGTCCACCCATGACTCGAGTATGGGATATACCTCTTTCTTCCACTCACTTGTTAACGGCTCTATCGTTTCCCATTCTCCACCTTTTTCCTTTATCCACGCGCCATGTTCAGCCACCAACCCTACGTTGAGACCGCCAAACCATTTCTCCAGGGTACTTCTATCGCGTCCACTTATGAGCACTACTTCGTTTCCAGAGTCCCTGGCAAACTCTTCGAGCAGACTCATAAGCTCGGCTCCTGGCATTGCTTTTGCTGATCTGGGTGAAAAAGGGACAAGTGTGCCATCGTAATCCAGCAGGAGTAACGCTTGACGGCTCTCCTGGAAATTGCTGGCTGCTTTCCTCTGCATCTCATAGGTCAATGCCTTTGCTTCCATCTCCCGTTGAAGCTTCTTGGTGTAAAGCAGTCTATCCGTAAATTCATTTGCCCATTGCACCACGTTGTAACGACGCAGGCGTTTCTGCATGATGCGGTTGCGCTCTATTTGTTCTTGTTCTGGCATTTCCAGGGCTTGTGCCAATGCGTGGGCAATCTCTTCCTGATTGTTGGCGTTTATTATAACCGCCTCCCCCAGCTCTTGTGCGGCTCCGGCGGTCTCACTAAGGACCAAAACCCCTTTCCCGTCCGTCTGAGTTGCCGTGTATTCTTTTGCTACAAGATTCATTCCGTCTCTGAGAGGGGTAACCAGGGCAACATCGGCCAGACTGTAAAGAGCGGCGAGGGAGTGGAAGGGCAGAGTGCGGTACAGGTACCAGACTGGCATCCAGCCTATAGCCCCGTGTTTTCCGTTGATCTCGCCGACAAGGCCATCTAGTTGTTTCTTCAACTGCATATAGTATTCCACTCTTGTGCGGGAGGGGACTACCAGCAAAACGAAAACCACTCTGCCCTTGAACCTGGGGTTCTTGTCCAGAAACATACTGAAAGCCTGCAGCCGCTGGGGGATTCCTTTGGTATAGTCAAGCCGGTCCACCGAAAGAATTACCTGGCAATCTCCCAGTTTCTTGCCAAACCTCTTTCTCTGTGCTTGCGTCTTGGGGTCCTGGGCAACGCTGGAGAATTGTTCATAGTTTATTCCCATGGGAAATGCATCCGCCCTAACTACGCGGTCGGCAACGGTGGTCTGCCCCATGCCCACCTCATAGCCCAATAGACGATGCACGCTGTCCAGGAAGTGTCCGGTGTAGTCATAGGTGTGAAAACCAACGAGGTCTGCGCCCAGAAGTCCTTCCAGAATCTGGTTACGCCATGGCAACAGGCGAAATACTTCAAAAGACGGGAAGGGGATGTGGAGAAAGAAACCCACGGTTGCCTTGGGCAACCTTTCCCTTAAGAGCCTGGGAACCAGCATCAGGTGATAATCGTGCACCCAGATAATATCATTGGGCCTGGCAACGCCAGCAACTACGTTGGCGAAAGCTGCGTTCACTCGTTCATAAGCCTGCCAGAAACCCTCGCTATACTCTGCGTAGAGAGGGAAGTAGTGAAAAAGCGGCCAGATGGTCCTGTTGCAGATACCATTGTAGTAGGCTTCGACATCCTGCTGTGAGATAGAAACCGGGTGGCAGTTTTCAGCCAGCAGCCTGTCCATGATGTCCTTTTCCCTCTTTATTTTCTTCCGGGCTATCCCCGGCCATCCTATCCAGATGCTGTCGCAGGACTTATACCACGAACTCAGGCCTGTGGCCAGGCCACCAACACTGGGCTCGACGTGCAAATCGCCTTTCCTCTCCTGAATGGTAAAAGGCAGCCTGTTGGAAACAATCAACAACCTCTGCATGATTCCCTACTCCAATTCGATTTTGCAATCATCACCTGTGAATAGCCTCAGCTTCCCAGGGCTCTTCCCCTGTCCGGTTAACACCGTGTTTCTGCCAATGACGCTGTCGGCCAAGTGCTTGATTTTCAAGAGCTGGCAATTTTCCAGTATCACCGAACGCTCCAGAGACGAGTCCTCAACTGACGTTCCGCTCCCTATGTTGGTGAAAGGCCGGATAGTTGAATTCCTTATCCGGCAATTTGCCGCGATGAATACCGGACCTTGAACGGTGCTGCTTTCCAGTTTCGTTCCTTCTCCAATGTGGACTTTGCCGGTGATGCGGCTTTGCCGATCCACTTCCCCCTTGATCTCATGCTCCAAGAAGGCATCAAGCACAACACGATTAGCCTCAATGAGCCCGTCATTGCTGCCGATATCAAGCCACCAGCCCCGGAGAACGTGGCTTCTAATCTCCTTTCCCATCTCCAGGAGTTTCTGGATGGCATCGGTTATCTCCAGTTCCCCCCGCCAGGAAGGCTTAATCTGAGCTATACCCTTGTGAATCTCGGGGGTGAAGAGATAAACCCCGATTATGGCCAGGTTGCTCTTCGGTTCTTTGGGCTTTTCCACCATATGTACCACTTTTCCTGAAGAGTCAAGCTCGGCTACGCCAAAAGCCCTGGGGTCGGATACTTCCTTGAGGAGAATGCTAGCATCAACGTGGGAGGCGGGAAACTCATGCACGAAGTCTTTGACGCCTTCCTGCATGAGGTTGTCGCCCAAGAGCATGAGAAAAGGTGAATCGCCGAGGAAGCCCCGGGCCACCTTGACAGCGTGTGCCAGTCCGAGGGGTTCAGGCTGGATGACGAAGGTAATCTTCCCTCTCCACTCCGGGCTGTTACCAACGGCTTCCTCTATGTAAGGGCCGGAGTCCGGAGATATAACGATGCCGATGTCCTGTATGCCAGCCTCTTTTATATAGTCCAGCACATGAAATAAAATCGGCTTGTTGCCCACCGGCAGGAGGTGCTTGGGGACAGTGTTGGTTAGCGGCTTAAGTCGTGTGCCTTTGCCGGCAGCCAGGACCAGAGCTTTCATCCAGCCACCCCTCTACCGTGCCTGTTGACTTGCCCGCACATCTTCCCAACCAATTGCGTACCTCTAAGAAAACTTCGTTTTTCGGCGGACCCAGATTTAAGTCTAGGCGGACTGGGCAAGGTATTGTTTCACAAAGTCTATCGCATCGATAGATGTCGGGTCAACTTCGTTCAGCATTGCCAGATAGAAACTGGCATAATCGCCCAGCAGGACCAAACTCAGCATCTGGGCTAAGGTGCTTTGCCCACTGGCTTCGGCAAATTCATAAGCAATTCCGGCCCTGGCCAGCAACTGAGCGGTAGCTTCGTAGCGGAGCAAGGTGCGGGCACGGAGCGCAGTTGAGCGCAGCATCAGCACGAAGACCCTTTCCTTTGCCTCTAGCGGGAACTGGTAGCCGACTATAGCGTTATGGTTCAGTTCAGGGAAACTCTCAAAGAAAGCCCAGGCCTTGCTGTTCTCGTTGAATTGCGCCTTCCAGCGCTGGGCTACCTCTGCCAGCATCTCCGCTCCATAAATGACTGCCACCCGCCCTTGCAGCCTGGCTGCCAGTTGCTTGGCCGGATTGGAGGCAAGCGGCCTCGTCTCAACGAAGTCTTCCGATAGTATGTTCAGAATGCCCACCGCCTCCTGCAAATCTGCCGACTTGTCCGCAAGCAGACCAATCTTCTGAAGAATACCGATCAGAGGGACAAAATTGTGGGGGAAGGCGGCCCTGGGAGGCGCCTGGTAGTCCACTGTGAAAACAGGGACGCCTTTCTCTTCAGCCAACTGCCCGAGTTTGCCGCCCGAGGTGATGACCAGCTTCCTGGCCTGTGTCTTTAGCGATTCGCTGAACGCAGAGAGGGTTTCTTCAGTATTCCCGGAATAGCTCGAGGCAATGACCAGGGTGCTCTCGTCAACGAACGCGGGCAGTCCATAGTCTCTGTGTACCCAAACAGGCAATCTGCTCTCGGCCAGGGCAAGCCGCCGTAAGATATCACCGCCGATAGCAGAGCCACCCATCCCCAGGATGACGACATTGGATGTTCCGGCATATTCGCCGGGAAGCTCAAACTTCAGGACCTTCTCCCAGGCCCTCTGGCATTGCTCAGGAAACCCATGCAGGTGAGCGAGCATGCCCGAACTGTCGAACTGCCGGTAAACCGAGGCGTTATCTAAGTCAACCATACTAAAACTATGCCCTAATGCGCCGAGACATTGTTCCTTCTGGGAAGCATACTCCAACTGGATGATTCAGGCAACCCGCGCTGTTCAGAAAAAAGCTGACAGTGCTCCGACCATCGAGGGCGCTGAACAGCGAACTGTTGACAATTCCTTACTCGATAGTGGTATTATATCGTGTGTGATAAATGGTGCGACGCCAGAGTCTGGGAGCGATATATGAAGACAACAATTAGTTCGAGGAGACACGGTTTCCTGACAAGAGTTAGCATCTTCTTGATTGCGGTAGCCTTGACCATAGGGATGGTGGGCTGTGTTCCTCCCCCTATTCAAATACGGGATTGGCATGATTTGCATGACATCAGAAACAACCTGCGCGACAGTTACGTTCTGATGAACGACCTCGATGCCACCACTGCCGGTTATAGGGAGCTGGCGAGCCCGACGGCCAATGGGGGACAGGGCTGGCAGCCGATTGGAACTTCCGATGACCGCTTTACCGGGAGTCTCGACGGTCAGGGATATGAGATAAGGGACCTGTTTATCAACCGCCCCGACGAAAATTATGTGGGGCTTTTCGCTAATATTTCCTGGACGCGTCACATCGATAATGTAGGGGTCATCGAGAACGTCGGGGTGGTCAACGCCGATGTGACTGGCGATTCTAATGTCGGCGGTCTGGTGGGACATAATGGGGGGATTGTGAACAATTCTTATTCTAGCGGCAGTGTCACTGGCACCGAGCGTGTGGGTGGTCTGGTGGGATGGAATCAGGCTGCTCTAAACAACTCCTTTTCCAGCTGCACCGTGGCTGGAGATTCGCATGTCGGCGGTCTGGTGGGGGATAACTGGTACCACGGAGGCATTGTGAGCAACTCCTATTCCACCGGCGACGTACGTGGCTCTACGCGTGTCGGTGGTCTGGTGGGATATAACTGGGGCATCGTGAACAATTCATATTCCAGCGGCAGTGCCACGGGCGCCGAGCGTGTCGGTGGCCTGGTAGGATACAACAAGGACACCGTAAGCAACTCTTTCTGGGATAGGATGACTTCCGGGCTGGGGTGGAGCGACGGCGGCACGGGCAAGACCACGGCGGAAATGCAGGACATTGCCACGTTTACGGACACCGCGCGGGAAGGGCTGGACCAGCCATGGGATATAGCCGCCGTCGCTCACGGCGAGACCGACCCCACCTGCGTCTGGAATATCGTTCCCGGACAGACCTACCCCTTCCTGAGCTGGCAGTCAGTTTCGTAGTACAACAGTGGCCGAGATAGTTAGACAAGCACAGTACCATTCTTGAGGCTGAAATTGCACAAAAGCCCGAAATGTTACCCGGTTGCACAGTGAGCTGGACTGAAATTCACCTCCTGGAGTTCAAAAACGCTGTGTCGCCATGGATGGAGTATAGGGCATCTCTTGGTGGGCGACGGTCTGGGCCGGCTTACGGAGGAGATTTCTGGCAGGCAGGCTGTAACAAAATGGCCGTGGTTTCGTTATAGTAAGTAGATAAAAGCAGTACTGCAGGACTGTAGAAAAGGAGGTGTAACATGGTACGTATAATTGTGGCAGTAGTAGTGGCTCTTCTGGTCGTGGCTGGAGGCACGGCTTATGCCTCACAGGCCAGCCTGCCCGGTGACGCCCTCTACCCGATAAAAATCGGTACCGAGCAAGCGGGAATGATGTTGCCGGGAGACGACGTTGGCCGGGCGGAACGGGGCCTGGGCTTCGCCGACAGGCGGATAGTAGAGATTGAAGCCCTGGCTGAGCAAGGACGTTCGGAATATCTGGGTCTGGCCGGAGAGAAATATGAGCAGGCCTTGAATATGACACTGGCCAGGATAGAGGAGGCAACCAATAAGGGACTTGCCGCAGGAAATGCGACAGGAAACGTAACGGCAAGGGTGGCCGAGGCAACCTTGAAGCACATGGAAGTGCTGGCCGATGTCCACGACAAGGTGCCGGAACAGGCACAGGAGGCTATAAAGAGAGCGATGAATGTTTCGGTAGCAGGTCATGAGGCAGCGCTCCAGGCATTAGAGAGAGCAGGTGTCGACCTGTCTCAGCTTCCGGGCATACCTGATGAAGTGTGGAGCCGGTTGGAAGATATACTCGGCGACGCAATGCCTCCCAGGCCAGGTGTTCCCGATGGCGTGCCGCCTAGTGGTCCTCCCGCTGGCGTGCCGCCAGCCGATCAGCCCTGACAACAACGCCCACTATCACCGCGAGGCTGACTTCTTCGGTCAGCCTCGCAATATCATATAACGGGCAGGGAATCGCCGGGCACCATTCTGGTGCTCGCCAGTTAGGGTTTTTACAAGCTTTGACTCTATGAAGAGTACGGCAGGATGATATACAATATGCTACAAGTTGGCATTCTGGAAAGACTGAACTGGTAAATGACAAGAGCTAGCATTTTCTTGATCGTGGTAGCCTTAATCGCAGCGATGATGGGCTGTGACCCCGACCCTACTCCTCCCTATGAGCCCGAAATACGGGACTGGCATGATTTGGAGGCCATCAGATACCACCTGAGCCAAAGTTTCATTCTCATGAACGACCTCGATGCCACCACCACTGGTTATAGGGAGCTGGCGAGCCCGACGGCCAATCAGGGACAGGGCTGGGAGCCAATTGGAACTTCCGATGACCGCTTTACCGGGAGTCTCGACGGTCAGGAATATGAGATAAGCGACATGTTTATCAACCGCCCTGATGAAGGTTTTGTGGGGCTTTTCGGTGCAGTTGGTGAGGGAGGGGTCATCCAGAATATCGGGATGGTGGACGCCGCTGTGACTGGCGAGTGGGCTGTTGGCCTGCTAGCGGGAGGAAATTGGGGCGATATAAGCAACTCCTATTCCGCGGGCAGCGTGAGCGGAGACGACTATGTTGGCGGTCTGATGGGAGGTAATGCCGGCGGTGTCAGCAATTGCTATTCCACTGCGGGCGTGGCTGGCCGTTGGGATGTCGGCGGCCTGGCAGGAGCTAATGATTCCGGGGGCACTGTGAGCAACTCCTATTCCACCGGCAGTGTGACCGGCGAGTGGTCTGTCGGGGGCCTGGTGGGGGGTAACCTGGGGGGCACTGTAAACAAGTCCTATGCCATGGCCAGCGTCACCGGTGATGACTATGTGGGGGGTCTGGTGGGAGATAATCAGGGCATTGTGGGCAATTGCTATTCAACCGGCAGCGTCACCGGCCAGTGGTACGTAGGTGGGCTGGTAGGATACAACGATTCATGGGGAACTGTGAGCAAGTCGTATGCCACCGGCACCGTGAGTGGCGATTGGCATGTCGGTGGTCTGGTGGGAGAGAACAATGACGGTGCTGTGAACAATTCGTTTTGGGATATCAGCACTTCCGGGCTGGAAGAGAGTGACGGAGGGACGGGTAAGACTACCGGAGCAATTAAGATCATCGCTACGTTCACAGACACGGTGACGGAAGGGCTGGACCAGCCATGGGATATAGTCGCCGTCGCTCCCGGCGAGACCAACCCCACCTACACCTGGAATATGGTTGACGGCGAGACCTATCCCCTCCTGAGCTGGCAGTCCGTTTCATGACAAGAACAGCAGCCCGGATAGTTAGGTAAACACCATAAGATGCTCGAGGCTGGGACTGCGCACCAATGCTGGCATGGTTGGCCAACTTTTCTCGTGGATGTGCAACTGGCCGGTTCCCACAAGGATTCAGGCTTGTCTAAGTAAGTCAAGTAAGGCGTGGTGCACTCTACCATTGGAGAAAAGCAGGTCAGCTGTATGAGGCGCCCAGGGGTTACCATCGAAATCGGTAACCTCTCCCCCAGCTTCCTGCACCAGAAGTACCCCCGGGGCAACATCCCAAGGTTCAATCTTAGTAGTGAAGTAGGCTTCTCCTTTGCCTGCTGCCACCCACGCAGTCTCCAGACCCGCTGACCCAAGTTTTCGCATGTCTGTAACCCCAGGATAGACCCTGGTCAAAATATTTCTTGTTCTCAACCTATCCCTCTCTCCACCCTCACAATAAAATATGTAGCTATGGCGAAGGTCAGAAAATTCAGAAACGCGTATCTTCCTTTGGTTCAGATACGCCCCATTCCCCTTTTCGGCAAGATAGAATTCGCCAATTGCCGGGGCGTAGACTACCCCCAAAACGAGGTCCCCTTTGTGTGCCATCGCCAAGCACACCGCAAAGAAGGGGTTTACAGCGGCAAAATCGCTGGTACCATCAAGAGAGTCTACGATCCAAAGCCAGTCTGGGTCACCGTCTAATAAGCCGCTTTCTTCGGTGAGAATGCTATGGTCGGGGTATTTACGGCTGATTTCCTGAACAATCAGGCTGTCTACAAGCTTGTCGTATTTGGTGACCGATTCCTTAACCGAGGCCCGTAGTCTCAGTAGGTCCTCGTCTTTTCCAAAATGGCTAAGTAATAGTTCCCCGGCTTGCTTTGCCAGGGTCTGTATAAAATCTATCATGGAATGTTCAAGCCATTTTACACGACTCGTATTCGATGTCCAAGTCCCGTTTGTCTGGACGCGTTGCACCAAGATTCATCTTGTTACCCTGGGTTCGGAAGCCCCTCGTTATCAGGCAGGCCACGATGGCCCCACTCTAAAAATACCCACTTATTTCAGCCACCAGGTCTTCTGGCCGCTCGGGCACAACTGTCTCCCCCAACATCAACGGCATAAACCATGAGTCGATGCTCAAATAGTTCGGTCGAGCATTAGGCCTGGCGACAATACTCAACCCGGCACGGAAGTCATCTGCCTTTTCCAGACTGCCAGAGTAGATAATGCAGTTAAAGCTATCAAACCCGCGGTCATGATAATATCTCAAGACGTTGGACAGCCCCGTGGCAAGATTTCCTATATCTTCTGCCTCAAATTGCAGAAGGTTGGACACATTTACTATAGCTCGCACCTCACAGAAGCCGGTTGGCGCAAAAGGTATGTACCAATAGACATTACCCACCTGTTTTATCTTCCGCTCGTCATTGACAGCCATAAAATCCTGCCAGAAGTTGCTGTTCTCATCTTCAGCGTACCTGGCGCTGCATTCGATTAAATTCCTTATCCGGTTAAAGGGGGCCTGCTGCATTGCACTCTGTTGATGGAAATGTATCAGGCTTGCCCCGGCCGGCGGCAGATAGTTGGTCCCCACTACGGGATAGGCAAGGGCGTTGTTCGAACTGTATACCCTACGTACGCATTCCAAGGCGGCGGTCAGCGAATTGTAGAGCAGATCTTTGGTAAACTGACCGAGATTAAGGTAGTGTATCTCTGGCGAGGTTACCACAGCTTCGAATTCTGTTCTTGGGAATAGATTCGGGAACACATAAACACCTTCAAACGTTAATACACCTTCATGTACTAGATCTCGGGCGAACTTAGGTATGACCTTATCGATAGTGGGAGAGCAAAATGGGCAACCACGCTTTGATTCCTCCGCTAGTTCGTTGAGCCACCGGTCATCGCGGTTGCCGTAGAACGCTGTCAACTTTTCCCTGAGGTCAGGGCAAATGAGTGAACTGCGAGACGTTAGAGGATCGAACCTGCGCTCTAATCTGTGTTCCAGGGACTTGCCACCGGGATCCAGCACTTCAACGGTAATTGGTTCACAATTGAATTCAATCGCCACTAGCCCCACTTCCGCAGTTACACGAGTAAATCATGGTTGCCCCGAAGCTAAAATTGGTACTACATTTTTGTAAATCTTCATGCGTTGCGGCAGATACAGCCCGAGCATTTGGAGCAGGATGGCCTGGGACTTGGTGGGCCGGGCGATGCAGCGATTGCGGATAACTGTTCCTTGCCTGGTCGGCATAACTACG
>JAWOFK010000079.1:0-47537 GCA_046497565.1 Dehalococcoidia bacterium
GGTCCCAAGGGTTGGGCTGTTCGCCCATTAAAGCGGCACGCGAGCTGGGTTCAGACCGTCGTGAGACAGGTCGGTCTCTATCCGTCGTGGGCGCCGGAGATTTGAGGGGAGCCCTCCTTAGTACGAGAGGATTAGGAGGGACAGACCTCTGGTGTGCCAGTTGTTCTGCCAGGAGCAGTGCTGGGTAGCTACGTCTGGAAGGGATAAGTGCTGAAAGCATCTAAGCGCGAAGCCCACCCCAAGATGAGATCTCCCATCCCGACTTTTGTCGGGAGTAAGGCCGCAAGTAGACTACTTGCTTGATAGGCGGCATGTGTAAGCGGAGTAATTCGTTTAGCTAAGCCGTACTAATGGCCGAGGCCTTGACTCACACCAGGCTGAGCACAAAACCCTCCAACATGAGGTCCACGGAGGCCTAAGGCCACCGTGGACATTCGACGCGGGGTAGAGCAGTGGTAGCTCGTCGGGCTCATAACCCGGAGGTCGTTGGTTCAAATCCAACCCCCGCCACCAAGGAACTGACAAAGGCAGGATATTCGTATCCTGCCTTTTCATTTGTGATGGGTGCAGCCTCGCGTCAAGACGGGCAACCCTTTAACGGCAGTCTTTCCAGATTGTTTGAGACACCCCGGCATGATATCATGTGAACATGACCCACTCAGACCGCAACCCCGCAGACTATCCAGAATCGGTGGTTGTCGCACATCATCATAAGCTGATCTGTGAAGGAATTGCCAGGATTCTACAGGAAGCTGGCTTCCGTGTTGTGGGACAGGCGGACACCGAGCAAAGCCTCGTTCAGTCGGCGCTCCAGCATAAGCCGGACATCATGCTGGTGGACTGGGAGATGTCAGAGGTTGCGCCGGAGACCATTCGTGCGCTTACCGAGAAGCTGCCCAATCTGGCTGTCGTCATCCTGACACAGCCACAATCAACCGAGGCCTTCCTGCCAATCCTGCAGGCGGGCGCCAGAGGCTGCCTTTCCGTAAACCTCTCAGCTCAAGAATTCGTGCAATCATTGCGTATGCTGGCCAGGGGAGACATTGTCGTCTCCCAGGAGATGGCCGACGGCATCAAGGTGGAACTGGCTGCTGATCAGGCCTCGAAGGGCAGGGACGACGTAAGCGGCCGCGAGCGAGAGGTGCTGCAACTGGTGTGCCAGGGCGCAACCAACCGCGAAATCGCTGAAAGGCTCATCGTGTCGGAGCATACTGTAAAGGTCCACCTGAGAAACATCCTGCAAAAACTGAATCTCCGTAACCGCCAGCAAGTCGCTGCCTACGCAGTCCAGGAGGGCCTGGTGACGGATATCAAATCTGAAGACGCCTCTCAATCTTACACTTAGGCAGCCTCTACTCACTCTATGACCGGAGGAGTTATCCCCTGGTACTCCTTTTGGTGGCCTCAGTTTAGCCGAACAGGCGATGTGCCAGTTTCCTGCACGTGTTAGACTTGTCATACGTCATATTTCCCGCCCCGAATGTCGGCCGGTAAGACTAAGGGAATGCTAGTTGAAAGGAGGTTGAAATGATCGAAGTGAGTGAGTTGGCAGCGAACGCATTGGTGCAGAGCCTGGAGGCAAGTGGTGTGGAGCCAGAGAAAGGGTTTCGACTGACGAAACAGGAGAACAGATTCGCGTTGGAAATCGACAGTCCTGCCGAGGCCGATCGAGTGATCAGGCATGAAGGAGCCATTGCCCTGATCGTCGACCAGGTCACCGAGGAAGAGGTTGGCGACGCGCTCATCGACGTGGAGGATAGGCCAGACGGGCCTCAGTTAATGATGCGCAGCAAGTCCCCTGAAGAATAGCCAACATGTGAGGCAAGGGCAACAAGCGCAGCCCCAATCACAGGTTCCGGGTTCATTACCGGAACCCAGCTCTTGCAGATTCTGCGAACGCTGAAACCCGTGGTATACTGTAGAGGGACTGTCGACATTCCCTTTAAAAGAGAAGAGCAATGGACATAAAACCCGGAGTTCCCGTAGTAGACAAGAATGGCAAGGCAGTGGGCTCCGTGACCCATCTGGCACGCGATGGCTGGAGTGGCGAGGTTAAGAAATTCATAGTTGCTAGACCTGACAAAGACCTTTTCTTCACACTCGAGGATGTACTCGAGGCAACGGATACCATCATAAAGCTGAAATCGGCCGTCGATGAATCCGGGGAAGCCACATAACCTGCCCAATATCCCACGGAAGACACAAGACAATCCGCCAGCGAGGTGCTGAACGAGGACGAAGTCTTGACGGCACAGACCAAATGAGCTATCTTCTGGTTACCTGCGGTGGCGGATTATGGCACGTCCCCAGGCGGGTTCTCAGGTGTCCGGTGACACTCAGATGAAAGACATAGTATCTGCGGAAGTACTGGCCAAATTCCCTGACTACATTCGGGGGGTGGTTATCGCCAAAGAGGTCGATAACCACGGTGAAAACCAGAGGCTGACCGAATTATTGAGAAAGGCAGTGGAGAACGCCGCCCGGGACGAGTCCCTGCAGGATATCAAGAACCACCCCCGGGTTGCCCCATGGCGACAGGCTTACGCCGACTTCGGCACCAACCCCAATAAGTTCTACTGCTCCATTGAGTCACTGGCCAGACGTGCTCGGCGGGGTGACCAGCTACCGTATATTAATACCCTGGTGGCTCTGTTCAACTACTTTTCCCTGGAACATATGGTGCCCAGCGGCGGCGATGACCTGGATTCGATTGACGGCGCCCTTCGCCTGACCCTTGCCAGGGGCGACGAGCCGTTCACCCCACTCGGTGCGGATACTGTTGAGAATCCCCCGCCGGGCGAGGTCATCTATGTCGACAACTCAAAGGTAATGTGCCGGCGCTGGAACTGGAGGCAGAGCGACCAGACCAAGCTCTCCCCGGCGACAACCAGGGTGGCAATAAATGTGGACTGCCTGCCACCCGTGTCAAAGCGTGAAGCTGAAGCGATTACCGCAGAACTGGCCCACCTGGTGCAGGAGTTCTGCGGCGGCGAGGTGAAGTACCTCTTGCTTGAAGCCGCCCATAACGAAGCTGAGACATAAACGGGAAAACCCCGGCACGCTTGACAGTACGGAGGAGGGTTGGTATAGTATGGGCTGGGTTTCTGGAGAAACCAAACTGGTACTGGCGAGGAGGTGATGAAACTGCTCGAGGTGAATGGTCGCGTTTCGCCTTTCGGATTTATCAGCAAACAGTAGAATAAGGAGGGAGTATTATGTCAAAAATACCGGACAAAATCGCAACCTGGCAGATGGTAGAGCCGGGCAAACTGGAGAGGACAAGCATCGCTGTCCCCGAGCTCAAGCCCGGGGAGGTGCTGGTTGAGATTGCTGGCTGTGGCGTCTGTCATACCGACCTGGGCTATTTCTATGATGGCGTGCCCACAGTCAACAAACCGCCGCTGACCCTGGGACATGAAATCAGCGGCACGGTGATAGCCGGCGATGGCAAGTTGATGGGCAAGGAAGTTATCATACCGGCGGTGATGCCATGCAATAGCTGTCCTATCTGTGCTGCTGGAAGAGGCAACCGCTGCCTGGCCCAGAAGATGCCCGGCAACAGCATGGAAATGTACGGAGGCTTCTCCAGCCACATCGTCGTCCCTGCCGGAGACTTGTGCGTGATTCCGGATAGGAAAGGGGTACCTCTTTCTCACTTTGCCGTGATTGCGGATGCCGGAACATCACCCTATCAGGCAGCGATGAGGGCTGAGGTGAAGCCCGGGGATTCGGTCATCATCATCGGCATTACCGGAGGTCTGGGTGTATACGCCGGCCAGATTTGCGCGGCACTGGGCGCCAAAGAGGTCATCGGTATCGCTCGCAATCCGACCAAGCTCAAAAGAGCGCTGGACTACGGCGCCACCCATGTCATCAGCTCGGTGGATAAGGCTCCCCGGGATATCAGGGACGAGTTTCGCGGTTACTGCAAAGAAAAGGGCGTGCCCTCGAACTACGGCTGGAAGATTTTTGAGTGGACAGGCACCGGTGAAGGTCAGGCAATCGGCCTGGAGTTGCTGTCATTTATCGGCAAGCTCGTGATTTGCGGCTTCGGCATGCAGAAGAACGAGTATGCTCTATCACGGCTGATGGCATTTGACGCTGATATTCTGGGCTCCTGGGGCTGTCTGCCCAAGTACTACCCCCAGGTCCTGGACATGGTGCTGAAAGGGAAGATTAAGATAGAGCCCTTTATCGAGACCAGGCCGATGAGCCAGATTCAGCAAGCATTTACAGATGCTCATGGAGGCGGGCTGGAGAAGAGGATAGTACTGACCCCTGATTTCTAGAGTAAACAGCACCGCAGTGGCAGGAATCTGCCACTGCGGTGTCGCTGAACAAAAACATTACCCGAGATAACCACCATCAACACATAACACCTGTCCCGTGATGTAGCGCGCGTCATCAGACGCCAGAAACACAAAGGCCGGCACTACTTCCTCAGGTTCGCCAAACCGTCTCAGCTGGATTCTCGCAATGTATGTCTCCTTGAGCTTTTCATCTCCCCTTATCTTATCCGTCATCTCCGTTGTGATAACTCCCATGGATATTGCATTAACATTTATCCCGTATCTGGCGAGTTCCCGGGATGCAGACTTGGTGAAGCCGATGATTCCCGCCTTCGCCGAGGCATAGTTTATCTGCCCCACCGTGCCGTACAATCCGGCGGTGGAGATGACATTGACGATCCTCCCATAATTGTTCTCCTTCATATAATTACCAGCAGCCTGCGTACAATTGAAGGTACCCTTGAGGTGAATATCGACAACCCGGTCCCACGTCTCCTCGTCCATGTTCAGAAGCAAAGCAGGCCTGGACAGTCCAGCGTTGTTGACCAGGATATCCACGCCCCCTAACTCACGCACCGCCTGGTCTACCATTGACCTGGCATCCTGATAATTGCCGACATCCGCTTTCAAGGCCAGGACTTTCCGGCCGAGCCTCTGTATCTCGTCCACCACTTCCTGAGCAGCGGCATCATTGCTGCGGTAGTTTATGGCTACATCGGCCCCTTCCCTGGCAAAAGCCAGCGCCACAGCTCTGCCGATGCCCCTCCCGCCACCGGTGACAATCGCCTTCTTATCCTGCAATCTCATAGTACTCCTCTCGCCACTCTAGTTACCTGTTCTTCCATACAGGTTTACGTTTATCCAAATATGACTGCAAACCCTCCTGGCCATCTTCGGTCTGCCAGCTCTTGATGCCGAGCTCCACTCCCTTGTCCAAGGAGGCCTCAAGCGAGGGCGTTTCCGCACAAGCATACAGCGCCTCTCTCACAAGCCTGACGCTCAGTGCGCTCTTTTCCACCAACTTGCGTGCAAACTTCTCCGCAGTCTGGTCCAGCTCTTCTTCCGGAACAACCTTGTTAACGAGGCCAATTCGTTCCGCTTCCTGGGCAGTGACATTTTCTCCCATCACCAGCAGCTCAAACGCCTTCTTTTCTCCCATTATCCTGGGAAACAGGGGAGCAGCCGCCGGCGCCAGTCCTCCCAGTTTTATCTCCGGCTGACCGAGCTGGGCTTTCTCCGAAGCGATAGCCATGTCACAGCCGGCAACAAGCTCGCAGCCGCCACCAAGTGCCACGCCATTGACTACGGCAATACTGGGCTTGCCAAGGCCTCTCAGAAGATGGAAGACACGGCCGAACTCCTTCATCATCTTCGGCATCTTCTCCCCGATATGGTCATTTACCTCCACACCGGCACTGAAGGCCCTGTTTCCCGAGCCACGGAGCAACAGCACCTTGACTTCATCATCCTTCGCCAGTTGCCCAAGAGCGGTATTCAGCTCCGCCAACGTATCAGCATCCATCACGTTAAGTGGCGGGCGGTTAATTACCAGAGTCGCTATTCCCTCTTTCTTATCCAGTGTAATGTTCTGGAATTCCATATCCCCTCCCTTCAGGATATATTTCGCTCCTATTATCCGGCGCGGTGCGCCTTTCTTCAAGAAGCGAAAGCCCACGGTTTGTCCCTGGGCTTCCGCTTCTACAAATCCTTATCAGCTTACTTCTTCGGCTTGGGCATAACCTGGTCTGCCAGATCATCATCAAAGGCATGCCCCTGGGCAACCAGCTGGCGGTATTTGATGAAGTCTATCCTGCGCTGACCGGTCATATCCTCCGTGTTGAAGGTATTGAATCCGAGATAGGCTTCCATGTTCATGTTGGCAGCCAGCCAGTATTTGGCGCTTATCTTGTTGGTGTCCCAGAAGTATTTCTTTTTCCACCTGATAGTCTCAATGGCCTTCATGAGACATAAAGGCATAAGGTTAGCGAGAGTCCAGACAATTTCGTTTATCCTCTGGTCCAGAAGCGAGAAATCGGTCTCAGCCTTCTTTATAATCTCCCGGGCCTCCTTGGCCTCGTCACCGACCTTGGGTTCTCCATAGACGATTTTTCCGTTCTCTATGTACTTGTCGGTAATCACCGAAGGATTCCTGATCCACTTGCCATCGAGCTTCTTCACGGGCACTACATCGGTTATATGGCCCAGTCTATGCATTTTGTAGGCACTCCACAGCTCATTGGCGACGCAATTCCAGATGGCCAGCTCCGTAGTAGGTAATTGCCAGGGCAGAAAGTCGGTCGAGCCTCCGTCCGGCGTTGAGCCGACCCCGGTGCCAGCCTGACCAAGAGTAGCAAGGTCAGAGGCAATAGTCAGATCGCAGGCCTGACCGATCTCCTGTCCCCCCGCTACGGCCATCCCGTTAGCGCGACGAATGACCGGCGCGCCGGCATCCAGGATGGCATCTACCATGCCACTGAACAGGTTAATATAGTCCCTGTATTCCCTTGGCCTGCGGGTGTAGTATTCAGCATATTCCTTGGTATTGCCACCGGTACAAAAGGCCCTGTCGCCAGCACCGGTGAAGATGATGGCCACAACATCCCTCTCCGCCGAGGCCTTCTTCATTCCGGCTATGACGCCTTTGACCATCTCGGTGGTGTAGGAATTGTACTGGGCGGGATTATTGAGGGTAATCCACGCCGTGTACAGTCCCTCTACGGCTTCCCCGGTCTTGGGGTTGACCAGAGGTTTCTTTTCGTACATGGTGCAGGGCGGCGCCGTTCCAAAGAACTCATCGCCAACCAGCTGGTGATCCTTAAGTGTATTATCTCTTGGCAACCAATCCATCGACATTTTGTCTACCTCCTAATTTGTTTTTGGCAGCACGCCAAAGAACCGATTTCTTCCTGGACTATCCTTGACGTGATAGTATAGCTTTTCCAGAACGTTAGTACATAGTATATCACCCCCCACTGTCAAGCGTTTTTTTCCGGACTTTTCGAGATTTTCGTGGGATCGGTTATCAGCCGGCAAACTCGGTGACAGGACTGCGCACCAGCTCTCATACCAACCCATACTACCAGGCTCCTGAGCTAGAAAATACTTCAGGTCTCTCGGGGAAGTTCTCCTGCCATTCCCCACAGGCAAACATCTTCGGGCTGTATAGTAGCTTTTCTTTGATAGTTTGTCAATGTTCGTCCTCGTTCAGCACCTCGGTTACATAGCATCCCCTTTCTATGCTGAAAGTAGCACTTAAGACACTCCTGAGGGGTGGGGTAGCCCAAAGATTGGTGAGGACGACGTTACAGGTATGCTCACTCAGCATAGCCGTTCAACTTAGGTGAATATGGAGTGCAAACGAGTCCCATGTCACTCGGCCCAGCAGGCCAAGCGGCCGCATCAACTCGATTCAGCACAGTAGGCTGAATCATAAGCTATCATCAAGTCCTGCATCAGCCATCCGCTTCAGAATGTGGCGCCTGATGCGTCTCAAAAGGCTACTCATTTGTTCCAATTCCTCAGTTGTAAGAATAGGCATACACTCATGACTGATATCCATGGTTAGGGGCAGGCTATTCTTAACGAATTGAATCCCCTTTTCAGTAACGGAGATCTTTTTGGTTCGCCGGTCCTTACCCTCAAGTTCTCTTGTTGCTAAGCCATCACTAACCAACCCATCAACAATCTTGGTAACCGTCTGTTTGGAGCGGAATGTCATCTTACTGAGATCAGAGGGTTTTAGAACTCCTTTGTGAGTTATCAATGTATGCAAGATATCCATTCGGCTGCGGTTTTGACCATATCCTTTAACTCTCGCATTGACATATTTGTCCATAAGGAGCCCGGTGTACATAACTTGTAAACCGGTGTTAAATCTCAAATCTGAGGCCATCTCTCCAATTCTTTTGGCTAGAGATGTAACACTTCTACTATATATAGCAGTCATGAATCTCCTCCTCTAATAGAATTGCCGAAATACTTTACCATAATTGGTGTACTCTTCATACCTATTTTAACACAATTAGTCGCTCGGGTCAATATCCACCGATTGATAATCCCCTAGTTGACAAACGGAGATATCATATAATATACTATATTCAATACAGTCCAGCAAAAAATAGAAAGGAGGGTTTACTATGAAGGTTGGATTAGAAACGGTGGTGTCTGAATTCGAGGGGACAGTCATCAAGGATACAGATTATTCTTATCTGGATCCCGTAATTCCAGAACCATTGCGAGGAATGTTCAGGTTACCAAAGGAAAGTATCAGATTCAAAAACGATGATGCCGCCGAGATTCTGGCAGAAAGAGTGGCAAGGAAGGCTTTGGATCAGGCCAGCCTTGAACCAGCGGATATTGACTATATAATCGCCAATAACTGTGGCGGTAAATACTGTGTACCTATGGTCGGTACTTACGTTCACTGGAAATTGGGATTCGCGGTAGAAACACCGGTATTGCATGTGTCGCAAGCTTGCGCCAGCTTCGTTGATGCCTGCAACGTAGCGTGGAACCTTATTTTGGCTGGTAACTACAGGAGAATCCTGGTGGTAACGGTGTCGGCATGGGAAACAAAAGGAGGACAAGTAAGAGCTGACCTGACAGACCCTATGAACGCCGCTATGGGTGATGGCGCTGGTGCAGCAATCGTTTCATCCCAAAATCTGAAATGCGAGTTTCTTTCATACCACAACCGGACTTTTGGTGAAGTCTATGACCTGAGTGGCGCAGATTTGAGACCGCCTGCACACCCAGAAATGAAGCAAGCCGCTGACCAGCCGCCGCTTTCCAATTATATGTATGGTACTCCCCAGTTCTTTCAGTGGTGGCAACGGGTGGGAGAACGGTTTGGCATCGATGGCATCGACGGGGCTCTGAAAATGGCAAACCTGACCCTGGCAGACCTTGACACGGTCATTTTTCATCAGCCTGCAGATATGCTGTACGATGTGTGGATAGCAGGGGCAGCAAAGTTTGGATTGAGTCCCGAAAAATGGAAGCATACTTGGCACAAATATGGCAATACCTCTAACGCCGTTGTCCCAATAAATCTGGCCGAGTTCTGGGAAAAAGGCCAACTCAAGAAAGATTCAATAATCGCTCTCATAACTATCGGCGCCGGCGGACACGCACCTACCATGATTGTAAGATGGCTGGTCTAGTAAAGGAGCAATATGGACATTGAAAAAGTGGGCATAGTCGGCTGTGGATTGATGGGTTCTGGGTATACCCAGCTCTGCGCTCAGTCAGGCTATCAGGTAACAGTCCTGGAGGTAGATAATGAAGTGCTGAACAAGGGACTGGCACTCATTCACTCCAGGTTACCCGACAGCGTGAATAAGGGTGAGCTCTCTCAGCAGAATAAAGATGCTATTCTGGCTCGCATTAAAGGCACCACCAACATTCAGGATTTCTCTGACTGCGACCTCGTAATAGAGGCCGCTACTGAGAAGATGGAGGTAAAGCAGAAAATATTCGCTGAGCTAAATAATATTTGCCGCAAAGACATTGTCCTGGCTACCAATACTTCGGTCCTCTCTATACTTGCCATAGCTATGGCAACCACAAGGCCAGAGAAAGTGCTGGGAATACACATGAACCCGTTGATATCACCACTCGCGGAGATCATCAGAACTCTTGCCACCAGTGAGAAGACCCTCGAGATTGGCAAGAGCTTTAGCAAGTCTCTAGGAAAGGACTTCATCATCGCTCCGGACAGCCCGGGCTTCATCGTAAACCGTTTGTTGACGCCATTCTTACTCAATGCTGTTCGCATGCTGGAGGCCGGCATTGCCACCAGAGACGACATTGATACGGGCTTCGTCAGAGGTTTGGGTTACCCGATGGGGCCGCTGGCGATGCTGGACATTATAGGTTTAGACACCGTGCTACTTGGGACCACTGCCATGTATGAAGACCTTAAGGATCCCCAATATGCTCCACCACCCTTGCTAAAGAAGATGGTTACCGCTGGCTGGCTCGGGTGCAAGTCAGGAAAGGGGTTTTACGAATATGAATAGCCAGGCAGCAAACAAGAGACTCTTGTCGACAGATGAATCAAGGAGGGCATAACAGGAGTGAAAGGCATCTTTGACCTTTCGGGAAGGGTGGCCCTGGTTACCGCCGGAGGCCGCGGGCTTGGCCAGGAGTTCTGCCTTGCCATGGCTGAATTTAGAGCCGATGTAGCCTGTGCCGATATGAGGATTGAAGCAGCCCGGGAAACGGTTGAGCTCATTAAGAGATTTGGGCATCGGGCAATAGCCGTAGAGGCTGACGTGTCAAAACCGGAGCAGGTTGACCGTATGGTAAATCAGACGGTTACCGACCTGGACACCATTGATATTCTGTTCAACAACGCTGGTATTCCCAATCCCCCGGTTAGAATCCATGAGCTATCGATTGAGGACTGGGACATGGTTATGGCCATCGACTTGAGAGGTATGTTCCTGTGCATGCGGGCTGTCTTACCGGTGATGTTGAAACATAGGAGGGGTGCAATCATTAACACGGCATCAGTGGCCGGGCTGATGGCTATGGGCGAGGAATGGAGTGTGCCCAATTGTGCGCCTTACGGCGTGGCTAAAGCTGGGGTTATTGCACTTACCCAACACACCGCAGTAGCCTATGCCAAGGACGGAATTCGGGTAAATGCTATCGCTCCTGGCGCTCACCGTACGCTGCCGCTCGGTTTCCCGCAAGAGTTGATGGATGAGTTGGAAAGAAAGTTATCTCGGTTCATTCCCATGGGGCGGGTTGGCAAACCAAGTGAGATTAGAGGATTAGCGGTATACCTGGCATCAGATGCGTCAAGCTACGTTACCGGTCAGACTTTCGTTGAAGATGGCGGTCTTCTTGCTTGAACAATGCCGGTGTCCGAGAAATAGACAAGGTGAAAGGAGGAATATGGTTTAGGACATCATCTTGCAGCCTAAGCATAACTGAACTACAAAGGAGGAACAAGTGAAAAATACGAAACTGGGATTGTTGATTTTGCTGTCACTGACGCTAATTGTTATCCCTCTGGCAAGCGCCTGCGGAACTACAACTCCCCCCGACGAAGAGTTGCCTAAAGAAGAGCTGAAGATCGGCGCCATCTTTGCCCTCAGCGGACCGTTCTCGGGGCCTCTCATGCAGCTCAGGGATGGGGTGGTGGCATGTGCCGATTGGATCAACGATAACGGCGGACTCACCGTCCAGGGAGAGCAATACTTGATTAAGATTATTGACGAGGACAACAAATTGAGCCCTGATGGTGCCATAACCGCAGCCAACAAATTGATCTATCAGGACAAAGTGGAGTTCATGGTAGGACCAATTATACCTTTTCTATCTGCCGCGGTAGCACCAGTTACTGAGGAAGCCAATGTGCTGCGGTGCCAGATAAACGGGGTGGGGATGCCAGGAGAGCTAAGCCCCGATATGACCTATACTTTCACTACCTTTTTCAGTCGTGGGGCAGTTGCACCGACCTTCGATTATTTCGTTGAAGCCTACCCGGACCTGAATAGGGTGGCTCTGACATGTCCAGAGGACCCCGGCGGCCTATTTAACATGGAACTGGCCAAGGAGGCAGCCGAGGCACTGGACTTAGAGGTGGTTTTCATGGAGGCGTATCCTTTTGACACAGTGGATTTCTACCCGCTAATGACCAGCATCTTAGCTACCAATCCAGACGCGGTGTCGATGGGTGAAGGAATGGGACCTCAGTATGCAGGCATCGTAAAAGCCGCGCGAGAGCTTGGCTTCACGGGTCCTCTTTTCGCCTACTCTTCGACTGGGGACACAGAGGCATTCCGTGATATGATAGGCACGGATTTCGCATATGATATATTTGTAAATGATGAATACTTAGCGAGCCCTGAAATGCCAGCTATGGTAAGGGAAGTGGAAGAATACATCATGGACAAGTATGGACAAGAACTCACTGCTAATCACCTGTACGGGTGGGATGCCCTTTGGTATATGGCACAGGCAATTGAGGCAGCACAAAGCCTTGACCCTGCCGCCGTAGCTGCAACCTGGACAGCAATGGCAAGTCTGGAAAGCGTATTTGGAGCTTCCAGAATGGGTGGCTTGGAGACCTACGGGATTAACCATGTAGTGAGCAAGGTTGCGACTATCACTAGACTAGAGAATGGTGAAATAGAGATTGTCAAATGGTATGAGATGTACGTACCGTGAATTGAGCTATAGGCGATGACTGATAGTTCACGGTTGACAAAGGACAAGGGTTACCAAGTATGAGTTCACAAGCGGAGTGTGCCTGGCACTAGTGAACTGGAAGACTTTTGAGAAAAGGTGAAGCTTGACCGAAGTTCCCGTGGCACAAATCATCCTCAATGGACTGATGTCTGGGGCGATTTACGTATTGGTCGCCCTGGGGCTGACCTTGGTATTGAGCATCATGGGCATCGTCAACCTAGCACATGGTGAGTTATACGTGTTCGGTGCCTATGGTGCTTATTACTTCTGTGTCGTCGCTGGTCTCAATTTCCTCCTCGCGCTGTTCATATCCACTCTTCTTGTCGGGCTACTGGGGATAGGCATCGAGAAGATTTTTTTCCGTCCCTTTCGCCAGGGGAATTTCTTGCCTGCCGTTATCATGGCTACCGGCCTTATGCTGATCCTGCAAACTACGACGGTGGTGACTTTTGGCGGTTCCACCAAGGTCATTGTGACCCCTTTTCCTGGAGTCATAACCGTTGCCGGGACAACCATTTCCCGGGAAAGATTAGTCATCATTCTGGTTGCCATCGTCCTGGTGGCGACACTGCTCTTTCTGATGCGCAGGACTAAGATTGGCCAGGCGATGGTAGCTGTTTCCCAGGACCTGGATGCCGCCGCCCTACAGGGAATAAGCGTTGACCAGGTTTCTTCGGTTGCCATGTTTCTGGGCTGTGCTTTGGCGGCGGCGGCGGGGGCACTAATGGGTGCTGTGTTTGGCCTTAGCCCGGCCATGGGCGGCTTCGCCCTGATGAAAGGGATTGCCGTTATAATTCTAGGAGGTCTGGGGAGCATCCCCGGTGCTGTTATCGGTGGCCTTATCCTGGGTCTCATCGATGGCATCGTTCCCGCTCTTCTGAGCACTCAAATGGCCAGCCTGGTCGGCTTTGTCGCAATTATCCTTATCCTGGTATTCAGACCGCAAGGAATTATGGGACGTGAATAGCAGAAAATGGGCTAAACCTTTGAGCTACACTGTCCTGGTAGTATTTCTATTCCTGATCCCGCTATTTATTACCGGACCTTACCAGCTTCATATATTAATTATGGCCGGGATTGGCATTATTCTAGCCAGCAGCGTACGTTTGGTAGTGACTTCAGGGCTGCTATCTCTGGCTCACGGGGGCATGATGGCCATTGGAGCCTACACTGCGGCTCTGCTGGTGATGAAGCTGGAGCTTTCCTCGTGGGCAGCTCTGGTACTGGCCGGAGTGGCTGCCGCAAACATCGCCTTGCTGGTAGGCTACCCCTTTGTTAGATTAAAGGGAATGTACTTCGCTCTGGTCACTGTCTTCCTGGGCGAGGTCATCAGGCTGATAGCTGAGCAGTGGCGGAGTTTAACCGGTGGGACTGTAGGCATTTTCAATATTCCCCGGCCAGACCCAATTGCTATCCCCGGCCTCCTGAACATGGACTTTGCTTCCAAAGTCGACTTCTACTATTTCATGCTGGTTCTTATGTTAGTAATCCTATTCATCCTCTATGCTCTTGAGCACTCTCGCATTGGCCTAACCTGGTTCAGTATTGCGCAAGCTGATTTTCTGGCAGAGAGCGTAGGCGTAAATACCGCCAGATACCAAGTTCTTGCCTTCACCATCGGCGCTTTTTTCGCTGGCATAGCCGGCGCCTTCTACAGCCAATATATTGGGGCGATAAACCCTCGCGCCTTTGGTTTCTTCTGGTCTGTCTACATCGTGATATATATGATAGTTGGCGGAATGAAAAGCTTCGCTGGTCCCATCATCGGTGCCCTTGTTTTGACTTACCTTCCGGAGTCAGCCAGGGTGCTAAAAGAGTTTCAGCCGTTTGTATTTGCGGGGATATTGATGCTTGTGATCTTCTTACTGCCTGATGGGCTGGTAAGCTTACCTCAGCGATTGAGAAAACTCCTCAGGGGGAAAGTTTAGCCATGCTTGAAATCAGGGGGTTAACAAAGCGTTTCGGCGGCGTAGTTGCTGTTGCTGGGCTTGACTTGACTATCAACCATGGGGAACTAGTTGGCTTAATCGGTCCCAACGGCGCCGGAAAAACGACCGTGTTCAATCTAATCACTGGCTTCCTTCGTCCTACTAGCGGAAATGCGTTATTTGAGGGGGAAAATGTAACCGGTAAGAAGCCCCACTCCATTGCCGAAAAGGGAATAGTGCGGACTTTCCAATCAACCAGCATCTTCCCTGATTTCACTGTACTGCAAAACATAGTGGCAGCCCGTCATCTGAAGCCGAAAACTGGCTCTTGGGAAGCTGTATTACATCTCCCCAGCAGCCGAAAGAAAGAGGAACGCGCTTTGGGTCGAGCTCTAGAAATCGCGCAGCTCGTGGGGTTAGATAGCGTGAAAGACGTTCCCGCCAGGAGCCTGCCGCACGGACATAAAAGGATTCTTGGCATAGCCATAGCCTTAGCTGCTGAGCCTAAACTGCTGTTACTTGATGAAGCAATAGCCGGTATGAATGATGAGGAAGTCTCTGAATCAATCGCACTCATCCGTAGGATATGGCAAATGGGGACTGCCATTCTGTTGATTGAGCATAATATGAGAGCGGTGATGACTTTATGCCAGCGGCTTGTAGTGCTGAACTTCGGCAAGAAGATTGCCGAAGGCCCTCCGGAAGATGTCAAGAAGAACAATGATGTAATCCAGGCTTACCTTGGAGTTGGAAAACATGCTGCTTAAACTGAAAAATCTGATGGTACGCTATGGGACAGCCGAAGCGATAAAGGGCGTCACCCTACAGGTGGCCGAGGACTCCGTCACAAGTATTGTTGGTGCTAACGGGGCAGGCAAAAGCACTATTCTGAAAGCTGTGTCCGCGCTGGTCCCGTTGACCTCCGGGGAGATACTGTTCTGCGACAAGAGAATAGACGGAATGGCCGTTCATAATATTGTGGGTCTTGGTATTGTCCACGTGCCTGAAGGGCGAAGGCTTTTCCCTCACATGAGTGTCTTGGCCAACCTTAGAATTGGTGCCTATTTACGCAGGGACAAGGCCAGCATAGACGGGGACTTGACTGATATTTTCAGCCGCTTCCCTATCTTGTGGCAGAGGCGAAATCAGCAAGCCAGAACCTTGAGTGGCGGCGAGCAACAGATGCTAGCTATCGGCCGCGCCTTGATGGCCAAGCCAAAGCTGCTATTGCTGGATGAGCCCTCGTTGGGATTAGCTCCGCTAGTAATTGAAGAGCTTGCTACTATGGTTAAAGACATCAATAAAGGTGGTGTTAGTGTTCTGTTGGTAGAGCAAAATGCTGGCCTAGTGGCTAGCGTTTCTGAGAGGAGCTATGTGCTGGAGGTAGGCAAAGTGGTTCTGGAGGGCAACATAAATGACCTGATGGCTAGTCAGCATGTCCACAGAGCATTTTTGGGAGGGTAACTTATGAACAAGTTAGTACAATACAAAACCCAAGAAAGGAGTTGAAGAGATGCAGGTTATAGGAGATATTGCTCGCTTAAACGCCAAACGGTATCCACATAAGCAGGCGCTAGTAATGGGAAATGAGCACCTCACCTTTGGACAGCTCAACGAGCAAGCTAATCAGTTGGCTCACGGACTTCTCTCCATGAGCGTAGAGCCGGGAGATAGAGTAACAATACTGTCCTACAATAGCATGCAGTATGTGGTTGTTAGCTACGCGGTTGCCAAGTGTGGTGCGGTGATGGTCCCAGCCAACTTCCGCTACAAGAGGGATGAACTGGTCTACGTCATCAACAATTGTGAACCGAAGGTACTTCTGTTCGGCCCTGAGTTCAGTTCCTTGGTGGATGAGGCCAGGACCGGCTTCGATTCGCCCGTCCATCTGGTGGCTATTTCTGGAGAGCCTTTGGAGTCAGGACTCAGTTTGAGCAGTGTGATGCAGGGGCAGTCAACTTCAGAACCCGCTGTCAGGGTAGACCCAGCCGCACCGTTTGCCATTACCTATACCTCCGGGACGACTGGCTTCCCCAAAGGTGTGCTTGCCTCCCACTCCGCTTTCCTAAACACCTACACCGGCATGATAGTCGAGGGTGATGTCCGTCCTGGCGAAACCACCCTGGTTGGCCTTCCTTTGTTCCACAACGGGGGGATGCATGGCCTGCTCCAGCCCACGTTAGTTAGAGGGGGCACGGCAATTATTATGCCCAGAGGTTTTGAACCGGACAAGATTTTGGATGCGGTCGAACGTCACGGCGTGACCATGACCATGTGGGTGCCGACCCAGCTCGCAATGCTGGTCAATTATCCTGGCGTGACCAAGCACAACCTGTCCACTCTGGGAAAAATCTGGTACGGCTCCTCGCCCATCAGCCCTACCATACTTAAGGCTTGTATGGATGTATTCGAGGCCGGGTTCTATCAGTGGTATGGACAAACCGAGACCGGTATGGTGGCAGTGTTACGGCCTGAAGACCATGTAGAGCGCTCTCAGTGCACCGGACGGGAGATGTTCAACGCTGACCTCCGAGTGGTGAATCAGGAGGGAGAGCATACGCCGGTGGGAGAAGTAGGCGAAATAATCAGCGCGCAAGTACCTCTGGGCATGATCGGCTATCACAACATGGAGGAAGCCAATAAGAAGACCATTCGCGACGGGTGGATATACACCTCAGATATCGCCAGGGTAGAAGGCAATGGATATTTCACCGTAGTCGACCGTTTAGGTGACATGATTATCAGCGGAGGCGAAAACATCTATCCCAAGGAAATCGAAGACGTCATCAGCAGTCATCCCGGCGTGCGGGAGGTAGTCGTATTTGGCATACCGGATGAGACATACGGTGAATCCATCTGCGCCGTCGTAGTTAAGAAGGAGGGATACCAACTGGATGAGGAAGATATTGTAAGTTTCTGTGCTTCCAGAATCTCTAGCTACAAGAAGCCGAAACGCGTCGAATTCACAGATGAACTCCCCAAGAATCCTTCTGGAAAGGTGACCAAGAACGTGTTGCGGGAGCTCTACTGGACCGGCAAGAAGAAAAGGATTTAATCGTGAGCCAAACTGAGCAAAGTTCCCTGCAAAATGAAGCGGCCAGGGAGTTCACAAATACAGCCGAAGGAGAAATATGAAGCGACGGAAGGCTCCACTCAGAGAAGGACTGTTTACTCAGGATGCCGAGGGTGCAGCACTGCTGGCTGACATGTGCAACATCTGTGGCCAAATTTTCTTTCCAATAAGAGAGCGGTGCTTAGATTGTCCAAATCAGGACATGGAACCGGTGCTTTTGCGTGGAACCTGCAGGCTATACACCTTTACCATCGTAAACATGCCCACCGAGCACTATGACCCCCCATATGCTATCGGCTGGGTGGAGTTTCCTGAAGGAGTGAGAGTATTCGGTCAAATAGAGGGCTGGGAAAGACAGCCTTTGAAGATTGGCATGAACATGAAACTGGTCATAGATACACTGTGGCAGGAGGACGACAGAGAGATTATCGGCTATAAGTTCAGGCCGCTATCTGAGGATGACAAGAGATGACATGGAAGGAATACCGATGAGAGAGGTAGCAATTATCGGCGTCGGCAGCACGGTATTCGCTAAGTCCCCCGAAAGACTGGTGAAAGATATGGGGAGCGAGGCAGTGCTGGCAGCAATCGAAGACGCTGGGATTAGCCCCAAAGACATACAGTTTGCCCATGCGTCTACCACCTTTGGTGGAGCTGTTTGCGGGGAGCGGATTCTCAGCGAAGTCGGCACAAGTGGCATAGAGGTAGTGAACGTAGAGAATGCCTGTGCTGGTGGCGCCACGGCTTTCAAGGGAGTGTGGGACGCCATTGCTTCCGGGCGTTATGATATAGGATTGGTCGTTGGTGTAGAATCAATGACTACCAGTCCTATTGCGCGAAAATTGATACCACCGGAAGCAGGCGACCTGGCAGGCGAGATGGGCAATAATATGCCCGCCCACTTTGCCCTGAGCATGAGAAGACACATGGAGATATACGGGACTACCCTGGAGCAATTTGTCAAAGTATCGGTCAAAAATCATCACAACGGGTGCCTAAACCCCTATTCTCAATATAAGAAAGAGCTCAGCATAGAGGAAATTCTCAACTCGAGAATGATTTGTGACCCGATAACACTGCTACAGTGCTGCCCTAATACTGATGGAGCCGCTGCGGCCATTCTATGCCCCATTGGCATAGCCAGACAATACACCGATAAGCCCGTACTTGTGGCAGCATCAGTACTAAAGATGGGAGACTATGTATCCCGCTGGAAGGAGATGGCTTCGTCCGACCTGAGTTCTAGATGTGCCAGAGAAGCCTACGAAATGGCTGGCTGTGGCCCTGAAGACATAGATATCTGCGAGTGTCACGATGCATTCGCTTATAGTGAACTCAGCCATTACGAAGAGCTTGGCTTTTGCGGATATGGCGAAGGTGGGCAGTTGATTGATGAGGGTGCAACCGAGATAACCGGGCGGATACCGGTCAACCCGAGCGGTGGTCTACTATCAAGAGGTCACCCAGTCAGTGCTACCGGCGTGGAGCAAATAGCGGAAATCGTGTGGCACTTGAGGGGCGAAGCCGGCAAGAGACAGGTTGCCGGGGCCAGAGTGGGTCTAGCTCACACTATGGGAGGGGAGGTTGCGGGTCTGGAGGCCGGTGCCTGCGCAATACATATACTCAAAATATAAACAATAACCGGCGGGCTCTGTCAGGGGAAACTGAGGTACCAGTGGTTTCTTCACTTCCCACCGCGTTGAAGGATTTTCTCCTCCCCCTCCCGTGTGGATAGCCTCAGCTGTAATCGGGCAAGTGGCATCCCGCCCCTTTTCCTATCACGCTTTGCATCCTACCGTCGCACCATCGCCTGTGTTGTTACCTTTGACGCGCCTGAAGGGGTTCGAACCCAAGACCACGGGGGCCCAATGACAAATGAGCATTGTCCCGAAAGGCGACTTCACGTCCAAATTGGAACTCTTGTGTCAATTGCTCTGCCCCATTTTGGGCTCAGAATACCACCTGTTACTTCTGTACCCTATCGGTTTTGCGATGATATAGATGAGATAGAAGGCCTGGCCAAATTTCGGCCAAAGGCTTGTTTTTTCTGACAGGTATGGTTATAATTACGGGTGTTTTGAGACGGCCAGTCACAGAAAGTTGAAGATGCCTTGCCTGGCCGGGTGATAGATGGACAACTTTGAACCGAAGATACTAGCTTTTTGCTGTAACTGGTGTTCTTATGCGGGCGCCGACCTGGCCGGCACATCGAGAATGCAGTACCCTTCCAACGTAAGAATAATTAGAGTGATGTGCAGTGGTAGAGTAAACCCCTTCTTTATCCTCAAGGCACTTAGCCTTGGTGCTGACGGGGTGCTGGTTCTCGGTTGCCATCCGGGTGACTGCCACTATCTGACCGGCAACTACCGCACCCGCCGCCGACTGGCTATCACCATGAAACTTATGGAATTTATGGGAATCGAGCCCGAACGCATACAGGTCAGCTGGTGTTCTGCTTCGGAAGGAAGTAGATTCGCCGAGGTGGTTAACGGAGTAACGGCTGAAGTGAAGCAAATAGGCCCCAATCGATTATTCAATGAGTAAAGAATTAGAAAAGAAACTACGAGACGAAGTACGGGACCTTCTGGACAAAGGAAACATCGACCATATTATCGGCTACGAGGCCGGCAGCCTTAAATTCGCCACCACTCCCCTGATTACCAGCAACAAAGCTGACGTAGACCGGCTGGTTATCAGTCCCTTCATTCACAGTAACCTCAGCGTTTTCCTGGGCGACCTATCCGGCAAAGCGGGGATTGTTGCCAAAGGATGTGATGCCCGCTCCATCGTCAGCCTTGTCCAGGACAAACAAATTGCCCGCGAAGATGTGCATATCATCGGCGTTCCCTGCGGCGGCGTCATCGACCTGGCCAAAGTCGAAAAGCTGACCGGTCTGGACCGGGACGAGATCGATGATATCGTCTGGCAGGGAGAAAAGGCGGCTGTGACCTCTGGCGGGAAGACCAGGGAGTTTCCCGCCAAGGAAGTGCTGGCTGATGCTTGTTTTGGCTGTGACCCCTCCGATTTTAAGGAATGCGATACCCTAATCGGGGAGACCAAACCCATCGCTGCCGATAAAGACCTGGGCCGGGAGAGGCTGAAAGAGCTGGAGGCGATGGCTCCGGCACAACGCTGGGAGTTCTGGAAGAACGAATTCTCCCGTTGCATCCGCTGCTATGGTTGCCGCCAGGTCTGCCCGGTGTGCTTCTGCGACCGCTGCTTTGTGGAGGAGGGTGAGCCGGTATATGTCTCACCGGTGCCGAAATGGCAGGATAACCTCATCTTTCAAGCAATAAGGATGACCCATGTGGCCGGCCGCTGTACCAATTGCGGCGAATGTGAGCGTATTTGCCCCGCCAATATCCCCCTGGGAAGTCTGACAAAAAAGCTGGAGGAGATTGTGGAAGAGCTCTTTCAATACCGGGCAGGGACGGATAAGGATGCTCAGCCACTGATGGCGGCTTACCAGCTCGAGGAAGTCGAAGACTTGATACGGTAGATATATGAAAAAGATAAAGAAACAGAGCATTCCCGATTTGCTTAAGAAGTGGCAAAAGGACTTCGCGGTGTTCGTGCCATCGAAGGCCAGCGGCGTGTCACAGATGGATGTCTGGGACGGGCAGGATGTGGCTTTCCTTGACCGCAACCGTAATACGGCTATCCCTCCCAAGGCGAAATTCCTGCCCACCATGGAGAAAATGTTCGGTTTTCGCAAAGAGGGGGGCAGCTATGTACTGGACCCGACAGACGGCGAACCTGCCAGGCAGCTCCTTTTCGGCATCCATCCCTGTGATGCCAGGGCGATAAGAATCATCGACATGGTGTTCAAAGACGCCTATGACGATAAGTACTACATCAGCAGACGCCAGAACACCGCTCTGGTGGGCATGGCCTGTACCAGTCCCTACGACAGTTGTTTCTGCACCTCGCTGGGCTCTGGCCCGGCCGACCCCGCCGATGTCGATATCATGCTGACCGATATCGGTGACACCTTCCTGATTGAGGAAGTTACCGAAAAGGGCAAGGAAATACTGGCCGATGCCAAGGGTGTTACCGAAGCAACCCAGGATGACGAGAAGAAAGCCGCTGCCGCCCGAAAATCCGCCGAGGCCAGGGTGACCAGGAAGATTGATACCGCTGAGATCAGCAAGCGGCTGCCGCTTGTGTTCGATGACCGGAAATTCTGGGAGGAAATCGCGGCCAAATGCGTTAGCTGCGGCATCTGCACTTTTCTATGTCCTACCTGCTATTGTTTCGATATCAACGATGAGATGCTTCAGGATGGCACCGGAGCACGCTACCGCAACTGGGACTGCTGTAGCTTTGCAGTGTACACCAGGATGCCGGCTGAGAACCCCCGGGAGGAAAAGTGGCGTCGAGTACGTCAGAAGGTATATCACAAATATCTCTTTTACCCGGAGCTGTTCAACACTATCGCCTGCACCGGCTGCGGGCGCTGTATCCGGCAGTGCCCGGTGAACTGGGATATTACGCAAACACTGAGTAATCTGCCTTCAGGAGCTCCAGGACAAGCGGAGGAGAAACAGAAGGCGTCAAAGGCATCATGACTATTAGCGATATCAGCGACCGCAAGAGATACCTGGCAGAAGGTAACGTTTACCTTCCTCACATCGCCGTTATAGAGAAGATAGTCGACGAGACGCCCAACATCAAGACCTTCCATTTCAACTTCAAGGATGAGAAACTCAAGAAAGAGTTCACCTTCGAGTCCGGCCAGTTCGGCGAGTATTCGGTACTCGGTGTCGGCGAGGCTACCTTCTGTATTTCCTCAAGCCCTACCCGCCTGGACCATCTGGAGTGCGCCGTGGCGCGGGTGGGTAAGGTCACCAATGCCTTGCACCGGCTGGGCGAGGGGGCGGAAATAGGTTTTCGCGGGCCGTTCGGCAACAGCTTCCCTCTCGACTACATGGCGGGCAAGAACCTGGTCTTTGTCGCAGGTGGTATTGGTCTGGCGCCCCTACGCTCGCTAATCTGGAATGTGCTCGACAACCGCGCCCAGTATGGTAACGTCGACATAATATACGGGGCGCGCACCCCTCAAGACCTTTGCTTCAAATATGACCTCGAGAGCTGGGAGAAAGAGAGCTCGGTGAACATGACTACCACCGTGGACCGTGAAGCGCCCGGCTGGGAAGGCAACGTCGGCTTCGTGCCCGCCATCACAGAAAAGGTGGCGCCCCAGGCCAAGAATGCAGTGGCCATAGTCTGCGGTCCCCCGATTATGATACGTTTCACCTTTCCCGTGCTGGAAAAGCTGGGGTTCACTCCGGCCCAGATGATAACCACCCTGGAAAAAAGGATGAAATGCGGCATCGGCAAATGCGGCCGCTGCAATATCGGGGATATCTACGTCTGCCGGGATGGCCCGGTCTTCAGTTACGAGCAGATTAAGAATTTTAAGTCGGACGAATATTAGATAGACTTCCGTTCAAGCGCCGGGGCCCTTGCCCGACGGTCTCAAGTTGCCTTAATCTCTCGGACTCACCTCATCTTGGAAGAAGCAGGTTTTTGCGCCTTCTATGCGCCTGGTATATACTTAATTTGTTCGTGAGTAGGGGAGCGCATGAGTCCCGGTGGGCTTCGCGGACTTCAAATCCGTCGGGGGGCATCGAAAATGTCCTCGGTGGGTTCGACTCCCATGCGCTCCCGCCACCTCACTGGTCCGGTTTCTGCCGCAGCCGCCGCTCATCGCCGACACGGTGTGTAATCTTCCTCTCGTCCAGGTACTCTAAGAGGGCTTGAGCGTACTTACGGCTGGTGCCGAACAGGTCTCTGACCTCGGCCAGGGTCACCTTGCCCTGTTCTTTCATATGGTCGGTGATTCTCTGTACCATTTCATCATAGGCGGGAGCAGCAAAAACAACGCTCTCACTGACCTTCACTACCTTACCCTGCTCAACCAGCAGATTGACCAGGTCAGGCTCGGGTCTGAGGTCGGTGGGTGGGGCATATGGATTCTCAGCCAGGGAGCGCAGGAAGGCGTCGATTTTTTCCTGTTGTTCCGGGCTGAGGCGAATCTGGTGGGAAGGAAGGCGAACAGATGCTTTCTCTTCTACCAGAACTCCACCCTCGGAAAGTCTCTGTAGCACAGCGGCAGAAGGCAAGTTCAGCTTGCTTCTAAGCTCCACTTTGGGCATGCCAGGGCGGAGGGGGTATCTGTGGTGATAGTCCTTGAGTATGTTCGCCGCCTTTTCCATAACATGCTGCCACCCCGCTCTGGTGAAGAGGAGACGATGCTCCCCCTCGCCTATTGCCACCACCTGTTCCTGCTGAACGAGGCTGTCGATTGCTCCCTGTGCCTCGCCGGCGGGCAGGTCGCATTGGAGCAAAAAGGATGCCTGCTCCACCGGTTGTTTTGTTTCCAATGTCGTCATAATGACCTCGTGCGCTGTGCCGCTCTCTCTGACATTAAGCCTTTGAATAATGGCGGAACGGAAGCGGCGATGACGGCCGGTATGAGGAACAACGATATTGCCACCTCCCAGCGTATCTCTGGAAGAACGAATGATAAAGCGGTCGTTCTTGACCACCGCCACCGGTCTGTCCAGGGTCAGTTGAGCCCAACCGTCCTCACTGGGCTTAAGTTCCTCTTTGTCCAGCATACGGACTTTGGCAACCGCCTCAGCGGCTCCTGTGTAAAAGCTAACGGTGGCATTGTGGCGCAGGGGACGCTGAACATATGGGAGAAGGTGAAGCCTGACATCCACCATGGTAGTGGGCACCAGCCAGCCCGGACTGGTGAGCACATCACCGCGCTTCAACTGAGAGGTGGTGACACCTGTTAGATTAGCGGCAACCCGGCTGCCGGGACTGGCGGTACCAATACGAGCCTTATGGGTCTGAAGTCCGCGCAGGCGCGACCTCAGGCCCGGCGGTATTATCTCTATTTCCTGTCCCCGGGATAGCGAGCCATCAAGCAGTGTTCCGGTAACCACGGTTCCCGAACCGGATATGCTGAAAACGCGGTCTATCGAGAGCCGCGGTCTGCCGATATCCCTCCTTGGCTCAGTGGACTTCAAACACTCGTCAATAACGGAGATGAGCTCAGCTATGCCTTCTCCACCGAGTGCTGAAACAGCTACGACCGGTGCTTCGGATAGCGTGGTTGACCTTATCAGTTCCTCCACCTCCAGAGTGACCAGGCTCAGCAACTCCTCATCTACCAGGTCTTTCTTGGTGATAACCACCACTCCTCTTTTTACGCCGAGCAGGTCGAGTATGGCCAGGTGTTCCCTGGTTTGAGGCATCACTCCCTCATTAGCGGCAACAATGAGCAGGGCCAGATCGATTCCACCTACCCCTGCCAGCATGTTCTTGACGAAGCGCTCATGCCCCGGCACATCTACAATGCCCACCTCTCGCCCGCCGGGCAACGTGAGCCAGGCAAAGCCAAGGTCGATGGTCATGCCCCGCTCCTTTTCTTCACGCAACCGGTCGGGGTCTATGCCCGTCAGAGCCTGTACCAAGACCGACTTGCCGTGGTCGATATGGCCTGCCGTTCCCAGAACGAACATTACGTCTCTCCCATCAAGAATGGCTTGTACCGGCGATTGCCTTGCGAAGTGCGTCCAGCAGAACCTCCTCTTCCTCAGGGAGGACGGAGCGCGGGTCGAGAAGCAGAAGATTCCCCTTGATGCGGCCTATGACCGGAGGGTCATAATGCCGCAGCCTTTCTGCCAGCGCCGGAGCCAAATCCGGCACCTTACCATGTCCAAGGGCGACCAGCCTGGTGGGCACGACGGCACCGGGCAGACTACCCCCTCCTATCGTGCTTTCCCCTTCAATAACCCGGCCTGAATCACCGATAGCTTCGACCCAACGGCTGGCTCGTTCCTCTATCTGGGACAGAGGTGCTGAAATCATGCGCCACACCGGGATTGTGGTTAATGCCTCACCCTTCAAATAGTGAACCAGTGTTGCTACAAGGCCGACAAGCCTTATTTTGTCGATTCGCACCGCCCGGGCAAGGGGGTGTTTCTTCAGCTTTTCAATGAGATCCCTCCGGCCCACAATTATTCCGGACTGGGGCCCGCCGAGTAGCTTATCCCCGGAGAAGAAAGCCAGTGCAGCGCCGAGGGCAATGCTTTGCTGGACCATAGGCTCGGGGGCAAGACCAAACTCGGTGGTGTCCAACAAACAACCGCTGCCCAGGTCATCGAAAACGGGAAGGTCATAACGATTACCCAGAGCCACCAGCTCCTCCAGACCGACGCTATGAGTGAACCCCACCACCCTGAAATTGCTGGAATGAATCCGCAGCAGCGCTGCGGTCCGCTCTCCTATCGCCTCTTCATAATCCCCGACATAGGTACAGTTGGTGGTGCCCACCTCAATCAGCTTGGCCCCGCTCTGTCGCATCACTTCAGGGATACGGAAGCCGCCGCCAATCTCCACTGCCTGCCCCCGGGAAACGATTACCTCCTTACGTCTGGCTAAGGCGGTAAGCGCCAGCAGCACCGCCGAGGCGTTGTTATTTACCACCAGTGCCGCCTCGCTGCCGGTCAGCTGGCACAGAATTTGCTCAACATGGACCTGCCGGGAGCCCCTCAGTCCACTATCCAGGTCAAACTCCAGGTTACAGTAACCCCCTGCCACCAGGTTCATGGCTGCCGTCGCTTCTTCACTGAGCGGCGCCCGCCCCAGGTTGGTATGCAGTATCACCCCGGCGGCATTTATAACCGGACGCGGGGAGGGGCGTGACAGGGCTTGTGCCTGGACAACAATGGATTCCACTATCTCTTCTATACCGTGACCGGGCTTGCCCCGGGCTATGGCAATACGTTCCTGGTCCAGACGTTGCCGAATCAGGTAAACGAGGAAATCATGCGGGCGGGTCTCCTCAAGCTGCTTGATGCGGTCGTGGGAGAGTATTCTGTCCACACCGGGAAGGTGACGAAATTTGTTTTCCATCTCAACGGATATTCTAGCACACCTCGCTTCGAAGCTCAGCTTGGCAAATCCAGTAGCCGGTGTTAGAATTCCACGAGGAGTACGAACTATAGTGACGAAGGAGCGAGATGGACAAAAAGACGCCTCCACGGCTAACGGAAACTGTTAGCGGTGCCGGTTGAGCTTCTAAATTGGGTCCGGGCGACCTGAATGAAGCCTTAAGCGGCTTACCCCTGATGGATGATCCGCATGTAATCAGGGGTATGGCAAGCCTGGATGATGCCGGGGTCTACAAGCTGACCGACGACCTGGCTCTCATTCAGACGGTTGACTTCTTCACGCCTATTGTCGATGACCCCTATACCTTCGGTCAGATTGCCGCCGCCAATGCCTTGAGCGATGTATACGCCATGGGCGGCAAGCCGCTCACGGCTATGAACCTGGTTTGCTTCCCCACCAGGACCCTCGATATCTCGGTTCTGAATGGCATCCTCAAGGGGGGGCTTGATAAGATGCGGGAAGCCGGGGTGACACTGGTCGGCGGGCATAGTGTAGATGATAAGGAACTGAAGTACGGTCTTTCGGTCACCGGTATCGTGCATCCCGACCGACTGGTGACCAATGCCGGAGCCAAGGCGGGAGACAAGCTAATACTCACCAAGCCATTGGGAACCGGCATTATAGGCACGGCACTGAAAGCCGGATTGGTTGATGAGAAGACCGTGGAGAAGTTCACCAGGTGTATGACCACTTTGAATGACCGGGCTTCAGAGCTGATGCAGGAGTTCGGAGTTCATGCCTGTACCGACATAACCGGCTTTGGTCTTCTGGGGCACGCCTGCCAAATGGCCGAGAACAGCCAGGTAGGCATCAGGATGTATCTTGCTTCAATCCCATACTTTCCCGAAGCACTGGACTTCGCCCGGCAGGGGCTATGCCCGGGGGGATTATACCGGAACAAGGAATTTTACTCGAGCAGAGTGGAATTCAGCCCGGAAGTGCCTGAAGACATGGTGCAAGTCCTGTTCGACGCTCAGACCTCGGGTGGTCTGCTAATTTCGCTACCCCCTGAGCAGGCGGAACTTGTGCTACAGAGATTGCACGAATCTGGCGCTCAACATGCAGCTATAGTTGGGGAAGTGACCAAGAGCCCGGCAGCCAGAATTTTGGTAAAATAGCGAACTCCTTCCCAAATTCCCTTAAGCAATCCCAAAAAACTTGACAGCGTGGAGGAGCCTGTTATACGATAGGCCACGATTTTGGAAAAACCGGGCTGTTATAGAAGAACAGATGACAGTTGTTGGCGGATTCCCTGCCATACTTGAAATTGAAGGAGCAGTGTCTGTTGCATAACCGGCAGTACACCAAATTTGGGCAAGAAATAGAGCGGTGTACCCGTCTATATGAAGGATTTGCTGACGCAGCGCCCTTTGTAAAAGCGGTATATGAATGTGTTGACAGGTTCCGCCAAGACCACCCGATAACTCCACAGCCGGCAGTTGACCCTCAAGAAGCCGCCGATATGCTCAGGGCCGGCAGGTCTCTGGAAGTAAATCCTGCCCTCGATACCGAAGCTGCAGTCGAGTTGCTCATAAGAATAGGCGAGGCTCTGGTTGAGGCGAATCCTGAGCTTGAAACAACCATGAGGGTGGTGGAAGAAAAGCTTGAGCAGTTCCTATTGAATTCCCCCGACAAAGTAAGCAAGGAGGATATGTGGGGTCTGTGTCAGGTGCTGGTCAGAGAGACCGAACTGGAACAGGACCTGGCCACGTTTCTTTTTTCTACGACGCTATCTTATTTCTACAGAGAGCACCTACAGGGGACAGCCGACGTTCTGCGCACAGACCTCTGGCAAGGCGGGAATTGTCCATTATGCGCAGAAAAGCCTCATTATGGTCTCCTGCGTCCCAAAGACGGTGCCAAGGAACTGGAGTGCTGGCTTTGTGAAACTACATGGGTGCACTCCCGCATCAAGTGTCCATTCTGCGGTAATGAAGAGCAAGAGGACCTCGGCTATTTCACCGTCGAGGACCAGGAAATATGCCGGGTCAGCTTCTGCCAGCGATGCCGCCAGTATTTGAAGATAATCGATGGGCGCAAGTTCGATGCCAGCGGAGGTATTATCTTAAGCATCCATAACCTCGCTTCGCTTTCTCATGATTTACTGGCCAGACAGGAAGGTTTTGCGCCGGGCTCCGGTTTGGAGTGGGTCAATCAACAGGAGATAACCGACAGGCGCGAAGTTGTTGAAAAATGGTGAATCAGGCTATATAATAGCACGAATCTAGAAGAGCATAGGAGGCGCATATGACTCTGGAAGTAACAAGGCGAGGGTTTTTCAAACTCAGCGGTGCAACTGCGGCTGCTGCTGCATTGACCGCAGTAGGCGTGCGTAAGGTATCCGCCGCTACAGGGGAGCCACTACGCATCAGGTACACAAAGGAATACCATACTGTCTGCACCTTCTGCGGAGTGGGCTGTGGGGTTATATGTAATGTTCAGGATGGCGTGATTGTCAACGCTGAGGGTGATCCGGATCATCCCATCAACGAGGGCACTCTGTGCAGCAAGGGTAGCTCGCACTACAACATCTCCTACATCTATGATGAAAAAGGCGTACCGAGGCCCAATCCCAAGCGGCTGACCCATGTTCTGTACCGTGCCCCCGGCAGCAACAGCTATGAAGTCAAGGATTGGGACTGGGCGCTGGACACTATTGCTGAGCGGATCAAAGACACCCGCGACAGAAGCCTGGTTGAGTCGGTAAGTGTCGATGGCAAGCAGGTAACCGTAAACCGGACGGAAGCCATCGGCTGGCTGGGCAGCGCTTTCTGCACCGACGAAGAGAACTATCTGTTCCACAAGATGGGCCGGGCCATGGGGGTGATCAATATCGATCACTGCGCCCGCCTCTGACACTCTACCACGGTCGCCGGTCTCGGCGCCACATTCGGTAGAGGTTGCATGACCAACCACTGGATTGACTACCGCAACACAGATGTCTTTATGAATATCGGCGGCAATACTGCCGAGAACCATCCCGTTTCTATGAAATGGATTGAGAAGGCCCGGGAAACCAAGGGAGCCAAGCTTATAGTAGTCGACCCCCGTGTTTCGCGCACCGCCGCAGTGGCGGATCTTCACGTGCGCATACGTCCCGGTACGAACATTGCATTTCTGGGCGGACTCATGAATTACATACTCCAGAATGAGCTCTACCACAAAGAGTACGTGGAGCATTACACCAACGCTTCTTTCCTGATTGAGGAAGGGTTCGATTTCAACGAGGAATTCGGTCTTTTCTCCGGTGTTGAGGATGACCCGGTGCGCAGCGCCAAGAAATACGACCGGCAAACATGGCAGTACAGGAAAGATGAAGGTGGAAGCATACTGAAGGACCCGACCCTGGAGGACCCACACTGCGTCATGCAGTTAATGAAGAAACACTACAGCAGATACACCATGGAGAATGTCAGCAAGATCACCGGCGCTTCTCCAGAGTCTCTGCAGCAAGCATACGCGCTATTCAGCACTACCGGTCAGCCCGGCAAAGCCGGTAGCATTCTCTATGCCATGGGTATTACCCAGTTTACCCACGGTGCGCAGAATGTGCGGGCAGTTGCCATGGTGCAGTTGCTCCTGGGCAACATGGGTATTGCCGGGGGTGGAGTAAATGCCCAGCGGGGCCAGTCCAACGTGCAGGGTTCAACGGATATGGCCATACTCTACCATATCATCCCCGGATACATGGCCACTCCTCAGCAGGCGAAGCACGCTACCCTGGCCGATTATCTTGAGGTTGAAACACCGGCTACGGGCTGGTGGTCCAACAAGCCCAAATACCTGGTTAGCCTGCTCAAAGCTTTCTATGGCGATAATGCCACTGCGGCTAATGAGTTCGCCTACCAGTGGCTGCCCAAGCTGGACGGCCTTGACCATTCGCACATCGCCATGTATCGGGATATGGGCGAGGGCAAGGTGGAAGGATTCATCTGCTGGGCCGACAACCCGGCTGTATCCGGACCGAGCGCCTCGGCAAAACGCAACTATCAGAAGAACCTCAAGTGGCTGGTATCTGTGGATATGTTTGAAAATGAAACCGCTTCCTTCTGGCAAGCCCCCGGAATGAACCCCGCTGAAATTGATACTGAGGTCTTCATTCTGCCGGCTGCCGCCGGTTATGAACGCGAGGGCAGCAAGGCCAACAGCGGCCGCTGGATCCAGTGGGCCTGGAAGTGCCAGGACCCACCCGGAGAAGCCAAGTCAGACCTGTGGATTGTCAATGAGCTGTTCAAGAGGCTGCAAAAGCTTTATGAAACTAAGGGCGGTGTTGTTCCGGAGCAGATCAGCAAGATGTTCTGGGACTACGATGGCCCCAACGGCGAAATAGACGTCGTCAAGGTCTGCAAAGACGTTAATGGTTACAGAGTTAATGATGGCTCTCTGGTGACCAACTTCGTCGGTTTGCAGGCTGATGGCTCGACTGCCTGTGGCAACTGGCTCTACAGTGGTTACTACAACAACTACGATAATCCGGCCACCAAGCACCGGGTCAGAGAGATAGAGGGGATCGGTTCCAACCTGGGCTGGTCCTTTGCCTGGCCTCTCAACAGGCGCATTGTTTATAACCGTGGGTCCTGCGACCCGGAAGGCAAACCCTGGAACCCGAACGCTGCCGTTATCTGGTGGGATGCAGCCCAGCAGAGATGGGTCGGTAACGATATACCGGACATTCCGGGCACCTGGACTTTGAAGCAGTCGACAGAGAATCCATTCATTATGCTGCCGGAGGGCGTGGGCCGGCTCTTCTCAATTGGAGCACTGGCTGACGGTCCTTTGCCCACCCATTACGAACCGGCGGAAAGCCTTGTGCCGAACCTGCTATATCCGCAGGCTACCTATAACCCGGTCAGCCAGAGGTTTTATGAGGACCATACGGTGGAAACCGATGCCGAACGGGCCAGATATCCCTATATCATTACCACTTACCGCGTGGTCGAGCACTACCAGTCGGGCATCGTGACCCGCAACATACCCTGGCTGAACGAACTGATGCCGGAGATCTTCGTCGAGCTCAGTGAGGAACTGGCCGCTGAACTGGGAATTGAGAACGGAGATTGGGTTCTATTAGAGAGCAAGCGCCTTTACAAGGATGGCACGCAGGGCAATATCAAGGTTAAAGCCTGCGTTACCAGGCGTATCCAGCCGATGATGATTAACGGGGAGAAGAGACACGTTGTGGGGTTACCCTGGCACTGGGGCTACAAAGGCTTGAGTACGGGGGCCATTGCCAACGACTTGAGCCCCTCGGTTGGAGATGCAAATACGACTATTCCTGAGTCCAAGGCGTTTTTGTGCAATGTAAGGAGGGCATAATAGATGGCTCAAGCAATGTGTTTAATTGACGCCTCCAAGTGTATCGGTTGTCGGGCATGTCAGGTGGCATGTAAGCAGTGGAATCAGTTGCCGGCTGAGGAGACGACCTTCACGGGCAGCTATGAAAACCCGCCGCGGTTTTCCAGCAACACGTGGTGCCGGGTTGTCTTCCGCGAGCACGGGGACAACGGCAGGGTTGACTGGCTGCTGTCGAAACAGGGCTGCATGCACTGCACCGATGCAGCCTGTATGCAGGCCTGTCCGGTCGGTGCTATCTACCGCACCGCCTTCGGTACGGTCAATATCGATCAGCTCAAGTGCATCGGCTGCAACTACTGTGTCGTGGCCTGCCCGTTCGGCGTAATCGGCTTCGACCGCCGTACCAACAAAGCAAGGAAGTGCACATTCTGTGTCGACCGCTTAGAAAACGGACTACAGCCGGCCTGTGCTTTTGTGTGCCCGACAGGCTCCATAACCTTCGGTGATGCATCGGACCTTGTTCCACAGGCGATGGATAGAGTCGATCAGCTCAGAGCTGCCGGCAAGGTCAGTGCCAATGTATACGGTCTGGAAGAGGTTGACGGAACGGCCATGCTTTATGTGCTGGCCGATGAGTCTGAAAAATATGGGCTTCCTGCTGATCCCGAGGTATCGTTACAGACCCGTGTCTGGGACGTCATCTTCAAGCCTGTGCGCGCACTCGTCGTGGTGGCAGTGCTCTTTGGACTATGGGCCACCCGTTCGCGGAGCAAGCAACTTGAACAGGCCAGGAGAGAATCCAAATAAACTGGGGGTGAAACAAAGTGGAAGTTAAACAGTTTGTCGGCGGAATTCGTGTTCCCCACTATAAGAGCTTTACTGAACACAAGGAGATTAGAGAAGCCTCTCTGCCGAAAGAGGTCACCATACCACTCTTGCAGCATACCGGTGCTCCCAACCTGCCGCTGGTGAAAGTGGGCGATAGAGTCAAAGCGGGGCAGATGATAGGTGCTACCGACAAGTTAGTGAGCGCTCCTGTCCACGCCAGCCTCTCCGGTACCGTAGCTGCCATAGAGCCCCGGCCCTGTTTTACCGGGGAAATGCTCCAGAGCATCGTTATCACCGTTGATAGGGACCAGGACAAACCGGAGTGGGCTGACCTTGATGTCGATAAGGTCACCAGGGAGGAAGCCGTGAAGATGGTGCGGGAAGCGGGCATTGTCGGCATGGGCGGGGCTGCCTTCCCGACAGCGGTCAAACTCAGTCCCCCGCCGGGCAAGAAGGTAGACACGCTGCTCATTAATGGATGCGAATGTGAGCCGTTCCTGACCTGCGATCACCGGCTGATGGTTGAACAGCCCGAGAAGCTGCTGCCAGGAGTCCAGTTGCTGATGAAAATGCTCGGGGTTGAGAGAGCTTACATCTGCATAGAGGGCAACAAGCCCGATGCCATCGAAGCACTGCGGCGAAAGAACGATGACCCGCGGATAGTTCTGCTGAAGATGCCCACCAAGTACCCCCAGGGTTCGGAAAAGCACCTGGTCAAAGCAGCCATCGACCGTGAAATCCCCTCCGGTGGGCTGCCGTTTGACGTGGGTGCTTTGATTCAGAATGTGGGCACCTGCGTTGCCATTTACGAAGCAGTCAAACATAGAAAACCGCTTATCGAGCGGGTTGTAACCGTAACCGGACAGAACATCAGGGATCCGCAGAACCTGCTGGCCAAAATCGGCACCCCGCTCAGCCATTTGATCGCGGAGTGCGGCGGCATCGTAGAGCAGCCGGCCAAAGTCGTCGTCGGCGGACCGATGACCGGCAAAGCGCAGCATACCCTTGACGCGCCGGTGGTTAAGGGAACCACCGGAGTAGTCGTGCTTCCGCCGGAGCTGGCCATCGAAGACATGGAATACTCTGACTGCGTGCGCTGCTGCAAGTGTGTCGAGCACTGTCCCATGATGCTCTACCCCAACGAGATAAGCATTTACTGTGAGGCAGGCATGGTTGCAGAGGCAGCAAAATGGAATACGATGGACTGCATTGAGTGTGGAATATGCGCCTATGTATGTCCCTCCAAGCGGCCTATCGTCCGGTGGGTCCAGCGCACCAAGCCATTAATCCAGCAGCTTCAGAGCAGAAAGTGATGAAAGTACGTCGAAAAAGGAGGACCTAAGTCGTGAGTACTACCGAAAAGCTCGTATTCTCAGCATCCCCTCACCTTAAAGATAAAGGAACCGTGTCAACAGCCATGCGGGATGTATTCATCGCCCTGTTACCCGTCACGGCGGCTGCCATATACTTCTTTCGCTGGTATGCTGTTTTCACCATTGCGGTTTCTCTAATTACCGCCGTGCTAACCGAGCTCCTGTTCAGGAGACTGATGAGCAAAAAGCCCAGCCTGAATGACTGGAGTGCTCTGGTGACCGGTCTATTCGTGGCGCTCCTGTTTCCGGCTACCGCCCCGTGGTGGACGGTAGTCATTGCCAGCTTTCTTGCCATCGGCATTGCCAAGGAGCTGATGGGAGGGCTGGGCTGGAACCTCTTCAATCCGGCTCTTTTTGGCAGGGTGGCTGTGATCCTCCTGGCGCCCTGGCTGGCCTATGTTTCAGGGTGGTTTGCACCGCTGAGCGTCAACCTCGGCCCGGTAGATGCTCTAACCCAGGCCACGCCGCTGGCCATGCTGCACATGGGTGCGGCGGAGATGCCAGCTGTGAGCCGGCTTTTCGTAGGCTTTCCTGCCGGGGCCCTATGTGAAGTGTCGCCACTGCTGGTACTCGTCGGGGCAGCCTACCTTTTCTACAGGGGACATATCACCTGGCGTATTCCGGCATCCATTCTGGCTACGGTTCTGGTTCTGACCGCAATTTTTGGGCAAAACCCTATATACCACATTGCTACCGGGGGAATCATGATCGGTGCATTCTTTATGGCCACCGACTGGGTAACCAGCCCGTTTACTGACAGGGGCAAATTAATCTTCGGCGTCGGGATCGGGGTTCTGATTGTCGTTTTCCGGCTCGCGCTTGCGCCGACAGAAGGGGTTGCTTTTGCCATCTTGATCATGAATGCTTTTGTGCCCCTGCTTAATAGGAAGACAGCGCGCCCGCAGTTCGGTCACATTAAAGCCGTTGCTGTTCCGATGGCCGAGAAGGAATAAGCGGTTAGGCGAAATCGTATAACGAAGGAAGGTAAGGAAAGGAGGGGACTATGCTGGGTCGTCCGGGACCATGGGAGATCGCGCTTATCCTGGTGATTGTCTTGATTGTGTTCGGCGTTGGCAAACTCCCGCAGGTAGGCGAGGCTATCGGTAAGGGAATGCGGGCGTTCCGCAAGGCGCAGACCGGCCAAGATGAGGCCGATGAGGATAAGCATAAGGAAACAAAATAATCCAGGAATACTACTGCCAGCCAAGCTGCTACTAGCTGAACTGTACCTTCAACTCGTAACTCTACGGGGGTACAGGTCGCCATATCAGGAATAACTCAGGTTAAGGGGAGAACGCGGCGAGGTAAGGGGAGCGAATAATGAATCTTATTGGCGTGGGGGAACTATTACTGCTCCTCATCATTGCTTTGCTGGTATGGGGGCCGGGAAAGATAGCGGAGTTCGGCAAGACGCTGGGGAAAACGATACGCTCTGTAAACAAAGCGAGCTCTGACCTGACAGCACGGGTAACCAGAGAATTCGACATAGAAGAAGAAGCCCGCCCACCTAACCCGGAACACAGGAATTAGTCATCAGGAAAAACGGGGTTAGTAACCGCTGGGAGGAAAAGACTGCAATATCCGGGTTCATATACTATGTGAGGAATGAATGTGAGAGGACCAGCCACGGGCGAGGCCCAGAAACCCGTGTCCATTCTCGTGCACTTGGCTGAGCTGCGAAAGCGTCTGCTCAGGAGTGTAATCGTCGTGGCTATTGCCACCGTCCTGGCCTTCGTGTTTTATCACCAAATATTTGATATCCTGCTCTATCCCGCCGGCGAGATGGACCTCATCTTCGTGGAGATGACCGAGATGATCGGCACCATCTTCCGAGTGTGCCTGGCTGTCGGCATCATGCTGGCCGTCCCCTACCTGACCTATGAGTTCATTATGTTCGTCTCGCCAGCCCTCACGTCCAGGGAGAAGAGGTACGTCTATTTTATCCTGCCCTGGATTGCTATCATGTTTGCTGCGGGAGTTGTCTTCGGCTATTTCATTCTGACTCCCCCGGCGATCAAGTTTTTGCTCGGTTTTGGGGGCGATATAGCCGATGCGCAGATAAGAATTGGCAACTATATTCCGGTGGTGACCAAGCTGCTTCTGGTCACCGGGCTCATTTTTGAGGTGCCGGTGTTGACCACGTTCCTGGCCAGGATCGGCGTCGTCTCCGGCAACTGGCTGGCCAGCAAGCGTAAGATAGTAATAGTCGGCGCGTTTCTCCTGGCTGCCATACTTACGCCTCCCGACATTCTAACCCAGATAATGCTGGGCCTGCCACTGATTGCCCTCTACGAACTCAGCATCTGGCTGGCGCGGCTCGTCGGCAAGAAGAGGCAGAGTGCCCAAGCCTAGCCTCTGATTAAATCAGGGGCCAGTGGCAAACTGGGACAGACCGCAGGTATATAAACGCTGTGTGATGGTATGTTATAATTCACTTTTCCTGTAGCAGAAGGAGGGCTAGCAATGACATCCGATTCCAACAAAGCCAAATATGAAGCCAGGCCCTGGTTAAGGTTTTATGGTAAAGATGTCCCGCCAGATGTCGAAATCCCGGAAAAATCCGCAGTGGAGGCCTTCGATGAGGCTACGGAAAGATGGAAACACAGGGCCGCCGTAATATTCTATGGCCGAAAGATAAGCTACCGGGAGCTACGAGACCATGTCGACCGATTTGCCACCGCGCTCCATGATCTGGGAGTCAAAAAAGGAGACAGGGTCGCCCTGCTGCTGCTCAATTCGCCTCAGTTCATCATAGCTTATTTCGGAGCCCTGAAAGCTGGAGCTACCCTGACCCCAATTAACATTCTCCATGTCAGCCCCGAGATCAAGCACCAGCTTGAAGATAGTGGAGCCAGAGTCATCGTCTGCCAGGATATACTTTACAAAAATGTGGAAAAAACGGGAATCGAGCTGGATAGTGTTATCCTGACCGACATCAACGAATACCTTCCGACAATTAAGAAGTTGCTCGGCAGCAGTGTGTTGCCGACCAGATATCAGAAATCGGCAGACCCGGTTGTCGAATTGTTGGGAAGAGAGGGATTCTATCGATTCCAGGATTTGATTAAGAAATATCCACCTCGGCCGCCACAAATCGAGTTCAATGCTAAAGAAGACGTTGCAACTCTCCCCTATACTGGAGGGGCAACGGGGTTGCCTAAAGGGGCCATGATAACTCATTACAATCTCACTGCTGTCCGGTATCTCTACGGGAGGTTCTGGGGCGATGTCATTCAGGATGGTGAAGAAACCATAATAGCCCACTTGCCTTTCTACCACATCTACGGTCAAGCGGTGGTCATAGTCGGAGGGTTGTCCGGGGGCTTCACTCTGGGGATATTTGCAGTTCCTGACCTCGACGACATTTTGCATGCAATAGCAAGTTACAAGGCAACTATCTTCGTCAGTATACCAACCCTGTATCAATATCTCAGGGACTATTACCGTACGAACAAAGTAGACTGGAAACGTATAAAACTCCTGGTATCCGGTGCTGATGCCCTTCATGAGGATACTGCTAGAGGCTGGGAAAGGCGAACTGGCACCAGGATTCTCGAGACCTGGGGGGCAACCGAGACCAGCTCAGTCGGTATAGTCAGTCCCTACGGCAGGCCGAAAGAGGGTTCATTCGGCATCCCTCTGCCCAATACCGTGGCTGCCATAGTTGACCCTGACAACAGTGATTTCCTTCCCGTTGGCAAAAGAGGCGAACTGGTAATCAAAGGACCACAACTGGCCAGGGGATACTGGGGGAATCCGGAGGAAACCAGTAAAGCGTTTGTGGAGATTGACGGCGAGACCTGGCTTCGAACCGGCGACCTGGTAAGAATGGATGCAGAGGGCTACTTTCACTTCTACGACAGGAAGCGTGATATGATCAAATACAAGGGGTGGACTATATTTGCCAGAGAGATAGAGGAGGTACTGGTTGCCCATCCCCAGGTCAAGGAGGCAGTTGTCATCGGAGTTCCCGACCCGGATGTTGGGGAGAGAGTTAAAGCATTCGTCGTTCTGGAAACAGACGCCAAAGGGAAAACGTCGGCTGAGGAAATTATGAAGTACTGTGCCGAAAAGCTGGCTCACTACAAGATACCCAGGACAGTCGAATTCAGAGGTGAGGTACCCAGGACAGCCGCCGGCAAGGTGTTACGCCGCGAGTTGAGAGAGGAGGAGATGTAGAATGGCGCCATTTTTCGAGGTGGAAAACGCAACCAAGAGTTCTGGGGGCCTGGCTGCTGAAGCTCAGCCTTGCTTCACCCATCCTGTCGGGATGTCGGCCCTTTAATCCGGGCCGCCGGCTGGTTCTAACCTCGTTTCCTTTTCAGTGCTTCTCTCGCGATGTCCCTCCCCCCGCCCCGCCGGTGCATTTCCTTATGTTGAAGAAACGACCTGACCATGCTGATCTTTGTTATACTCGGGATGTGTCGGTTTTCAGCGAGAAACAGGCCAGTCCTGAGCGGCAAGCTATCTCTGACCTTGTCACCAAGGCAGCATAAATATGGAAAGACCAGAGAAACGAAACGATGAAGGCTTCGCGCAGGTAGGTATCGGTCAAACCGCCGCTACCATCCTGGGAACTGTCTTCTGGCTTATTGTGGCCTTGATGCTGCACCCGGTAGCGTACGGTCATCTGGCCTGGTTGGTATCCATAGCAACGCTTGTCTCCGCACTCTGTGGCTTAGGTCTGGGAACGATGATAGCCACCTATTACCCAAGGGAGGAAAACAAGAGATTGCTGAGCACCTCCGTATTCCTGACTTTGCTGGCCAGCGGCGTGGGCGGGATTGTAACTGCCGTAGTCTTGAACCTATCGGTAGATTCATCTTTGGCCACCCTGGTCGGTTTGCTGGTTGTAGCATTATCGATGTTCTCCATGGCCTTCTACTCGGAACTGGGGAAGCGAGAGTATAAGAAATACATGTGGATGTGGATAGGTGTGCGGGCGGCAACGCTGATTCTTCCATTGACCTTCTACCTGCTGTGGGGAACGGTCGCCGGATTGCTGGGAGGGATGATAGCAGGCTATTTTTTGTTCGGAACGTTGGTTCTGAAGCACCTGGGCAACGGCCTGAAATTTGCGGATGTAAGGAGAAAGACGGGTTTCTCCGCAAGGGCGTGGGCCTCCAATATGGCAATAGCTTCGCTGAACTTCCTTGATAAGATACTTATCGGCGTCCTTTTCCCGCTCGGCTTCCTGGCAATCTATCAATTCAGTTTCCGGATTTTCCTCCTTCTGGCGATTCTGCCCAACACCCTGTTCTTTTACCTGCTCCCCGAGAGGTCCGGCGGGGGCGATGTCAAGAAACTCGAGAGAGCTGGAATCCTCCTGTCTGTAGCCCTGGCCGTTGCCATCTTCTTCCTTGCGCCCTACATCACTTCTCATGTCTTCCCCGGCTACCGCGAAGGTATCGACACGATAAGGATAATGGGCCTTGCCATAATCCCGGCGACCATCGCCAGGATAAGGTCCTCGCGATTGTTTTCGGAAGAGAAGCCGGCCGTGGTTCTCGGCTCGAACCTGTTCGGCCTGGCGATCGGGATTACGTGCATAATCATGACCTTCACCCAGGGACTGGGACTCATAGGCTTGGCAGTCAGCATGCTGGCCAGCCAGGTCGGACTGCTCGGCGGGCTTTTTCTCATCCCCAAGCTCCTCAGATTTGGCTTTCCGGGGAGAATAGGGTTGAGCTTCATTGTGGTAATCGTGGCATCTGCCCTGATTATGAGTACTCTCGGCATCATTTCCCCACAGATAACCGTAAGAAAGGACAGGGTGATAGGAACCGGTGGGGCAATGGATACCAGGGTAACCATCACAGTATTGGCCGATGACGAAGAAGACGTCAGACAGGCCAAAGAAGCAATCAGTGCGGCTTTCCGCGAGATTGACCGAGTTGAGAAACTCATGAGCGCCACCGATCCGGATAGCGAGATTTACCGGCTAAACAACAGCGGAACGCAATGGGTGGAGCTATCACCGGAAGTCATCTATATCCTGAAGAAGTCTCAGGAGTACAGCGTCCTGACAGACGGTTGTTTCGATGTTACGGTGAAGCCGCTGGTCGATTTCTGGATGAAGGAGGTGAAGAGGTCGGGCAAGATGCCGACGGGTGACGAATTATCCCAATACCTTGAGCTGGTTGATTACCGGAATCTGATAATAGATGAGGACAACAACAGGGCCAGGTTCAACAGGGACGGAATGGAGGTTACTCTCGGTGGTATAGCTAAGGGATATGCCGTCGACCGAGCCTGTGAGGTTCTGAAGGGCGGCGGCATCGAGGAGGCTCTGGTAGATATCGGCGGCGACATCAGAGCCATAGGAACAAAGTCGTGGAGGATTGGCATACGTGATCCCCGTGCTGAAGAGGTGCTGGTAGACATCGAGTTGGAGAATAAGGCCATAGCTACATCCGGCGACTACGTAAGGTATCACCTCCTGAAAGGAGCCGAGCTGGTTCATCACATCATTAACCCGAAAACCGGTGCACCGGCGAGAGATTCCATAAGCGTCACCATTGTCGCCCAAGACAGCCTAACTGCCGACGCTCTCAGTACAGGGGTTTTTGTTATCGGGCCCGAGAAAGGAAGGGTGTTATTGGATTTAATCAGGGTTGGGGGGTTGATAGTCGGTCCCGAAGGAGAGATAATAACATCGGAATACTGGGGTTACGACATAGCCCGGTGAACGGCGCTGCCGGCATTATGATAAGACCGGATGCATCTTTGCCCTCATGCTGCTGGCCCGGCCGTTTTCGAGAATGCCGGCGAATGGATTCAGCCATGCGGATAACTGGCTGTTTATTTCTGACTCTTTGGTTTATAATGGGAAGCCGAATAGCAAACCAGAGGTGAAAGATGTTTATTAACTGGGAAAGGTTTGTGGGCAATGTCAGAGAACAGGGTATTAGGCGGATTGTGGCCATATTCCTCATCGTCATGCTCAGCGTGCTTATCGTGTCATCCGTGCCTGGCCTGGTTATGGTTTTTCGAGAGGAGCTATTGGCAGAGCCGCGCTGGGTGATGGACACTCACAAAATACCCATCGTCCTCGACCTCGTCCTCTGGATACTGATTGCCATCGAGTTGATGGACTCAATCAGGATCTATATTGCGAGACATATTCTACATCTGGAGACGGTGATTTCCCTGGCAATGATTGCCCTGGCACGGAAGATTATCACCCTGAAGCTGAGCGCGTACGAACCGGTCACCATCCTGGGCGTTGCAGCTCTGGTGGTAGGTACCGCACTTGCTTACTACTTCGTCCGGAAGAGTCACAAAGAACACGGGATGCAGGGGGTACACGGGCTCGAAGATGAAGATTAGTACCAGGCCATTTTCGGACCCGGATTTCTTTAGGTGTGGTTATGCTGCTATTATTGTCACTGGCCGCCCTATGACTTCCATAACAAGGGTTATCTGAGGCCAATCCTAGTTAGAGTGCCCAGTCGGAACAAGAGCATAATTGAAGGGGGAAAAGAATGAAAGCAATCGGCCAAGCATATATGGCATATCGAGAGGCACGCAAAGAGCTCGAAGACAAGGCGGGCGAGTATTGGGACATTACATGGGTGGCTTCGGGGGTGCCTGTCGTTCTGCCTAAGAACGCACTAACAATCTCTGGTAGAAAGGAATTGTTCAGGCTGGCCAGAAAAGTGGAGAGAAAACTGCAGATGTTTATGATTGAACTTGATCGCGGATAGTTACATATCTACCAGATTGTATCAATTATCCCCCACGCAGCACCGACGCGGTTTATCGCTGAAAACCGCCCCGCTCGTAATCAAAGCTAAATGGCGTAATCAACTCTTTATTCTGACGCAGAAGCACTGCGCTCCCCAAAAAGTCTTTTCAAACCAAGAACGTTGTGCTATATTAGGCATCGTACCTTTTTAAAGCCAATGAAGCCTCAAAGCAAGGCGAATATGTGGCAAAACGCGAGGGGTTATTGGAAAGAGTATGTCACTTTTTTCCTCCTTTTCGTATTCTGGATTATTATCACTGCATCCTTCTCGCCGCGTAAGATAGTTGCGGGCCTGATAAGTTCATTCTTGGCCGTGCTCCTGGTCAGGCTGATCTTCCGCATAAAGTTGCCTGAACAGATCACCCCCCTCTTCTTGATACGCTTCCCTGTCTTCCTGGCCATATTGGCCTGGGAGGTGATTAAGGCCAACATCAATCTGGCGTGGATACTGATAAGGCCGCGTCTTCTCATTGACCCGACGATAGTAAGATTCAAAAGTGAACTACAAGAAGACTTCAGGAGGACAATTGTCGCCGACACAATAACGGTCACTCCCGGGACCCTCACCCTGGATGCTCAAGGTGACGAACTTCTGGTGCATTGCCTGGCACCTTCTCATAAGAAGGGCCTGCTGGAGGAAAGACAGCCTGAGCGCCTGGTGCTATGGCTCTTCGGGCAAGAAGGCCAATCCATTAAGGGGATAAACAGTTGAATATCTTTTTGACGGGTACAGCTATATTTGTGGTGGTAAACGCCTTCATATGCCTGTACAGGGCGATAAAAGGCCCCACCATACAGGACCGGCTGCTCACTCTCGCCATAGTCGGTAGCAGTATGTTAGCGGTTTTGGTACTGCTAGCCTCCATTTTCAAGAGCTCTATCTATCTGGATGTTGCCATGCTGTTCGTGCTGTTGAATTTCATCGTCATGATCGTTGTATCGCGCTATCTGGAAACATACGACAAGGAGGTCAACAGGAGTGATCGCTGATGTTTTCACAATCATTTTCCTGTTGATCGGATGTTTCTTCCTACTGGTAGTGACCATCGGAATATTCAGACTGCCGGACGCTTTCTCACGCCTGCATCTTACCAGCAAAGCCGACCCGATAGGCACAGTGTCAATATTCATAGCGGCGGCAATCTACAGCGGGTGGTCTTTTGATGTTCTGCGGCTTGCAGCTATCGGTTCCTTGCTGGTAGTGACCAGCGTCACTTCGAGCCATGCTATCGGACGTTCTGCTCTGAAGAAGAGGGCGAGCAAACCTGACGAAGAACCGACGCTGAAAAGGGAAGAGGAGAATGCTTGAGGCACTTAATGTAATACTCCTGGTGGCGTTGATCGTAACTGCGCTGGCGGCCTGCCTGCTTCGTAACCTTCTGGCTGCGGTTTTCATGCTTTCGGCCTTCAGCCTTGTCATGGGCTTAGTGTGGGTGATGCTGCGCGCTCCAGACCTCGCCCTGGCTGAAGTAGCGGCGATAGGAGTAGTATCCACCATATTCTTTGTGGTCACTATTTCTAGGACCGAGAGGAGGGAAGAGTGAAGAGGGTTCTGGCGCTACTCTTTACCGGTGCACTGGCCGTGGTTCTCCTCTATGTGGTGGCGCTCTTACCCCCCATGGGAGATGCCGAGAATCCCACTAACCAGCATGTTGCCCCCCGCTATCTTGAGCACGGCCAGCAGGAAGCCGGTACCAGAAATATCGTTACCGCCGTTGTTTTTAACTATCGTGGTTATGACACCATGGGGGAGGTGGCAATATTTAGTGCCGCTCTGGCCGGAGTTTTTGCCGTGCTCGGGTTGGGCAGAAGAAAGTTTGCCCGGGCCTCCATAGACCAGTCGGGAGTCAAATTCAGCTTCATCAGCAGGACTGCTGTAGTATTGCTTCTGCCGCTCATAATCATTTTTTCGATTTATATCATCCTTTACGGCATTGATTTGCCGGGCGGAGGGTTTCAGGGGGGCGCCATAATCGGAGCAGGGGTCATCAGTATTACTATAACCTTTGGATACTACAGGGCACAGAGGCAGATACCACATCATGTGAGAACCATTCTGGAAAGCACTGCTATTTCGGCCTTCTTTGTGGTCGGCACCGCCGGGGTTATCGGAGGAGCCAACTTCTTAACCATTACACTGCCCCAGCTTTCCACTCAGATTCAGCCACCTGTTCGAGAACTCATGTTGCTCGTACTCCTGTTCGCCGTAGGCATCAAGGGAGGCATGGTATTTACTTCAATCCTTTTCGCCTTACTGAGAGAGGAAGAGACAAATGATGTGGAGCATGCTGCTTGACAACATAAATTATGCGGTGGCCATGATCTTGTTCTGCATCGGATTCTATACAGTTATCGTGCGGAGCAACATCATCAAGCAAATAATCGGTCTGCTTGTTATGGAAGTCTCCGTATTCTTCTTTCTCGTATCAGTAGGGTATTTGGATGAAGGCGCGGCTCCCATAGTGATCCCGGGAGACACTCCCTCGCCAATGGTCAACCCACTTCCTCAGGCCATGATACTGACAGCCATCGTAATTGCGGTAAGTACTACCGCACTTTTCCTTTCACTTGCCCTTAAGTTTTACAGCCTCTACGGGACCTTAGATATGGATAAAGCAAAGGAAGATAAGCGCTAAGGTGGAGCTCCAGCATTTCGCCATATACGCCATAGTAACGCCGTTTTTTGCAGCAGTATTAGTACCTATCATTACCCTGTGGAGAAAGAACTGGGGCATGCCCCTGGCCGGTCTAGCCCTGGCCGTCTCTCTCGTCTTGAGTGTCTTGCTAGTCCCGCACGTTCGGGCAGCAGGGTACCTGAGCTATCATCTGGGTGCCTGGGAGCCGCCGTTTGGCATCGAAATCAGGATTGATTTCCTGGGAATCATCATGATGGTTCTTATCTCAGCGATTTCCCTGATTGTGGCCATATACTCACTGAGATATATTTCACCCGAACAGGCCAAACAGGAGAAAACCTTCTTCTTCTTCGGCGAAGAGATGGAGGAGAGCAAAAGGCCTTTCTACTACTCTCTTTATCTGGTCCTTTCTGCTGCCATGCTGGGTTTTGTCGCCGCCGGGGATATCTTCAACATGTTTGTCTTCATGGAACTCGGGGGGATTTGCTCCTACGCCCTGGTAGCCATACCGGGGGTCAGATTGTCCATAAGGGCGGCGATTAAATACATGCTCATGGCAGTACCTGCCGCAATGCTGGTCCTTCTGGCCATAGGCCTACTATACTCGGTAACAGGCACCTTGAACATGGCTGACCTTGCCCAGAGACTCGGCTCTTCTGAGTACAGTCAGGTGATTACCGTGTCGTACGTGATTATGATCGTGGGGTTCGCGGCTAAGGCTGCCATTTTCCCCCTGCACATGTGGCTTCCCGATGCCCATAGTAAGGCGCCATCTCCCATAAGTGCCCTGCTGTCCGGCCTGATTGTCAAGGTGCTTGTTTTTGCAATTATACGCGTTACCTTTTCGGTATACGAAGCATATTTCCCTTCGCCCTTAAGCTGGGTCACCAACGTTGCGATGTGGGTAGCAGCGGCTGCCATTATATATGGAGCGATCATGGCAATTATGCAGAAGGATTTCAAGATTATGATTGCCTATAGCACGGTAATGAATTTGGGCTATATCGTCTTGGGGTTGGGCCTGGCAGATGTGACCGCGCTGGTTGGAGGTACGTATCATATCCTGGGTCATGCGCTTGCCAAGTCGTGTTTCTTTCTCTGTGCAGGTTCAATCATCTCACAGTCAGGTTACCGGACGATTGATGACCTCAAAGGGGCTGCCAGGAGAATGCCGGCGACCTGTGCAGCTTTTGCCCTTGCCTCCCTTTCCATAGTGGGCATACCTCCAACAGCCGGCTTTGTCGGCAAATGGTACCTCGTGTGGGGCAGTCTGAACACAGGCAATGTTTTTCTGGGGGTGGTGGTCCTCGTGGGAAGCGTTTTGGCGGCGGTATACTGCTTCAGGGTGGTATATTACATGTTCTTCCTGCCTCCCGCAGATGGGTCCTGGCAAGAAGTTTCCGGAGAGGCCCCTGCTGCCATGGTCGTACCCACCTGGATTTTGGCAGCCGGAACGCTTGTGCTGGGCATTCTTTCGCTGTGGATTCTGCCCCCCTTGAGGGAAGCGATAGAGTCTCTAATGTTATCTGGCTGATAATGGGGCGTTTATGAATATAGAGATACATTCCATACGACCTTTGATAGCGATTTTATTGCCCGGGCTTTCTCTGCTGGGTCTGCTGGTCATACCCGGCAACCGCCAGAGATTGAAAAAGGCAGTTCACGTAGCAGCAAGCCTGGCTGCATTCGGGGTGGTGCTCTCTCTTATGCCAGGCATAATCGACGAGCAAGTCTACGGCATGGAGATAATATCCATAGTTGAGCGGATAAGCATCCATCTCACTGTAGATGCTCTGGGTTATTACTACGGGCTGGCCTTAACCTTTCTCTGGCTCCTGGCTAATATATACTCGTTGGGTTATATCAAGCACAAGGATGACCGGTACTACGCTTTTATGGCGCTGTGCAACTCGTTCCTGCTGGGTTGCGCCTTCTCCCAGAACATCTTCACCTATTTCATCTTCTACGAGCTGATGACTCTGGCCAGCTTTCCCTTGATTATTCATGATGAAACCGACGCGGCCCGCCACGCGGGCATCAAATATCTCAAGTACGCGATACCGGCGGGTGCCGTCATCTTATTCGCCGTATTGCTGCATTATTTCTGGGCAGGGGGGAACTTAAGCCTGGTATCTCTAGGGACCTTGAGTCTGGATACAGCCTCAAGAACCGTGCTCACGACGATCTTCATAGCCTATTTTGCCGGTTTTGGAGTCAAAGCCGCCATTGTGCCTCTGGAAGGATGGGTGCCGGATGCTCACCCGGCAGCTCCGGCACCGGCCAGCGCCCTTCTGTCCGGGGTAATCCTGAAGGCAGGGGCCTTTGGTATCATCCGGGTCGTTCTTAATATCTTCGGGTTGGACCTGTTCCATACTCTGAACCTGTGGATTCCTGTAGTCGTGTTCGCCAGTATCACCATAGTGTTGGGCTCGGTGCGTGCCCTGGCCCAGGACAATCTGAAGAGGCGGCTGGCCTATTCCAGCGTGGGTCAGGTCTCATATATACTCCTGGGGATCGCCTTGATGAGTCCGCTTGGTGTCCTGGGCGGCATTATACATCTGGCACACCACGCCCTAATGAAGGGCTGTCTCTTCCTCTGTAGCGGCACGATTCTGAAAAGAACGGGCAAGACGAATATCAGCGAGATGGCCGGTATTGGCTACCAGCTCCCGGTCACCATGATTTGTTTCTCTATCAGCGCCCTGGCCATGATGGGAACCCCGCTAACCGTGGGCTTTGTCTCCAAATGGCTACTGGGCACCGGAGCCATTCAGGCGAACATGCCGTTGTTCATTGTTATATTACTTATCAGCGCACTCCTGACTGCAGCTTACTACCTGCCTATCATTTACACCGCGTTTTTCAGGCGGCCCAAAGAAGACAATGACTATCAAACGCTGCTGCAATTCAGGGGTGAGACCAAGCACACCATGCTGTGGCCAACCGTGGTGCTGGCTGTGCTGGTGATCGTGGCCGGGGTCTGGGTTACGGTACCGGGCTTTCCCCATTCATTCGCCAGCATAGTGACAGGAGGGACATTCCCTTAAGGCCTTAAGGTAGGAGAAAGGTATTGTCTGCCGCAGAAATCGCGAACAACACCTATTCCGTGCTTCCCCTGTTGGCCCTCGTGATCCCGGCTGTAGCAGCCGTGGTTATCGTGGCAATAGGCGAGTTCAATGAAAAGCTCCGCAACCTA
>JAWOFK010000099.1:0-3959 GCA_046497565.1 Dehalococcoidia bacterium
CGCGGCCTATCCAAAACCACCACTGTAAGTTCCGATATCTTCCTCTGCTTAGCTTTGGCTATGTTCTTCAAGTTTTCAGCCACCGGTGCGTTGATATCTATGCAGTCTCTTGCTTCTGGTCCGGTAACAATTTTATTCATATATACGAACTCCATGGGGCAGTGCATCGTGCCCTTGGCGGCAAGCGCTACTACAGAGATAGCTCCGGGAAGACCTCTGGCGACTAAGGTAGTCCCGTCAATTGGATCAACAGCAATATCAACCTGTAAATCTGAGCCATCACCAATGCGCTCTCCTATATACAACATGGGAGCATGGTCTTTTTCTCCTTCCCCAATGACTACGATTCCGTCCATCTGGATATGGCCCAGCGTATAACGCATGGCAGCTACCGCTGCCTCGTCAACCAGTGTCTTATCACCCCTGCCCAAATAACGAGCGGCAGCCATTGCCGCCGCTTCGGTGACCCTCATCAGTTCCATCGCAATATTGCGTTCAATCGGGTGCTGAGAATGTGCTATTTTCATTTTCAGTCGTCCAGCTCAAGTAGTATCAGGCTATCAGGGCGTCAAGACCCAGCTTATCGATATTATTTATCATCAGTTTTGAACGGTCCTTCTTTCATTCATAAGGATGTGTTCGCGATGTGCAAAGCATGCTGCCGCTGTACCTATCCCAGGTTCTTACAACTGTCGGGTCTAGTGATACCAGGTACTCCCTAGAAGGCTCAGGCTGAACCAATCCCTCCCACCCATCCTTAATCCCTAAGACTTCATGGCGGATGCCCATCTCTTTCTGTACCTGCTCATCCATCGCTGTTTTCACCACCCATTTTGATGGCTGGATTTATGCCAGCACAATCGCCGCCACCGCTTAGGAATACCCATTCTGTTTTTTGACTGTCAGTTGATGCCCCTCCTTGATCTCAACATATCCTGCACAGGGTCACGCTGGCCACCACTTTGCCTCTGTCACGTCAGGAGCGGTAGACACCAGGCAAAAGTGCTATGCAGCCGATCCTGATTTTATCCCTTTCTCCACTCTTTTATCAATACCTGGCCGGACGGAAAATTAACATATCGGAAATTGCACTTTTCGTCCATTTGTGACCTGGTAGTCAGCCAGGTCACGCATTGGCGGATTCCTACCCTTCAGCGCAAGCCTTTCGTGAGCTTTTCCCATCGAACCTCATTCCTTCGGTCTATATACTCCCGGAAACCGGCAAAGAGGGGATCAGGGCTATTTCCCCAACGAGATTGCTTCGGCTGACGAAGTCAGTCTCGCAATGACAAAGAGGGGGAGCCTCGCAACCGCTATACTCCTGGCAATGACGGTTAAGGGTTGCTAAACATTCTCTGTCTTTTTGGCTTAAGGCGTTGGTTTGTACTATGGGCGGACTTGGGCTAAAATACGTGAAGCCATGTGTTTAGCAGTGCCGGTAAGGATTGTTTCCATAGATGGGGATGAGGTGGAAACAGAAATCGCCGGAGTGAGGCGTCGAGCTAGTATCGCCCTGACTCCGGAGGCGAAAGTGGGAGATTACGTGCTGCTTCATACAGGATACGCCATAGGCGTTGTAGACGAAGCCGAAGCCGAGGAGACCCTGAAGCTCCTGGAAGAGTTAGCAAGTCTGAGTGAAGTTCATTGACGAGTATCAGGATCACAAGCTGGCCAAGGCACTAGCATACAAAATTGCCCAGCGCTCCAACAAAACCATAAGACTGATGGAATTTTGCGGGGGGCACACGCATGCCATATTGCGATATGGGATTCGCCAGTTAGTTCCCAAAACAGTGGACATGAGGTCCGGGCCAGGCTGTCCTGTCTGTGTCACAGCAACTGCCGACCTGGACAAAGCCATCGCCCTGGCTCACCTGCCCGATGTTATCATGACCACTTTTGGTGACATGATGAAAGTTCCCGGCAGCTACTCCAGCTTGCAGCAGGCGAAAGCTGAGGGAGCAGATGTACGAGTAGTATATTCCACCACAGACGCTGTAGACATAGCTCAAGCCAATCCTCAGAAATCAATCATCTTCATCGGCATCGGTTTTGAGACGACTGCGCCAACCATGGCTGCTTCTGTACTCAAGGCGCGCCGGGAGACAATAGGGAATTTCTATGTTATGTCTCTCTATAAGCTGACCCCACCGGTGATGAAGGCGCTGCTCGACTCAGGTGAGGTGAAGCTGGATGGCATCGTTTGTCCGGGACATGTTAGTGTTATAATTGGTTCTCATCCCTATGAGTTTATCCCGCGAGATTATGGAGTGGCCTGTGTCATCTCGGGCTTTGAACCAGTGGATGTTTTGTTAGGCATAGATAAGCTGGTGCAGCAAATTGAAAAGGGCGAGCCCAGGGTGGAAATAGCCTACCAACGAGGAGTGAAGCCTGAGGGAAATACAAAAGCCAGGCAACTGATGCACGACGTTTTTGAGATTGGCGAGGCTAACTGGCGGGGGATTGGAATTGTCCCGCAAAGTGGCTTGAAAGTGAGAGGGAAATACGAGCAATTTGACGCCGACAAGGCTTTTTCAGTGAGCCTGAAACCAGCCCGGGAGCCCAAAGGATGCCGGTGCGGGGATGTAATTCGCGGCACGACCATGCCACTGGAGTGTAAACTCTTTGGCAAGGTCTGCACCCCGGAAAGCCCGGTCGGCCCCTGCATGGTCTCCGGTGAAGGTGCTTGCGCCGCCTACTATCAATACGGGACGCCTGAAGGCTCATAAATAATCTGGGGCATAATATGGAGCAGGCTTATGGGTGACAGTATTCTTCTGGCTCACGGCAGCGGTGGCAAATTGAGCCACGAACTGGTGGAGAAGAGAATTCTCCCCTTCCTGGCCAATTCCGCATTGAACAAGTTGGATGACTCGGCTATTTTCGAAGCCAGCGGGCGACTGGCTTTCACCACCGATAGCTATGTAGTAAACCCCATCTTTTTTCCCGGTGGAGATATAGGCAAGCTGGCCGTTTGCGGCACCGTGAATGATTTGGCTATGAACGGAGCCAGGCCCCTGTATTTGAGTCTCTCTGCGATCATAGAAGAAGGCTTTCTGTTAAGTGAGCTTGATCAGATAATGCAATCAATAAAGAAAGCTGCTGACGAAGCCGAGGTAAGTGTCATCGCCGGCGATACCAAGGTGGTGAATCGAGGACAAGCTGACAAGTTGTTTATCACCACTTCAGGAGTAGGGGTAATCTCTCCCGGGGTTGATATTTCAGGAGCCAACGCCAAGGATGGGGATAAGGTTTTGCTGAGCGGCACTATTGGCGACCACGGAATAGCTGTAATGAGTCAGCGCGAGGGGTTGAAGTTCTCCACGACTTTGGAAAGCGATTGTGCTCCTCTGAATAAACTGGTACTGCAAATGCTGGAGACCTCATCAAAGATTCATTGCCTTCGTGACCCTACCAGAGGTGGGTTAGCGACCACGCTAAACGAGCTTGCCCGACAGTCGAATGTGGGCATTGTGGTAGAAGAGGCCAAAGTACCGGTTAAGGAAGAGGTCAAAGCTGCCTGCGAGCTCTTGGGCCTGGATCCCATCTATGTGGCAAATGAAGGAAAGATGGTAGCTATGGTCGACCCTGTCGATGCCGGGAAGATTCTTGCCCGGATGCAGGAAAATAGATATGGTGGAAATGCGGCCATCATTGGCGAGGTGACCAAAGAGCACTCAGGTAAGGTGATAATGAAGACAAAACTCGGCCCCTCCCATATTGTTGATATGCTGTCTGGAGAATTGTTGCCCCGAATATGTTAGCGGTAGTCTATTCTAATTGAAAAATGAGCCTGAAGGAAAGGTTTCAGGCAACCTGTTCAGCAAATCTTGTGATTTGCTGAAAGAGCTTGGAACGAGCATTTACCATCCTTTCTGCAAATTGATTATCGCTCATTTGATTGGCGATTGCCCCGAGTTTTTCAAGCGTTACCCCGGGACGCAGGTAGCCCTCAGCAC
>JAWOFK010000069.1:0-21764 GCA_046497565.1 Dehalococcoidia bacterium
GCCGTCTCTAATTGTTTATTCTCCCTTTCTTTTTGAAGGGCTGTCACAATTCCGAGACGAATTCACCACAATCAAGGCAGATTATTGCTATCACGGCGACCCTAGCGTGAGGCGCTGGTCGTAGGTGCGTCTGCGGCGGTCGTAGTCGGTCCGGATGGCCTGGACGCGGTAGTTCTCCTGGTCTATGCCGCAGCGGGCGGCGGTAACGTCCACGACGTCGAGGAGCTCCTGGCCACAGTTGGTTGGAACGACGAGATTGCCACGCTCCGCTCGCAATGACATCTGGCAGAGGATGGCGTCGGCCCGCTCCTGGGCACGGGTGGCGGTCTGCAGGTTGGGGTCGTACTCCTGCTCCAGGATATCGATGGCGAGCTGCAAGAGATCCCAGTCCAGGGCTTCCTCCAGGATGGGGTTGTCGGAGGCGTCTCTACCCAGGGCGCGGGAACGGGAAGCGTGGGTTTCTTCGCGGTATTCACCGGTCAAGATAGGATGAGATTGCCACGCTCCGCTCGCAATGACATCATAACTGTAGCACCTGCTCTCATCGGCCAATGGGTTCTTGGTGAAGGCCTCCTGCCCCCTGAATATAAGCCTGTCGGGTACGAAGGACAAGAGTTTCTTGAGTGCCTGAGTTCCTTGAGTGCCGGGACCGACGGTGAAGTCGGGATAGAAATTGTTGATGGCGGAGGACTGGGGCTTGGCGGGGGTGTTGGTGAGCTTAATGCCTACCCGGGCCAGAAGCTGATATAGGACCTGCCAGACGCTCCTGGGGTTTACGTCGTCCTTATTCCACCTCATCTGGTGGCGGGCTGACCACCTCGCCATTAGACCCCACCCGTCGAGACAGTAGAGACTAAGTAGAGATTCATTGAGATTGGTGGAGTATTGCCAGGCGTCGACCCAGTAGGTGCCGACCTCCGACGTCTCATTTCCGGCCGTTGTCTTATATCCGAGCTGGAGTACGAGTTCATAGCGTTTGTTGAGTTTGTTGAGTAGATTGAGTGGGGAGTACTGGCCCTGGGAGTTGTCGAGGGTGAGGACCAGAGTTCCTTGAGTTCGTTGAGTTGCTTGGGTTTGTTGAGTTAGGGTGAGGGCGACGATGTCTCTGGTCAGGTCGAGGGGATCTGCGGCGGGGCGGGTAGCTCGCCAGAGGCCGGAGGGCATAGAGAGCCACCAAGAAGGGGTCGTTGAGTTTGTTGAGTTTGTTGAGCTGAGGCGTAGGCCGTAAGCTGGTTTGTTGAGTTCATTGGGTTCGTTGAGTTGAAGAAACGGTCGGGGCTCGGTGAAGGTGGCGTCGGCGAAGGTGGTGCCTCTGGCGATGTGGCAGATAAGGGGGCGCTGGTACGCGGTGGTGCCGGTGTACTTGTCGACCAGGGTTACGGTGGTCTCCTCGTAGCCCTGTCCGTCCAGGGGGAAGTGGCAGTCTGGGTACTCGTAGGTAATGTCCTCTCCGTCCGGGGCCATGATGAAGCTCTCCAGGGAAGAGAAGTAATAGAGGCCGGCCGATATGGTGCAGCGGAATATGTTGTAGTGGTCGTAGGGCGTGTCGTCCTCGAGGCCGGCAAAGACAACCTGGGCCTGGCCTAGGGCGAGGGTGGGTTTGCCTCTGTACAGCCAGTATGTGACAATTGGGCTGCTTCTACTCCGGAGTTAGCACGTTATTGCCCGGTTGGGACCTTTGCAATCCCTGCAATATATTATATATGGGGTGCAAAGGCTGCAAGGGTTCAGAAGTCGAATGTTTATTACCCGGGTATGACCTTTGCAACCCTTGCATTGCATTATATATATGTTGCAAAGGTTGCAAAGGTTCATAAGTGGAGTATTTCTTCTTTCTGCCCTCGAATGTGCCGCCGATCAGTTTGGCTGTCTCAAGTTCTTTCAAGTCAGCTGCCAGGGTTCTGTCGCTGATGCCGACTTCTCCGGTGAAGGATGTTGGCTCATCCCTGAGCTTGTCTCCATTGTTGAGGACACGGCTGGTGCCCAGGAGGTCTCCAGCTTCCTCAACGGAAGGGTGAGTCTTTCTGATTCCATCGTGTTCTCTTAGGTCTTGACAGGGCTTACCGGAGCGAGCATAATAGCACAAGTGTTCTAGTAGGCTAATAAGATTGTGTCACACTACCCAGTACGCGGGATTACGTGTGATACAATAGAAAGCGGGGAGTATCAGCGTGAGAGGACACATTAAGAAGAGGGGCAAGGGCAGCTATTCTGTGGTAGTAAGCCTGGGGCGGGACCCTACCACGGGCAAGTACAAGTCCCAGTGGGTGACGGTCAAGGGGACGAAGAAGGATGCCGAGAGGCGTCTGTCAGAGCTGCTAAACCAGCTTGACAACGGGACTTTCATCAAGCCGGGGAAGGTCACGATAGCTGAGTACCTGGAGAGGTGGCTGAGTGAGTATGCCAAACCAAACCTATCGCCACGAGGCTTCGAGCGGTACGCGGGCATAATCAGGCGTTATCTTATCCCTGAAATGGGGAATATGCAGCTAATCCAACTGAAGCCTGAGCATATCCAGAAGCACTACGCAGCGATGCAGAGTAAAGGGCTTAGTGCCGGTACGGTTAGATACCACCATGCGGTGATCCACAAGGCGTTACAGACGGCGCTCAAGTGGGGGCTGCTAAGCCGAAATGCGGCCGACGGCGTGGATGCACCCCGCTCCCGGCGAAATGACATGCACACATGGGACGACTTCGAGGTTCGCCAATTTCTGGAAGCTGCGAAGGACAGTCCGTACTATGCTCTATTCCACACGGCTCTATTCACCGGGATGCGAAGATCTGAATTGCTGGCCCTGCAGTGGCGAGATATACACCTTCATCAGATCTATGTTAACCGCTCGTTGCATCATCTGAGGGATGGGAGCTACGTATTCACGCAGCCGAAATCGGCGAAGAGCAGGCGCACGATAGCGCTGTCGCCGTCGTCGGTTCTGACGCTGATGGAGCACAAGGAGAAGCAGGAGGGGATACGTGCCTTGCTGGGAATGCCGCTAAACCAGGACGACCTTGTATTCAGTACACCTGAAGGCAAGCCGCTGCGTCCCAATACGATCACACGGGCGTGGAGTACCCTGGCAACCAGAGCCGGCGTTAAAACGATTCGACTGCATGATGCCAGACACACTCATGCCTCTTTGATGTTAAAGCAGGGAGTGCACCCCAAAATAGTGCAGGAGCGGCTGGGGCATGCCAGTATTCAGATGACGCTTGACACCTATAGTCACGTTACACCAGGACTCCAGGAGGCAGCGGCGGAGGCCTTTGACAGGCTGGTTGACCGGGACCGTGAAGATGAGCTGGCTGAAAAGAATTATTAGCAAATTATTAGCAAAACGGAAAAGAGAAGCCCCCTGTTTGCAGAATTTAGCTTTGAAACAGGGGGCGATTTGGTCTTTGGTAGCGCATACCGGATTTGCGGTTAGGGCTGATGGCTCGTGATTTTACGTACAAAATAGAACATTTGTGTCAATTGGCGAAAGGCGTTTTGTTCGTGGGATGTCGTCTGGTGGTCGGGCGTGATGTTTCGTCCATTAGCAAATTATTAGCAAAATTTCGGCAAAAAGCTTAGCCGGAGGCAGTCAGACTGGCCGGGGATTGGAGTTCCTACTCTTTCTGTCAGGGGTTGGTCGGGGTTATAATGTTGCTGTGTCGTCGGGTGAAAAAGAAACAGCCTCCCCGCTAAGGAGAGACTGTCGGGCTAGGGCTACTCACCCTAGCGCTGTTAAATTTAACAATAGCAAAATCATTAGCACTTGTCAAATTATCAAGCGACCTCGGAAGTCCCTTAAATGGAACGTGTCATAGCGTATGTTGACGGCTTCAATCTTTACTTCGGGCTAAGGTCCAAAGGTTGGAAGCGATACTACTGGTTGAATATACAAGCGTTGGCGCAGAACCTTTTGAAGCCGGGTCAAACACTGTTTCTCACGAAGTACTTCACCGCAAGGGTCGCGTGGCCACCAGACAAAGAGGAGCGGCAGTCGACGTATATAGAGGCCTTGAAAACTCTCAGCGAGTTTGAGATTTTCTATGGAAAGTACCAACTAAATCCTCGTCAATGCTCTCAGTGTGGCTTTGAAGACGAAGTGCCAAATGAGAAGATGACGGACGTAAACATTGCTGTGGAAATCCTCAAAGATGCTTACCAGAACAAATTCGATGTTGCTCTGCTTATCTCAGCAGATAGTGACCTGGTCCCGCCGGTCAAAGCAGTTGGAGAGCTATTCCCTGCGAAGAGAGTGGTCGTTGCATCTCCTCCAGGGCGGTACTCCGTTAGCCTAACAAACTCTGCCGGTAGTAGTTTGGTTATCGGTCGTGGGAAGATTGCCAGAAGTGTTTTTCCTGAAGAGGTAAAGAAGGCGGATGGCTATATCCTGCGGCGCCCGGCGTTGTGGAAATAGTCTAACGAAGGTTACTCTGACGTTCTTCAAAACAGATAGGGTCGAGACCGATTCGTCGACTCTGTCTTTTGACTCTACTCCGGTCATTTCAGTCTATTGACAAGAAACTACCAATGTACGTGCACATCGGTTATGGTTCCCATATTTCCCCATGTCGAGCTCCAGCCGGGCTCTGGGAAGATACTCTTGGGTACATACTGACCCCCAACTATGACATCTACTGTTTTATCTGCATTACCACTATATCCAGGTGCTGCTGTGCAATCAATGTATACTAGACCTTTGTCAGTCGTCTCGAAAGCGTTGAGGGCATGTCCGGTACTGGAGGGAATCCCGTATCCATACCAGTCGGGATACCCTTCTAACTCGACTTCAACAAAGGCACATCTCCAACCTGCAGTTTTAGCGTTCTTCTGGAGTCTTTGGGCAAAATCGAAGCAGACTGTCGTGGGATAGACATACTCCATTTCGTCCGTATCATCTTCATGAAGGAAATCCTTCAGTTCCACCCAAGAAGGGTTGCTAAGCGCTTCCCCGAAATAAGCAGTGACATCCGTATTGGAATCAATGGTAATGACAATCGTTGGCGATGTGCCTGAGGCATCGCCACTCCATCGGTCGAAGGTGTAGCCGGTGGCCGGGTTGGCTGTCACTGTCACTCGACTACCAGATTCAAATTGGCCAGCCGAAGGAGAGACGGAACCTGCTCCTTGGGGGCTGACACGTATCGTAAGTGCATAAGTCTGACTAGAAGGAGACGGAATCGTCTCAGGCTGATCAGTGTTTCTGAAGTAGCTGGATACAGAGTTGAACAGACTGTCTTTATAGTCGGACAACGGCTGCACGCCAGCGAAGGAAAATATAAAGAAAAGGCATATTAAGGAAAATACAGTGAGTTTCATGCTTGGTTGGCGCCACCCATTCTTCGAGATGACCCTGCACAACCAGATGAAGACAGCGATTTCAAGCAGAAACACAAAGCTCCCGATGAGCGGACTCTGCATAAACTGTTGAGTGAAGAGTGACGCACCGGACCAAACCAGTAGCCCTAGCAGCGATAGCGCAGAGAGGTTCAAGATTAATCTATAGATCTTCCCGACAGTCCTATATTTCCGAGTGTAATAACCCAACCACTTCTCAATGGAGTAGAAGATAGAAGATCCGAAAAGTAACCAGAAGGGAATGAGACTTCCAACAAACCGACTGGCTATAAGACCAACAATGGAGAGTGCACCAATCAACAAGATAGGCTTCAGCCAATTTGGAATATGAGGTCTATGGCTATAGGCTTTGCGGCCGCCCGTGTTGTCAACTCGTTTGTCAAGATGGCTTCTGCGGGAGCTCGGCCGATTGGAGATGTAATTCTCCTGAGCTCCTCCACGCATATTGTTCAGTCTTCTACTAGTGCACTCCGCGCAAGAGCAGTTGGGAGGATGCCTACCTCTAACATAATCCCGGTCTTGTATAGGCATTTGCTAAGAACCCTCCATTAACCCCCCTCATATTCCTCTCAGCCGTTGTTGAGCCACTATTGAAGCTAAACCTATGGCTGAGTAATAGTGATATTATCGAAAGCAACTTCGGTATATGTGCCTGCCAGTGCGCTGGTGAGTAGTAAGATATCACCACCAGTGAAGGTGGCATCTATACCCTCCCACAGTAGATGCCCATTAACCGACAGGCTTAGGTCGCTGCCGATACACTCAATATGGATTAAATTGACAGCGTCCACGCCTTGGTTGATGTAGGATGAGTAGGTTGTTGACTCAAGGGCTACCCAATTCCCATTAGCGTGCTTGTATATGGAATAATAGCCATCAGCGCTAGTCTGAAAGTAGTAAGAGTTATCGGTGTCTTGATATCGACATACTACCGTATGCCAGTTATCATCCGTGCCTCCAACAAGTTTGGTCTCCACCTCCAAAATGAAATCAGTGAAGCGTTTATTCGCCCAAGTAGCAGTAGCAAATGCAGCGGGATTGTTATTTGTAAGGTGAAGCCATCCATCCTCGTAAAAGACTGAACCGTATTCAGCAGAGTAAGTATCCCAACCACCAGCCTCATCACTGAAGTCGTCTGAAAACAATACCCTAGTATCTGCCGTAACAGCTTTAAAGTTAGCAGTGATGCTTTTGTCCGAATTCATGGTAATCACAATGGAAGATGTGGTACCTGATGCACTACCGCTCCAATGGGCGAAAGTGTAACCACTGGTTGGGTTGGCTGACAGTACTACCTGCTTGCCGGACTGATATTCGCCACCTGAAGTAGAGACCCAGCCCGCTCCCGAGGGTGCAACATATGTGGTAAGAGTGTAAATCTGAGGAGAAGGTGTCCACCCAAACAATGCCATACCTCCAATAGCATATAGACCCAGTACTGCAAATACAATGGTAAGGTAGCCTAACCTGAACTTACCTATCTTTGCGGGAGACACTTGAGGATATCTGGCATCCAATTCTCTTTTGAGCTGCGAAGCCTCTTCATTGAACTCACATTTCAATGGTTTCGCCAAGCATGCTTTAGCCTCAGCGATCTTCCCCAATATCATATGAGCCCATGCTAATTGAGCTACAAATGGGTCGTTATATTCTGATAAAATCTTACCTCCACGGTAATTATCTACCAGGGCGCTAATATTCCAGAAGAACCCCCAGATACTCCACCAGCCAAACAGTAGTGAGATAATTCCCCATTTAAGAGATTTAGCACATCGGCATTCGTGACAAAATATTCCCGCTTCACTGAACCTCTTAAACGCAACTATTATGATACTGATGACATATGGGAAGGTAACCAGTCTGAGGGTATGGTCGAACTTACCACAACTCTGACATTTTGTTTCCTTGGCGAATGCTTTTGCTGCCCCAGTAGAGTCAAGAATAGAGTCAAGGTCAGCAGGTTTCAAACCCTCATCCGTCCAAGTTTGTGGCATCTCAATTACATCAGTACCCTCAGGAAGGAGATACTTGTTCTTTATGGAATTTATCAGTTCCTCTGGCGGTTCCTGCCACCTTTCGGATACCCAATTCCAGAGACTACGCCATATTCCATGCTCTATGTCACGAGATATCGTACCACCACTTTCTCTCTGTATGTGTTGCATTAGCTCACGACAACCTTCATAGAATTGCCGAGTAAGAGGAGCATTCAAAACTGCAAAGGTTTCCTCGATTATCTTTCTGACTTCAGGATCGTCTTGATAAGCCTTGATTAGGGTGGAATACTGTTTAGCAAGCTCTAGAGTTGTGAAGTCGCCACTGGAAAATCCAAAAATTTCCCAAAACTTGCCCCGTTCCCATAGATCTCTTATGTTTCGATCGAATCTACTCGGCCTATCGTCCACCGTAGAATCTCCAGCATATGTCTTGTATGTGATTAGATTGCTCTTGGCTTATGACTTGCTGTTCGTATAGACAGTCAGCTAGTGCTCCCAAAGCAGTCGCTGTTGCTGAAGCTACTCCGTGATCATTAGGGACTAATTCCAGTTTGTGTGACCACTTACCAAGCTGCTGCCAAAATTGCATACATCCAGAGCAATTACGACTTGCGTTGAGCAATGCGTAAGCCTCACTAATCAATTCAGCTGGAGTCACAGGTGTCTGATCAATTAAAAGAGGTAGTATAACTCCATCTAGTACTTCGGCTACCCGGGCAGATACTAAACCACGTTCAATCATGGCTTGTTGTCGCATTTCAAGATATCCCGATCTGCCAGCTACATCTATATCCTCATCCGTAATGTATCCTTCGGTATCAATATTGATATCATCACATTGCTTCAGGTCTAACTCGGACACTTTGAGCAATTCATCAGTTTGTCTTTCAGCCTGGGTCGCTGTTGCTCCCCGAGTTACGAACCATCGTACCAACGGCTCTCGGGCCATTTCCATCAAACGCCGTAAGTCCTTAGCGATTGAAAGATACCACTGGTGCCTACCCTCAAGTAGTGCGCCTAGTGTAGTTCTATTGCTCACTTGAGGGAAATCAATGCTACCTGGTAACCCACATCCCTCCACACTCGCTTTGTCGGTTTCAACACCACCCTCTCCCCACTTCAGGTTTACTTTCATTTTCCCTTCCTGAGGTACATTGATGGTGTGGCTGTGCATGCTCCATTCTCGGGTAGGCTGAGAATCTTTCTGACTTAGTATCCATATCAGATTAGAGCCTCTTGTCGCTGGTAAGCTTACAGAACGGCTTGTACCTTGTCCTCTATCAAAGGGCGTGCCAGCGGCTATGACTGGAGTCAATCCTGATTGATGAAATATGCTTATCGTATGCGGGACACTATTCGTAACTTCAATTCCCTTTACCTGGGATAGAGCAGCACCATGTGCGACAGCTTCCTTGATCATTCTATCTGTTCTGTCAATGTTGTCAATTTGCACGATTATATTTGCATTACGTTTGAAAACATCCTTTAGCATCTCGTGCAAGCATCGCATTCGGCAAGGACCCCCAATGAGAATAAGCCATTCAATCTCATCAACTACCTTGGGGATCGTGCTCAAATTACCGCCTGCGGCCTTGAGTAACGCCCGTTCAACCACCGGTTTCACGCCTTTGCTGTGATTGTTGACCTTCTTACCGATAATTATGGGTTCCACTATCTCAGAAAGTGTGACTTCGTCTAATGGAACATGTATTCTCTTAGGTCTCGCTCCCCCAACTGATAAATTAATACTCACACTAGCAGCACCATCTCGCGAAGCGACAATCTTTGCCTCTTCAATCTTTCCCATCAAGCGTAACCGCTGATCGGCCTTCAATTCATCCAAGATATCCTCAAGTTTTGGCGATCCACTGTCAATCTTACGTATATGGTCTAATATGAGGTAGTCCATATCAATACCGCCCAGAACATCATCACAATCCCGGCCTGTCATCGTTAGATGAGGACCATATTGTGTTTGTTCCATGTAGCCAACGATAACGTCTGTCGTACCAGCTCCAACGTCAACCACCATAATCTTGCCTTCCATGCCGACCAAACCTCTGGCAACTGCAGCCGCTGTGGGCTCCTCCATAACTGTTATGTCAATCCCCTCCAATCCAGCTAATTTGGCAGCCTCTACAGTGTCTTGTCTCTGGGAGTCATCGAATCCGGCTGGGAGTGTAACGACGGCAGAATTGATTTTCTCCCCCCATTTTTGGGCAAAAGCTTGCGAATCCTCCACGATCTTCTTTAACAAGTAAGATGCTATTTCCACAACGCTTATGTCCTTTTCCCCAATAGTAAAGAGAACAGATCCATCATTTGAACGCTTAATTCTATCTCTGAATTCTGAAAAGGCGCGGTTATTCTGGAATATCTGTTTATCTACATGATCGAAGGGTCTGCCAATTAGTCTTTTGAAATGCCGAATTACCAAGTCGCTTTGTCCTCCCAGGAACCTCTCTCTTGCTGGTAACCCTGACGCAGAAATCTCGCCCTTTTTATTGAACGCCACATAAGAAGGGAAGACGAGATCACCCAAATAATCCCCTTCAATTGGTTCGACTGTATACGGATTCTTTTCGTCGGCGTCAAAAACCACCGCTGCGGCAGAATTGGATGTACCCAAATCAATGCCAAGCTTAGCCATTGGAACCTCCTGTGTGTATCCTTCTTCTCTCTATGGGAACTATATAACCCATTTTTCCGCGCTTTCGGATTTTTCTCCAATCACTTCTACTTGGGCAGGTTGCAGTAGAACTTGTTCGGTACTCCCTGCTTTGTCAGTCGTCAGCTTGAGATAATAGCCAGGACAGATCAATCTGGAGACTTTGTAGGGAGAGGTCCCTTCTCTCTCTTTAATACGATAGTATCTATCGTTTTCTTCTATTTCTTCTCCTAAACTCGGCTTGATTTCCTCGAGACCAACGCTCTTCAATCCTACCAGCAATTCATCGTAAACAGCGCTAGCAGTGGAATCTTGTTCCCGTCCCAACCAGCAACTCTGCAATACATCGACTGCTTTGCCGACTATGTTGATACAAGCTATTCGCCATCGTCGTCCTTTTTCTTCTTCTCCACTCCCATAAACCCAGACCTGTTCCTGAGCTTCATGTATTTCCTCCTGGACTTTGGAGAGAATATTTCGTAGGTTGCCAAGAGTTGTCTCTTTAGGTCGTTTCTGGTGGCTCAATAGAATTACAATAGCAGCTACGGCTAGTGTGTAAATAAAACCTATTAGTACTCCCAATAACAGATACAATTCATTCTGCAAAATATTTCTCCTTAGTTATATGCAGCTATTCTGTATAGTATTTAATGTTTCTGGTTTGCATTAAAATTACACTTCCTATTCTTTCCTCGCCCCGCCAACCAGTTCCGGATTGTTACTGTTACTAACTCCTTTCCCGCAATCAGAGTGAAATAGCTTAGCTTTACCTACAATACACATTATACGGATTGCTGGTAAGAACATCTGCATTTATCTTGTTCAAATATATCATATGGAGCCTAGCAGGGGCTGTCAAGACAACTGACTCTACATACGAGGGGGCTCTCTCTGACGCCAGAATAGCCTCGATAACAAAAGTAGAAGCCAATATCCAATTATGCCAGCGAAACCCCACCAACCTACAGCAACAAATAGCATAATAATGCCGGCAAGGAATAGCACCATACAAGTTGCCTTAGCGAACGACGCATTTCGGAAAAAAGCGGTGTAACGCTCTGTTAGATAACCAGCAAAGATAGCAGAGAGAACAAGTATTACAATTGCCCCGATGACCATGACTTCATCACCCGTTAGAGAAACAATGTAGGCAAAAGCACTAAGGATGTCAAGGGTTTTACCAACTCGGCCCCAAGGTGACATAGCACCTTGAAGTCGCAATTGAACAATTGACGCACCATGACGGGGGTAGTGGACGAGTGGGGGTAGGGGAAAGGAGTTCGAGGAAAACGGGTACGGGGTTAGTGGGTGGGCAGCTATCCAGGGTGGCGGTTAGGGAACCTAACCGATAATGCGCCCGGCGACGTTTGAGGCTTCGTAGAGTTAGCAGGGCCAGCCTGAGAGGGAGTCGATGGGCACGGGGGGCAGGGGAAGCCCGTGAAAAGGGAGTGGGTGTTTTTCTGGAAGAGATTTTTTGGGGAAACAAATCGGGGCAGGTGAGGGCGCCGTGACGTGTATGATTGGAGGGGACATTGAGACGACTGCTTAGTTTTGTGTTGTTCGTTGTGCTTGTAGCTATTCTTCTCGTTTTTGCCAGCGGTTCGTCGCCGTTGTCTACTGAACTGGCACGGAGTGAAGATCCGGCGGCGAACGAGGCGGTGGCGTCGCATGGTGCGTCCTCGTCGAACTCGAGCTCGGGCTCAATCAAGATCACCATGACGGGGGTTATGGACGACTAGTGGCACGCTAGGCTACTCATCACTCACAGCATACATCCTAATCCCATTATGCAACTCAGTGTGTAAGTGAAGTCTGAGGATAGCTTGAGCGTAATCCATCGCCCAATCCAAAGGGCACACCCACTTTGTGATATTCAGCTACCTGTCTCTCAGCTATTTGGGTTTTGGGAATTGATGGCTATTTACTAGAGGACGATAAAATTGTCCTACTAGGGGGGACGTTAGTTCAATTCCCGGCCGCCGACATCGCACTGCCCGTAGTCGTTGTTTCCCACGGCGACCACAGTGCCCTCGGATTTAGACCCTACGCTGTGACAGTCGCCTGCTGCCGGCCTCTGTTGGTATTGCATTATCAGGTTTATGCTTCTATTTGTTAATGATGTCAGTGAAAAAAGCACCTGCGTCAGATAGCATTTGCCAAGAAAATACATGTCCGATTTCTGGATACATTTTGAAAGTTATGTTATCGCCGTTGTCATTCATAATAGCTGATTGATTCTGAACTCTTGTAGGATCTGTATCAGCGATGTCATAAAGGATTTGACATTGTTCGACAGTGAAGATTTCTGTATTCCAGCCATATACTGGAGAATACACTGTTGATTGATAAGGCCCCGTATCGTCTTCACCGATAAAGATAAACTTAGGAATGGAGTTGTAAGCATTTGCATTGAAATCAACTGAAGTCAGATTGCCATAGTCATTTATTCCTACTGGCCAATCAAGTTCGTTATTTGAATAAGTGTCCATTCCCATTGTCAAAGCTCCGCCTGCCTGACCTATTGACACAGCCTTTACTTTTTCGGGATGGAGAAAACAATACCTTTGAGCAAACATAGCCGAATTTGAAAAACCCCATATCAAGACCTTGTCATGGATTTCAATGCCATAAGATTCCAATTCGCTCGTAAAATCTTCGATAATGGCGGATACCTTTAGGTCAGGTCTATAGAATTTCTTGTCAATATCGTCGGAAAAGACACTTGCAGGCATGGCGACTGCGTATTCACCTCGCCACCCTTCACCACGCGGGATGGCTACACCGATGTAAATGAGATTTGAAAATAACTGTGTTCCACGGAAAAGCGTCGTTGATCCTTCGACGTTTTCAATGGTAGACCCGTAATCTGGGTTACCGCCTTCAGCCGTAAGTAGGATATAGTAAGTTGAGCTTCGTCTTACGTCATCCGGCACGAAAGAAAACCATGTATACTCCGAAGAATTTACACCTGGATGCAATCTAGTACTTCCTGAATAAGGATAAATGTTCTTGCTGAAGTTGGCGGTGATGGAGTAACCGCCATTCATAGTGATGGTGGTGGTGGAATCACTAACATCGGCGACAGTGCCCACATCGCCGGTCCAGTTCTCTAAGTGGTAGCCCTCAGCAGCCTCGGCCACTAGGTAAACAACTCTTCCCTCGTCATAGAAAAAATCCCCCTCGCCAGGGCTGGTTACCTCGCCGCCTTCAGAACTGGAAATAGTGAGGTTGTACTGGGCAGGTGCACAGCCTATCATCCCTGCAAGTAGGGCTGTCACAATCAGAAGGGTGTTGACGTTCTTCATGTTGAGCACTTTCAATCGTTATTCTATCACTAGCGAAGGAGGTGTGAATACACCTTGCCTATGAACTGAAATCGAGTCCGGGCACGCCTGAGGTCGCAACCCTGTTGCGTCAACAACGGTAAGAGCAACCGCCATAGCCCAATCCAAAGGGCATACCCTTCGTTGGTATTGAGATACCTGTCTCGGAGCCGTCTGAGTTTTGGGATAAACGATTGCTTACTAGATTCTAGAAGCATTTTCTTGATGCTTCGGGAAGTTCAATTGAGGTCACAATCTCTGACCTCAGATTGCCGGTACTGATCGTTTCCTGCTCTGTATTATTTGTCTCTTCTGCGAATAAGTATAAGTCCAGCAAAAGCAAAACCGAGGGAAAAAACGGTAATAGATGCCACAAAGAAGTTCATATCCCACCGTGCGCCAATCCACTTGCATACATCTTCATAGTATACACTCTGTTTATCTGTCAAAACTAGTAACAATATACCTACAGTGAACAGGGCACCAACCAAAAACTCTGGTCGAATCTTGGTAGCTAAATACCATACAACGAAATGAAGGAGGATCAAAACCACAAACGTAATGAATACAATCAGCAACCATTCATTCCAGTGCCCGGCAATTGACTGCACAAAGTCTGGTAGTTTCCAGCCGCTGTAGTAGAGTGTATATACCACGCACACTGTGATTGCTACTAGCACATAGAGAATTGCCAATTTCCATGATACACGCCACGGGGCGAACTCCCTTTCTTCTATTTCTGGCGGGCGTCGAAACAGAGGCTCGTAATGACACCATTGGCACGATGACCATTTGTCGGCTGCGACAGTTACCCTACCACAGTTAGGGCATTTCCTTGTCTTATGCCTTATTGGGCGTTCCTTTGCTCCATCCGTTGCCATTTCCGGGTTCAGTGAAAGTGCTATTGTATCACTGGTTAAGAGGTCATGAATATGCCTAAGAGATGCAGCGAACCAGAGTCTGAGACCAGCCCATCGCCCAATCCAAAGGCCATACCCCCTTATTGGTATTCAGATACCTGTCTCTGAGCGGTTTGAGTTTTGAAGCTGAGGTAAGGCATTGGCAAAATCACCGAGATACATCCCGGCAGATAACATTGTCTGTCTTGAGCTGCTTTAGTTGCTCATCACTGAGCATTTGTTGAATCATCCTAGGTCTAATCTCAGTGAGATGGCAATTGCAGTCGTGATAAAACTTCTCGAAAAGGTTGGCATAGTTATTTATCCCTTGCCATTCAAGGTACATCTTCATAGCCGCCTCTGGCTTGTCGGCCCGCACAAAGCAATTAGTATGGGCACTATGATCGTAGATCAGAAAGAATATTTCGATTTCGAACTCCGGCCAATAGTAGAGTTCTCTATCTGGTTGCATGTTGCCCCTTATTATCTCTATGTGTCTATGTTCTCACTCTTGCTTCTCTTCCACAATGCGGGCAGATAGTTACTATGATACCCTGCCCTCTCGCGATCCTGTACTGTTGGAAACATGTCCCACAATTTATCACAATGTAGTTGGCGTCATCGCTCAATTCCTGTTCACTCACGTAAGCAATAGATGGTTTAGTATCACGTTTGTTCCCTAGACAAAACATAATGCCTAGACCAGCCAAACCGACAACGGGAAGGTTAGGCAAAAAGCCAGCGGGCAGGAGCAAGGGAAATGCTCCCAATGGCACCCACCAAAGTAAATGCAATAGACTCCTACCCTTACGCTTCAAATACCAGATGCCCAGTAGAACTGCCAGTGCTGCCCACAAGCCCAAGAAAACCACGGAAGACATCGCATAGCCAAAGACTGCTAGGTTGTCTGATAAACTGAAAAGAAGGGAAACAAGTTCTCCGATTACTAACGCCCACAGGAAGGCGGCCCCATAACCCAGAACAAGTGTCCAGTTGAGGTGGCTTTCTGTCCACATTACCTCAGGGTCATCTGGCGAAACCCTGCCGAAGTCTGGAAAGGTGTGCCGCATTATGAATGGTGAGATAAGCATTAAGGGAAGATAGGCAGCCATAGTCCAAATTGGCGCAAGCACCCACAGCCAAGACCAGGCTAGTATCCCCCCAAGCTTCAGAATGACAAAGACGATTGTCGCCACGAAAGCGACACCTGAGAGCATGCGAACGAAGGGGGCGATAAATAGGATCAATGACGCAGCAATGAACACAGGCAGGTAAAGAGCAGATGTCAAGTTGCGCCCAATAGTTAGTGCGACGGTCATTATCTACCCATACTTAGTCATCATACACTCAGTGCAGACGGTCTCGAGTCAATCTGCCTTCCTAACGTCAGAACAGAGGTAGATTTTCCCTCTTCCCGTCTGCACCATGTGCCAATCTCTCATCTTCCCTGCATAGCTACCTCTGACAAGAACAGGCCCCTTATGGAAACTCTTTCCTCTTATTGTTACCGCTCTCATTCCTACTACACTTTCGCCTTTTCTTATTCGTCCTAACATTTGCGCCTCCTAGTCGTGCTTATTGCTATCAAGCTTGAGATTCTTTCCACTCTCTTCTTCTGAGATAGATTAACAATATCGGGAGAATCCCAATGAATCCATAGACAACCACCATAAGCGTTAGAAACACCGTAGAGGGGATGTTCGCAGCCAGACACATCTTCCAGTGTTTTCTCCACAGAGTCAGAAGCCCCCCAACAAGAACGAAGATAGCAGCAACATAAGCTGAGGCGAAAATTGCAGGTGACACCCAGTAAGGCAGCCTGCCCACTATCGGAATCCACAAGCTAGCGTTGTATCCATAGATGGTGCTTAACTGTGAATAGTAGAATATCAATATGATTCCACTAATTATCATCAAGATACCTGCTGCTATTCTCACTTTGCTCCCTTATTGACTGCACTCGATATTCTATGTAGCTAGCATAGTCCACACAGCTAGCTCTTCATGACTTTCATATTCTTGAGCCATAAGGGCGAGAACACAGGAGTCAGGAGAATCCACCACAAGCTTCGTTCCTTCTGTTTGATAACCCAGCCCGAGACAAACAATAGGATGATAAGCCCTATTATTTCAATCTCGAGGATATAAGTAGCGTTCAAGAAGAACCACGTCAAGTACGCAAAGAACCACGTCCAGTGCAAATGCCTTTCAAACCAGCTCTTGTGAACCTCTCCCGATTCTGAGGTATACGATGTCCGCGGCGGTTCCTCAGCTCCTGGTTCCTTTGGCCGTTGGTGCATTCTGAGTATATGGTCATACTCAGCTCGCTTCAGGGGGTCAGACAATACCCCATAAGCCTCATTAATCTCGGTCATCCTTGCTGATGACAGCATGTCCTGTTGTCGCTTCAACTCCCTCACTAGCTCATCATACTCCTTATGATTAACTGAAGGACTATCTGATATACTGTAGCGGTGTTTGTGGTGGTCGATTTTGGCCTTAAGTTGGCTAATTCGCTGCTGTATTGCATCTGGGTGATAAGTCTGAGCCAATCGTCTGTAAGCAGCGGATATTACAGAAGGCTCTGCGTGAGGACTTACCTGTAGGATTTCGTAGTAGTCTTTCCGACCTCGCCTTCCTTGCTCCATCGAAAACCCTTATTTGGTTACTATTCGGTCAGCCTATAGGACGAACGTTCCGTTTAATTCTGAACCTGTTAAGAAAGCCGACGCACCGCCTCAAGGTAGTTACGTCAGCCTTCAACAAATCACATTCGCGTGTGAGGCCTGAAAGTAGACCAAGCAAATCATCATGAAAAACTTCCAGCGAATCCAGCCTTTGCCTACTGTAGTGAAGTTGCGGATGTTTGAACCAGCCTGAATGTTGTAGTTCGACTTCTCTTAGCTTTTTCTCATTGCTTCTCAAGACAGAGACGAACCTTTCACCATAGTTGAGATTGTGAAGTTCGACAATCCTCGGGACATCCTCTTTTCCAATCTTCTTTGTTGGATTCTTGTCAACGTATTCTATTAGCTTGTTGAATTCGTAAAACATTCCTCTGTACAAATTCAGCTGTTTCTTGTAGGTACTCAATGTCTGGTTGACCCTTGTTCTCATCTTGTTGAGGGCTGTCTCACTGGTGTTCAAGATGCGGTTTACTTGGCTCAGAGCGAATTCAAACTGGTTATCTGTCAGATATCCAAATCTTGTCGTGGTCGTTTGCTCCCACCCCAAACCAATTTGAGTGGTTTCCACAGCGTAACGTCCCATACGCATGATAACAGCAAAACCTAATAGCATAGCTGTAAGGTCTGTGTAGATTTCGTTGTTCTTTTCTTTATGCCATAGCGAGTGCAAGACTACGTGGGAAAGCTCATGTGCCATAGTTGCGACAAAGGTGTGCGGATATCTTCGACAGTCACCACTCACCTCGACTCGAATTGGAAAACCCTGCATTGCTGGGGTGCCGTAGAAAGGCAAGCTGCTAGGGATAGAGACCTGGGCTGTAATCCCTTCCGTACCCTGACCAGCATCGTTTGTTGTAACCAAGTCACGACTTTCAAAGCTCTCGCCTGCGACAACCTTCACTTTTATTGGTAGGCCCAATTGACTGGCAATCTTCTCTATGCACTCCTTTGTGTTGTTATTATGTAAGGGTCTGAGCACGGTCTCAATAGGAATATTTTCCTTTATTCCCAGGAACCCAACTAACTCATCAATGGCATTGCTGATATACTTGTTATCTACTCTCTGCAAATTATCCTACCAATATGCATAGGCTAAGCTCGACTTGATTCTCCTAGATTTCGGCAATTATTCCCTGGGCGGCCTCCTCCTTTCTTCCAATATCTCCTCCAAGCGTCGCCTCTTCCGTACCATAGGTTCAACGAGCGCCCATGCGACAACTGAAATTATAGCTATTAATAGCCACCACCACGAAGCCCCTCTAATTAAGGCTACTCCAGTCACACAATTAGCGACTACCAGAAACACACCCCTCACAATATCGCCTCTAGTGCTCGGCCACAACATCCTGGGGCCATACCTGCCTGGTGGCCACATTCGTATCGTTCCATAGAGAAACCACAAAGCCACAAGAAGAAGAATTATTCCGATAGCTAACTTCATTCCGGTACTCCTTCCAAATCTGCTGTCTCAGCTACTGATTAGCCGCAGCATACCTCGTAATCATTTTACTCTACTTCTAATTCGTCAAGTGCTGCCCCTAGAGCCTTCATTCCCTCTCCTACGTAAATCACTATCTGTAGATTCCGAGTGGCATCTGCGTAGCGTTCACCATGAAGGTTATTTTGAACTAATTCTCCCAGAGCCATTAGGTTCATGTCTGTGCCCTTCTTAATTGCTTCTCTATATTCACCATACTTAACGTTTAGCAACTCCAGCCACTGCTCATAGTCCTCAACAGTTTCTTTGAGAAATTGGTCGAAGAACCGTCTGTGGAAAATATCCAAGCAATAATTGCGATGTTCCGCATCTCTGAACTTGCTTTCGCAAACTGCAACTACTATCCATAGATTCAATGCGACGAGCTCTAAAAGAAGTTTACTGAGCTCTTCCCTCTTCGATAGATTCAACCCGAACATCTCCTTCCCTTTTTTCATCATATCGAGAGCTTTTGCATCTTGCTTTATTCCTTTTCTACTAAGATGCATCGCAACCCAGTGCAGCAAGAATTCGACAAACTCTTCCTTTGAAACCTTGACTTTTTTTGACACTACATACTCACCATATCAAATCTCATTATCCGTAGCAGATATCGTAATCTTTATTGTGTCGCTGGCCGACGAATTACTCGCTTCAGTTGGCCAATCCTTTGCTTGGGCCATTTCAGCCTAGCCCCGATTGACCTTTGACGATTCAGCCACCGTGACCACCATGGAAGGTTAGCTCCATGATGTATAGCCTTGTTTCAAGACTACAAACCATCTGCCCTCCCTAGGGAAACTTCCCTCGTCTAACTCTATGCGCAATTGGCATGAATACAAAGACCACCAGTAACCAATATATGGCTAATCCAGCGAGCCCCCACTTCCAGCCTGCCGCTATGAATAGCATTATGATACCGGCCAGAAATGGCAAAAAACTCCCGCATATAAGAAGACTCTCGTGCATCAAGAAAGCCACCGGACGCTCTGGCCGGGGCACTCCAAGACAAGATGTGTAGTAAGCTGTTATAGGGCTAGACAAGAGTAACAGCACTATTGCCAGAATTAGTAGCCACATTGACGCTCATTCCTTTACCAGTGCTGGAAGCCGTGTCCAGACGTGAATCTGCCATAGCGAGGTAATCAGAAGGACTAGCCTCTTCACTTCCGCTATTTCATTATATGACCATTTTGTCTGAAATAGAAGACTTTCAAAGCAAGAGGGTGGTTTTTGTCTACCAACAGCGTATCAAAACGGAAGTCATAGACGGCCAGGGCAGGGGGAAAGGAGCTCGAGGAAAACGGGTACGGGGTTGTCCTCGAAAAAAAGGGCGAGGCCGCTAAGGCCCCGCCCTGATGGATTGCTCATCGTCGCCGGTGAGGCCGAGCTCGAGGCAGTCCTGCAAGGCGTCTTTTGCCTTGTTGATGGCGTCGGTGAATTGGGTGTCGCAGTAGGGGACGGTGTCGAGCTCCTGCAGGTAGTCTAGAGCTTGTTCATAGTCCATTGGCTGCCTCCTCCTGGTTGAAGTAGTCCTCCATAGACTCATCCAGGTTGGCGTGTTGGGGATCCTGGCGGGTGGCGGTCTGCAGGGCAGCGCTGTCAAACTCGAGTCGGGAGATGTCGTCGGTGAGGTTCTTGAGCCTCCGGGTGACGCTGTCCAGGTCGTTTATGATCCTGGCATAGCGCCTGGTGACGGCCGGCATGCGGCGCAGAGTTTTCTTTTTGTACATTGTGCCTCCTTTCTTTACATTTTGGCCGCCCGGGTAGCGCGGCGAAGGTTGTCCTGGAAGTTCCGGCCGTGAGCGGTGCCGGTGAGGTGGTGTGCGTATTCGTGGAGCAGGACCTCTTCGAGCCGAGCGTCGCTCAGGACCTCTTGGACGGGCTGGTAAGGTAGGGCCTTGATGGGGAAGAGGGTGATGGAGCCGCCGCCCCTGTGACGCTCATGATAGAGGCCGTGCAGGCTGATTTTGGGCTTGAGCGAGATGTAGACGGGGATATGGCGCTTGTGGTCGCGCGAGGCCCAGGTGTTTACCTTGGCCTGGTAGTGCTGGCGGAGAAGGTTGACGGCCGCCTTGACGTGGGGCGAGCGCCAGATCTCCTCGAGGGACTTGCCCTGGCAGAGCGATTGTAGCTTGTTCGGGGATGGATTCACGGTTTACCTCCTTTTTTCGATAGTTTTCCCGGGGGGAGGCCGGGCGCCTCCCCCCGTGATTGCTAGCGTTTTTTGCCGTTCGGCCAGTGCCACTGATTACACTGCTGGCATTTCCATTCCCTGCGGGGCCGGCCGGTCTTCTTATCGGTGAACTGTATGATCTGCATGAACTCGTCGGTGCCGCAGACGTCGCAGACGGGTATCTCGCCGGTTGTATCAGCCGGGGGCGCCGGCGGCTTGGACTGCGGCTGGCGAAGGCTGGCGGCCTTCCGCTCGGCGTTGATGATCTCCCTTTTGGCCGGGTTCATCCAGTCCTGGGGGAACTGGGTGCAGATGGTGCCGATATCCTTGAAGACCTCGTTGAGGGTATCGGCAAAGACGTTAATCCTGGCCTCCCGGCCCTCCAGGGTGACTTTGACCTCGGCGTGGTATCGTTTATCTCCGTTCATGTGAATTCTCCTTTCATTGTGGCGGTCCTTTCACCCCGCCTTGTCCTCTCTGGCCGGTACCCGGACGCAGGTGGCCGGTTGGTGCCTTGGCGTGAAAGTGGTACAGCCTCTGGTGGACGGGGAGGCTGTCTCGCTCCACTGGGGTTTGGGGCTCGGGTAGAGCTGGCAGTTGCCCTGCCAGGGTGGGATGGGGACCCAGTAGGCACAGTCTCTACAGCGGTTCACGGGTCACCTCCTCCGGCGGGTCGATGCCGAGCTCGAGCCTTTTCTTGATCATCTCCCTCTGGCGGGCTTTGCAGTCGGCGTACCAGAGGAAGACCTGAGCCCGCCAGGACCACCAGCGGCGGCAGTATTCGTCCTGGCCGGTGGCGTGACAGTAGTCCTCGTCACGCGGGCACGTGATACACGGATTCATGGTAAATCTCCTTTGGTGTGCCGGGCCTCTCACCCCGGCGAGTCCTCGCTGTTTGGTTATGGTGCTAGTCTTCGTTGGCCGGATCCGGGAGATGGCGAGCTTCGCACTCGAGGAAATCGGCAAGGTTGAAGAGAGCCCGCAGCCAGAGTTCCTTGCAGCGGGCGAGCGTGAGGTCTGGCCAGTAGGCCTCGTGGGCGCCGATGATCTCGTTGGCGAGGTTGTCGACGTCGATCCAGTCAGCGAGGTCGTCCTTGATTTCCTTTCTGGTCGGGGAGAAGTGCAAGGGTCGGTTCATATTTCACCTCCTTTCTTTGATTCGGTTAGCCATATCTGAGCCAGGGGCGGCG
>JAWOFK010000089.1:0-16293 GCA_046497565.1 Dehalococcoidia bacterium
AACCTCTCGCCTCTGGTTGGAATCGGTGCGCCGGTCGCCGCCGGCATAGTTGATGGCCTGTTCTTCCTGGTCAAGGTTTTCGCCGTGATGTTCATCAGTATATCGTTGATACGGGCGGGAATGGCACGGTTCAAGATAAGCCAGGCAAGCTGGATCTATATAATTGGCTTAACCCTCATCAGCCTGGTCGGGCTGATACTGATAGCGGTTGATTTGATAGTGTGACGATAATGTTTGAAGCAGCAAGAACGATATTAAGGCAGCTCTTTCTAAACCCGGCCACAAACAAGTTTCCGGCGAAATATGCTCCAGCATCAACTGTCCAATTCCTCAAAAGTGTTACAGAAGGGGAATTGAAGATGATTCCGCCGGTAACCGTGCCGTCCAAGTTTCGGGGAAAAATGGCACTTGATAAGGAGGGGTGTATTGGATGCAGGTTGTGCATCAGTGTGTGTCCGACGGGGGCCATAGAATTCATACCTGAAGAGAAAAAGGTCAAAGTATTCATCTCCAGATGTTGCTTCTGTGCTCAGTGTATTGATATCTGCCCGGTGGGGGTGCTATCCATGACCGAAGAGTTTCTGTTGGCGAACTACGACAAATACGCCGACGAGCTGGTGGTCATTGACAGCGGCAAGGTGCAGGGTGGGGTGAGGAAGGAGAAACCAGAAGCCGGAACTACAGATGAGTCGGCCGAGCAGACGTAGCTCACTCACTCCAGTAGCGGTATTTCAGATATCTGTCCCTTCAGAATAGTTTCAGCCAGTTTGCTCACGCTTTTTCGCACCACTTCGGAAATTTCGGTGCCTGTCTCCGTCCGCTCAGGCTGGATGCCGACCAGCATAACCTTTCCACAGAATTCGTTTACGTAAGCTATAAACATGGAGAGGGGCATGTGGTGTGTGGAGAAGGATAGAGTGTTGATCCTGTCCGGAGTGACTATGCGCACAGCACCCGGTGGTAGCCCCATATCGGCGGCATCCACCATTATCAGCACATCAGGTCGCTGCCGGCGGATAACGGAGGCATAGCTTTCCGGGGCAGTGCCGGCGTCTGTGGCCGTGACCTCGTTAACGACGGACGCGTTGAGTCTCTGCCCCTTCTGGTCGAGTATGTCCACGACAAGAGCACCGGCGGCATCATCGCCGCCCAGCCGGTTGCCAATGCCCAGGACTATCGTGCCGCTCATTTGCTGTCCATAGCTGGTTTTCTGCTAGATCTCTGCCTGCCACCATACAAGAATCAGAGTGGGAGCACAATCGGGAGTCTGGTGTTTCCGGGCAAACAAGTAATGGGGTATGGTATGCTCGCGTCTCGCTTTTGTCAATGTCAATGGTTATGGACTTGGCAAGTGCTAATTGGTTATACTGAACCTCTTTGGGTAACAAGAGGTAACAGTGGAAAACAGACAGGTGCTCCTGGCAAGTCTAGTTTCTATTGTTTTGATTTGCGGCCTGATTCTTCCCGCTGCGGTAACAGGGTCTTCGACAACGGTGCATCCACTGGACGACGATGCCGTTACTCATTTGACGGCTGTGGGGCAGGAACAGGTAACACCCATGGTCGCGGCAGGCTACTATCACACGGTGGGGCTCAGGTCAGACGGCACCGTGGTCGCCCTCGGAGAGAATACCTATGGGCAGTGCGATGTCGGCAACTGGACGGAAATCGTCCGAATCGCTGCAGGGAGCGGACTCACCGTGGGCCTTAGAGGCGACGGCACGATAATCACTGCGGGGAAGAGCCCGGGCGGCCGACGCGAAATCGGCAACTGGACGGATATTATCCAGGTCGCCATCGGCGCGGAGTATGTGGTGGGCGTTAAGGCTGACGGCACCGCGATCGCTGTGGGACAGAGCGATGGAGGACCGTGTGATGTTGACGATTGGACGGACATCGTCCAGGTCGCCGCAGGTTATGGCCACACGGTGGGGCTTGAGGCCGACGGCACCGTGGTGGCCGTGGGATACAGAGGGTTGGGGCAGAGTGATGTGGAAGAGTGGAAAGATATCGTGCAGGTCACTGCGGGCAGCTATCACACGGTAGGTCTCAAGGCCGACGGTACCGTGGTTGCTGTGGGAGATAATAGCTACGGGCAGTGCGATGTCGGCAACTGGGCGGATATCATCAGAGTCGCTACCGGCTATGACTACACGGTAGGGCTCAAGTCTGATGGAACTGTGGTCGCGGCTGGGAACAACAACCAGGGGCAGTGCAATGTAGGCAAGTGGACGGACATCATCGGGATTGTCGGGGGTGGGTGGCACACAGTGGGACTTAAGGACAACGGGAGCGTGATCGCTGTGGGAAGAGGTCATTACGGGCAGTGCGATGTTGGTGGCTGGACCGACGTGGCGGATGTTGGGGCGGCTTATGACCACACAGTGGGACTTAAGGCTGGAGGCATGGTGGTGGCTGTGGGGTGGAATGGGTATGGGCAGTGTGATGTTGACGACTGGACAGACATCATCGACGTCGCTCCAGGCTATGCTCATACGGTGGGATGCAAGTCCGGCGGCACCGTGATGGCTGCAGGATGGAATGGGTATGGGCAGTGTGATGTGGGGAACTGGACGGACGTGGTCGAGGTCGCTGCAGGCTCCAGGCATAGTGTGGGACGCAAGAGCGACGGCACCGTGGTCACCGTGGGTGATAACCAGTTCGGGCAGTGTGATGTAGGTAGCTGGACGGACATCGTCCAGGTCGCTGCAGGCTACTCTCATACCGTGGGGGTCAAGGCCGACGGCACCGCGGTTGCTGCAGGCGATAACGAGTATGGGCAGTGCGCTGTCGACAGCTGGGCGGATATCATGCAGATTGCCGCAGCGGGCTACAGAACGGTAGGGGTTAAGGTCGACGGCGCCGTAGTCGCCACAGGCAGTGATTCTCATGGACAGCACGCTGTTGGCGATTGGTCGGACATCAGCAGACTCGCGACAGGTGGTTATCATACAGTGGGGCTCAAGGCCGACGGCACTGTAATCGTCGTGGGAAGAGATGTCGGCGGGCAGTATCTGGTCAGAAACTGGACGGCCATCACTCAAGTCGCCACAGGCAGCTATCATACGGTAGGGCTTGAAAACGACGGCACCGTCGTCGCCGCGGGACCTGGTATTGAGCTTGCCAAGTGGAACCTGGGGCTTGTCGAGCATACCCTTACCATCTCCAGCAGCCCCGGTGGCTCCGTAATCACCCCTGGCGAGGGACTATTGACCCACAGTGCCGGGATGGCGGTCAGGTTGGTTGCTGAGCCTGAGGAAGGCTATCGTTTTGTAGACTGGACAGGTGATATTGGTACCGTCGCCGATGTAAACGCAGCCACAACCATCGTCACTATGCATGGCGATTACGCCATAACGGCTAGCTTTGAACGAGCAGTCAGTGAAGCCATTATCCTTGGGATTGTAGGGGCGGTGGTGGCAGTTGGGCTGGTTGCTTTGTTCGTGAATAGAAAGAGAACCACTGCAGCGAAAAGACGAGGCCGAAGGAAAGTGGCCCGGTAGAAAAAGGGATGAATTGAACGAGAGCAGGAGTTGCCAGTTTGCGGTGCCACTGGTGATTACCCACCACGTCCTCATTGTAGGCCCGGCTTCGTGTAGGTGTGCGAAACCGGTTGAACTGGAGGACCTCAAAGGGGTTGTTCTACAAGGGAAGAAAACATGGCAACCAAGCATGTGAAGAGGCGGGCATGATACTTCGGTCATATATGCGATGATTCACGGCAGACTTGACAATTGTCAGGGGAAAGCAGTAGATTATTGTGTAGTAGGTTAGCAACCCGGAATCCGGCAAGCGGAAAACCTAGCATTCAACAGATTACTGGTCTAAGCTGATGGAAGGGAGGTGATGTGCATCGTCTTTCAGCAAAAGCATATCGAAGATAGAAGAACGCAGTTATTGATGAAAGGGGGAATGCCTATGATTTGATGGTGAATGTGATGCGACAAAGTTTTGATAAATCTTCTTAGAAAGGAGGAGAAACAGTGAAGAATAGAATACTCTTTGTCTCACTAGCAGTCGTTTTGGCTGTCGGACTCGGTCTCGCCGGGTGTAACGGTGGAGGCCCGGTAGAGCCGGAAGCGCCGGAGAGCATCGTGGTGGGTCTGGCCAGGGACATAAACGAAGGCATGGAAGTTTTTGAGTGTTACCATGCCGGACCGCTTTACCGATTCTTTGTAGATGAAGTCAATGCTGAAGGTGGCATTTATCTAAGCGAATATGATGAGAGTGTGCCTCTGGAACTCGTGGTGAGAGACTTCAGTGTTGCTACGTGGGACGTAGGAACCGTGGTACAGGGGTTGATAGATGATGGGGCTGACGTCATATGGGGTGGCCCGAGTACCGATACTATCTACACTTTAGCCCCTGTGTGCAATGCAAATGCTGTCAATCTCATCGCCCTCGAGGGTGGCGCCGCCAAGATGGTCTCGGAGAGCGAAGACTATCTCGATAACTGGCCGTACGTATGGTGTACCCTCAGCTTTGCCAACTGGTACGAGATACCGGTCCTGAAAGGAATAATGGATGATGTAGCAGGCGGAACCCCGAAAGCATATGTAACCTACATTGGAGGGTTGGGTGCCGAGCACGGACTGGAATACAGGGACGAAACCGTTACCCAGTTTGGTGGAGCGAATGTCCTTCCCGGGGGTACGGGGGTTGAACATACGTTCATGATGGAACAGGGAGAAGCAGATACAATAATTCAGAACGCTATGACTGCTCTGAACACCACACCGTATGACGTCTTCTGCGCGTACACCTACCCCTGGAATGTGGCGGCGCTTTTCATAGCAGCCCAAACCTACGACTTCAATCCCCCGGCTATCGTATTCGGACCGGGCTCCAGCCAGGGATACTTCAGTGCGCAATGGGGCAATTCGACGGTAGAGGGAATAATGTCCTTTACTATGGCCAATGAGGAAACAGAGGTCCAGGTAGGGACGCCGACGATGACGATGGCTGACCTGTATGCCGGAGTGGCAGCTCAAATAGAAGAGGACTGGACAGACTATGATGTATGTCCGCAGCCAGGATATGCGACCTCCGGGTCTCAGATGCTGGACTTCTGGGGCCAGCCCTGCTTCATGGCCGGACTGGAGATGTGGAAGGCTGCCGTAGAGGAGGTTGGAGACCTCGATAACACGGCTATCAGGAATGTCCTGGCCTCGTATAATGCCACAAATCCGGCCCCAACCTGCTTCGGAGATACCTGGTTTGAAGTATTCGGAGGCGGCCTTGGTGGTGGAGTCCTGAGCTACAAGTGCCACACGGGTGAGATTGGCCAGTGGCAAAGTGGGATTTTCGAGACGCTCGGCTACCCGGGTGTCAATGATGAAATCCCGAACCACGACACTACCGCCCCCACCTTATTCCCCATGACTGACCAGTGGGCTTGGCTCTCCGACTAAGACTCTAGACTGAAATTGAGGAGTCAAGAATAGAAGACAGGCTGTCTAGGAAGGACGTCGGGAGCTAGATGCCCCAGGGTCTCTTTCTGGGCAGCCTGTTATTGCGCGTGGACTAAAAGAGGAAGGTGACAAGCGGGGTTTATGATTGAGAGAATTCTGTCGCTAGTCATAGTCGGTATATTGCAGGGCAGCGTATACGGCTTGCTGGCCATGGGGTTAAGTCTACAGTACGGGGTTTGCCGGGTGCTGAACATTGCTCATGGCGAATTCGTTATGCTGGGGGCCGTGCTGACCTATATGCTTAGTACTGGCTTTGATGTTAATCCACTGCTGGCACCGGTTATTCTCGGCCCTGTTCTGTTTGCCATCGGTTTCTTGCTCCAAGCGACTCTATTCAGAGCTCTTAAAGCACGGGCACCTTCACCGGCTGTCTTTGAGGGCAGCGCTCTGTTGGCTGCCTTTGGTGCGTTGTATGTCATCCAGTATATAGCCAGAATATCTTTCGGCTCCACGTTAATGCCATCCTATTATCTAGCCCAGAGAGTGTCATTTCTGGGGATGGACTTTGTCCTCAACCAATTCGTAACCTTTGGGATCGCTCTGGCTCTGGGCATTGCTGTTTACATCTTTTTGAATCGTTCTCGGACGGGAAGAGCAGTCAGAGCCACGGCAGAGGACCCGGGGACGGCGGGACTGATGGGAGTAAATACCAACATGATTCTCGCTTTCTCCTTCGGGTTGGGTGCGTTGCTGGCAGGCGTTGCCGGCACGCTGATAAGCACTAAGACTGCAGTGAGCACAGGCATTGGATTTTCAAATACAGTAATCGCCCTCATTGTGGTCGTCCTGGGAGGACTGGGCAGCATTCCGGGCAGTTTTGTTGCCGGAATTGTAATCGGTATCGTTTCCATGCTGGTTGCTGGCCTTTGGGAGCCTGTTCTTACCGTACCCATCTACTACGCAATGCTCATGATCCTGTTGCTGGTCAGACCAACGGGCATTCTAGGGAAGAAATGAAGCAAAAATGGATATAGCTCGATTCGTATCATCCCACAGAAAGCCACTGCTGGTGGGATTCCTTTTTCTAGTCTTAGTCTTCATGACTACGTTTCCTCTATATGCTAAGGGATATGATGTCCGCGTACTGACTTTCATACTTATCTATGTCGTGCTAGCGGTGAGCTGGGCTATGTTTTCCGGTTCCACCGGTTATATGTCACTGGCGCCGGCGGCATTCTTCGGGATTGGTATATATGCGATGGCGCTGCTACAAAACGCATTGCCATTCCCTATGGTTATAGCTATTGGAGGCCTGGTGTCCTTTGCTTTTGCCCTTCTGGTTGGTCTGGTAACTCTAAGGGTGCGGGGTATGTACTTCGCTATCTTCACCTTTGGACTCGTCGTATTCATGACGGAAATTACCCAGTATCTGGAGACCAGGCTACTAGGTAAGCACGGGCAATCTATTATTCCGATAGATAATGAGATTCTCTTCTACATAACGGTCGGCCTGGTAGTGGTGACTCTGTTCGTTACCTATCTTATTAGACGCTCCAGATATGGGCTGGCCCTGACGAGCATCGGCGGCAATGAGGAAGCTGCAAAACACATGGGCGTCAATACAACCAGGGTAAAGGTCCTGTTCTTCGCCATCAGTGCCGCTTTCATGGGGGTGGCCGGGGTAATTGCGGCGCCTGTCCTTTTGTACGTGAACTCCAATATTGCTTTCAGTCTGTTTTATTCTTTCATGCCGATCTTGATGGCTGTCTTTGGGGGCATGTCTCAGCTCTACGGCCCGGTGGTGGGAGCGGTAGTCTTCGGCTATTTGGAAATAACCTTAAGGGCCGAACTGCACAGCTACTTCATGCTTGCGTTTGGTATCATACTGGTGGCGGTCATCCTGTTTCTGCCCAACGGAATAGCAGGACTGGTACCGGCAGCGCAAAGCAGGCTGAGAGGGCTGACGCAGATATTCCGGAAAGGAGGCGAAGCAGAGCAACATGCGAATACTTGAAGGGCAGGGAGTAACCAAGTATTTTGCGGGATTAGCCGCAGTATCCGACGTTGATTTCCGAGTGGACCGAGGGGAGATCGTGGGGCTGATTGGCCCCAATGGAGCTGGCAAGACAACCCTGTTCAATCTGATATCGGCGGCTTTCCCTGTTAGCTCGGGAGAAATAAGCTTCAAGGGCCGGAAGATCAGCGGCCTGAAAGCCCATGAAATCTGCCAGATGGGAATCGCGAGGACGTTTCAAGAGACCGAGGTTTTCGGCAATATGGCGGTACTCCAGAATGTATTGGTGGGGGCGTTTTTTGGGAGTTCGAACCGTATATCAGCAGCAGATGCCGGCAAGGAAGCCAGCAAGGCATTAGAATTTGTGGGGTTATCGGCAATGGGCGCAACCCCGGTCAAGGATTTGACACTGGTCAACCAGAAGCGTACCGAAGTTGCCAGAGCACTGGCGACGAGGCCGGAGCTATTGCTACTCGATGAACTGATGGCCGGTCTAAACCCTACGGAAGTGAGCGAGGCTATGAAGCTCGTGACCAGGATTCGGGATGAAGGAATCACCATCTTCATGGTTGAGCACGTCATGCAGGCAATCATGGGCGTATGCGAACGGATCATGGTGCTTCATCACGGCGAGAAAATTGCCGAAGGAACATGCAACGAGGTTTCCTGCAACAGGACGGTTATCGAGATCTACCTGGGGGAGGAAGCCCTTGCTTGAAATCAGTAAGCTGGACATCTTTTACGGCAAGTCTCAAGCCTTGCGTCATGTCTCGTTGAAAGTCAACGAAGGAGAAATAGTGGCTCTGGTTGGTGCCAACGGTACGGGTAAGACAACACTGCTGAATACTGTATCCGGCCTGGTGCGCCCAGCTTCAGGTAGCGTAGAGTTTCTTGGCCAAAGAATAGATAGATTGGCACCTTACAAGATTGTGGGGCTGGGTATTTGTCAGATACCCGAGGGCAGAAAGCTTTTCACTGATATGACGGTGGGGGAAAACCTGGAGATGGGAGCGTATTCCGCCAAAGCCTGGGGGCAGAGAAGGGAAACGCTTGAGGAGGTCTACCAGATTTTCCCGGTACTGAAAGAGAGGCGGAAGCAGTCGGCCAAGAAACTGAGCGGCGGTGAACGACAAATGGTAGCCATTGGCCGGGGCTTGATGTCCAATCCGAGACTATGCATGTTTGACGAGCCTTCGTATGGTCTGGCACCGAAATTGTTCTCAGAGGTCCTCGAGGTGATAAGGCACCTGCGTGAGGAAGGAATTACCATCTTTCTAGTGGAGCAAAATGTTCGGCAGACCCTTGAGACAGCCGACCGCGCGTATGTACTGGAAAACGGGCAGATTGTCCTGGAGGGGACAGGTAAAGACCTTCTACAGAACGACCTGGTGAGGAAGGCGTACTTGGGGCTTTAGGTTGACTGGTATTGATGTGCCGCTTCTAGACAATGACAAATGACAAGGCTCAAATGTCAGGTGAAGCCCAGAACCCAGGCAGCAAGAGGGAATAGTCTTTACATCGAAGCATTTGGGTTTCACTGAGTCTTTCCGATAGTTCCCCCTCTTAAGATAAGAGGGGGAAGGGGAGTTATGAAAGCCATGGGCGTCCCCTTTGATCCCCCTTACTCTAAGGGGGAGATTCGAGGGAAGAAGTAGTCTGGGCATTCAAGCATTTGGGTTTCAATTGTCATTGGGATTTTGGCATTTGAGGTTGGCTGTCCCGGGTGAATCGGGAAAAGCCGGCAACATCGGACCACTATTGGCCAAGAATAGCGCTTTAAGGAGGTAGATTATGGCACGAGGTTATATGGGGAAGGTCCTGTTTGTGGACCTTTCCAAGAACGAACTGAAGGATGAGGCGCTTGACGAAAAGCTTTGCCGCCAGTTCATCGGAGGCTACGGCATCGGCGCCAGGATCCTGTTCAGTCGACAAAAGGCCGGGGTTGACCCACTGGGGCCGGATAACACTCTGGGCATGCTCACCGGCCCGTTTACCGGTACCCCTGCCCTATCGGGTACAAGGTACACGGTGGTAGGAAAATCACCCTTGACCGGTGGGTGGGGTGATGCCAATTCCGGTGGCTATTTTGGCGCTTTCCTGAAGTTTGCCGGCTACGATGCGCTGTTCTTCAACGGCGTATCAGAAAAGCCGGTTTACCTTTTCATCAATAATGGTAAGGCTGAGCTGAGGGATGCTGCTCACATATGGGGGAAAGACACCCGGCAAACTGAAGAGATACTGAAATCTGAACTGGGTAAGGATGTGGAGGTAGCCTGCATTGGGCCATCAGGTGAGAGTCTCTCTCTGATCTCGGCGGTCATAAACAGGACCAGGACCGCGGCGCGTTCGGGCCTGGGTGCGGTGATGGGCTCCAAGAAGCTCAAAGCGGTGGTGGTGAGGGGCGACATGAAGGTCCCCGTGGCCGATGAGAAAGAGACGAAGGAATTAAGAAAGAAATGGCAGGCTGAACTGGGGGGACATATTGCCTGGCTGAAGCCGTTCGGCACGCCTTTCCTGGTTGATATCGGCGTCCAGACCGGCGATTCGCCGGTAAAGAACTGGATGGGGGTCGGGGTTATTGACTTCCCGGAGTTTCAATCCCTGGCAAAAGAGGCCATGATTGAGCGTACGGAGAAGAAGTATGCCTGTTACATGTGTCCCATCGGATGCGGAGGGTACATGAAGGCTGGGGCCGGAGAGTACAAATATCCTGCCGGTGCCCGGAGACCGGAATATGAGACGACTGCCATGTTTGGCACCAATTGTCTTAATAACAACCTGGAATCAGTAATCAAGGCGGGTGATATTTGCGACCGCTACGGGGTTGATACCATCTCGGCGGGGGCTGCCATTGCCATGGCCATTGAATGCTACGAGAAAGGACTTATTACCAGAGCAGACACCGACGGGATTGAAATGACTTGGGGAAACCATAAAGCAATAGTGGCTATGACCGAAAACTTGGCCAGGAGGGAAGGTTTCGGTGACGTGTTAGCGGATGGCGTGAAGGTGGCAGCGGAGAAGATCGGCAAAGGGGCCGAGGAATATGCGATACATGTTGGAGGACAGGAGCTTCCGGCCCACGACCCCAAGCATGCGTTTTACTTCGCCACCGGGTACAGGCTAGATCCCACTCCGGGTCGTCATTTTGTGGGCTCAGAACTGTCGGATGCACCGGAATATCCGTCAGGACTGCTGCCCGAATTCGACTTGAAGTCGTTTTCCGGCAGGGGGGAAGCGCGCAGAATAGGCAGCAATTTCCACCACGTCGTGGTTTGCAGCGGGACGTGTCTATTTGTATTCTGGGCTTTTCCCAATGTGGACCCTATCGCTGAATTCATGAGGGCGGTTACGGGCTGGGATGTGAGCAACGATGAATTGCTCAAAACGGGGGAGAGAATTGCCAACATGCGACAGGCCTTTAATATCCGCGAGGGACTGAACCCGCTGGAGTTCAAGTTCCCCGATAGGGTACTCGGCAAACCGCCGTTGAAGGAAGGCCCGGTGGCTGAAGTGACCGTTGATGAGGATATCATGATAAAAGAATACCTCATAGCCATGGATTGGGACCTCAAGACAGCTAAGCCCAGCAAGAAGAAACTACTGGAACTGGGGCTGGAAGATGTTGCCCGGGAACTTCACCCTTAGTCCTGACACATTGGTCAGAAACCGGTGCTGGGTTCTCTTCGGGTTACAGGGGACCCGAGGCTCGGGTTGTCTATATCATGATATGGCCGCCATTGACCAGTATAACCTGCCCTGTGATTAGGTCCGAGTCCTCTGAAGCTAGAAATACCGCTGCCCCTGCCACGTCTTCTGCCTCGACACGTTTCTTGATCATTTGAGCGGCGACAACACTCTCAAACAACTGTTCACTACCATCATGAGCCAGACTGGCTTCGGTAGCTGCCAACCCCGGGGCAATGGCATTCACGTTGATACCTGAAGGGCCCAAAGCGGCCGCCAGAGCATGGGTCAACGAGTAGATGGCTGCCTTGGTCAGAGCGTAAGGCACAAACCACTGGGAGTCCGGGGATTTGAAGACATCGGATGCAATATTGATAATCTTACCCCGGGCCTGCTTCGCCATCAGGGGAGCTATTGCCTTACACACCAGCCAATTCCCCCGTACGTTGACGGTGAACATCCGGTCCCACTCTTCCACCGTCCAGGTGTCCCACGGTTTGGGGCTTACTCCATAGTATATGGCGGCATTATTGACGAGGATATCCACCTTGCCGTACTGTTGCGTGACTTTTTCCGCTATCTTCTCACCGGCGTCTTGGCGGGATATATCAGCCTCCATGATTGCTACTTGTCCGCCTTTGGCCTTCACCTCGTTGACCGTACCCCGAGCCCTTTCAAGGCTGGTAGTAGTCAGTAACAGTTTGGCTCCTTCCTCGGCAAACCTCAAGGCGAAGACCTTGCCAAAACCACGGCTACACCCGGTTACAATGGCTACCTTGTCCTTCAATATTTGCGACATATCTCCCTCCCTTTAGTTTCTCACTCTTTGTGACTTCGATTCGACGTTGGCCTTCGGCCTCTTCGGACCCCGGCTGAAGACTTCAATCTTTGCCTTCGGGGCTGCCGACATAGCCTCTTACATTGCCTTTTTCAGATTCGTCCACGATGATTCCCGTGGCCAACATGGCGGTTTCCATAATAACGCAGCCTTCTGTGATTCCCAGGAACTCCGCACCTGTATCATCGCGTGTCAGGTCCCATGCTTTTCCAAAGAACCTCCTCTGAACGTCTTTGCAGAGCAGGGAATTGTATTTCTCATAGTACCTACTGAGAAGGCTATCGCGAACGATAGCGCAATGCTCGCGGAAATGTGCCTCATTGAAGGTCTCGCGTTGCATTCCCAGAGCCAGGCCGATTGCCAGAGCACCGCTTGCTACGGCAGCGCAGGTGCCATCTCCACTCAAGCCGACACCGCCGGTGAGAACGCATATTCCGGGGAAAAACCTGTCTTCCATGTCCTGCGGGATAATCTCCAACCCTCCCCACCTCAGGGCATCGATTATTGCCAGAAAGGTACACTGACCGCAGCCCTTGTACTTCGCTTCATATTCTATGGCCAGCTCCTCTGCTTTCCTGATGATCTCGTCCTTTGTCTTTTCGAGCTTGGCCATGGCTGTCCTGCCTGTGTCTCCGGGTTCGGCTGGCACGCATTGTATCATGAGTGGACGGCCTACCGTCAACTCGTGTCCAATTGCCGGGGCATATCTGGAAATGCCTCTCTGCCCCTGATATAATCCTTTTTGGCATAGGCTCAGGTCAAAGCCAGTGGAGGCCAGAGTCCAGTACAGATCAAGGAGGTGAGAAAAGATGGCGACAAATCTGGTTGATGCGTTAGCTGATTTGAAGGAACAAGAGGCCCTCAAGATTGTAGAAGACAGGCTTAATGCCAAGGAAGACCCGCTCAAAATCCTGGACGACGCCAGGAAGGGCATGGAGATTGTGGGTCAGAGGTTTGCGAGCAGCGAGTACTTCATACCTGACCTCGTATATTCTGGCGAAATACTGAAGGCCGTGACTGAAATGGTGAAGCCCAAGCTGACCAAGACTGTAGAGAGCAAGAAGCTGGGCAAGATTGTCTTCGGTACTGTTGCCGGGGATATACATGACATAGGCAAGGACATCGTCGTATTTATGCTCGATGTCAACGGCTTCGAGGTATACGACCTGGGCGTGGACGTCCCGGCGCAGAAGTTTGTGGAAAAGATAAAAGAGACCGGTGCCCCGGTGGTTGGCTTAAGCGGCTTCTTGACGCTGGCGTTTGATTCCATGAAACAGACGGTAGATGCTATCAAAGCGGCTGGCCTTAGAGACAGGGTAAATGTCATGATTGGCGGCGGCCAGATTACTGAAGAGGTAAGAGACTATACGGGTGCAGATGCCTACGGCAAAGATGCCATGGCCGGAGTTACCCTGGCGAAGAAATGGGCGGGGGCAAAATAACCCCTCGGCAGATAATATGCAGGAGGCAATGAATATGGAAAAGCAATGGGATGAGATGTCAGCAGATGAAAAACAGGAGGAGTTGTTTGCCAGGTGGATGTCGCCGAAGGATCCTCAGGGGAATGAGCTTAAGTTCGAAAGCCCTCAGGCTGAGAAAACCTACAAGGAGAGAACAACCAGGATAAAAGACGCAATTCAGATGAAGAAGTTGCCCGACCGGGTGCCGGTCTTCGTAATCCCCAGCTTTTTCCCGGTCTATAATGCCGGGTTCACCCCTAGAGAAGTGCTGTATGACTATGACAAGTGCTGCCTGGCGTTCAAGAAACTTGTAACGAACTTTGAACCGGATGTGCAAATCGGAGCAGTTGCTCCTGGCCCGGGAAGAGTATATGACGTTCTTGACTACAAGCTGTATTCCTGGCCCGGCCACGGAGTCCCGCCTGAGCAGTCATATCAAGCCAACGAAGGTGAATACATGAAGGCGGATGAATATGATGCCTTAATCAACGACCCCACTGACTTCTTCACCCATACCTATCTGCCGCGTGTGTTCGGGGCCCTGGAGGGTTTTAAGATGCTCCCCGCTCTCACCGGTATACTCGAGATATACGGGGTTGCCGCTAATTTTATCCCCTACGGTCTACCACCCGTTCAAGCTACCTACAAGGCTCTTTTTGAGGCCGGCGCTGAGGCCCTGAAATGGATCGGCGCTATCGGTGCCTGCAATATGGAGATGAGCGCCGCCGGATGTCCGGGCCTGTGGGCCGGATTCACCAAGGCTCCTTTCGATGTGATTGGCGATACCCTGAGAGGGACCAGAGGAGTAATGCTGGACATGTACCGCCAGCCAGACAAACTCATCGAAGCCATGGAAAGGCTGACCCCAATCATGATTAAGATGGGCGTGGGCGCGGCAAAGATGGCCGGACAACCGTTAGTATTTATGCCCTTGCACAAGGGTGCCGACGGCTTCATGTCCGACGAGCAGTTCAAGAAGTTCTACTGGCCCACCTTCCGGAAAGTCATGATAGGCTTGATTGATGAAGGAGTGATACCAAATCCTGCGGCTGAGGGGAAGTGGACGACGCGGCTGGAAGTCATGCAGGACTTGCCGAAGGGCAAGACTCTATGGATGATAGACCAGAGCGATATAGCCAAAGCCAAGAAGACCCTGGGCAAGGTTGCCTGCATGTACGGCAATGTGCCCTCCGACCTGTTAACCATAGGCACGGCGAAGCAGGTTGAGGACTACGTCAAGAATCTTATTGATACTTGCGCCCAGGGTGGTGGTTATATCGTGAGCAATGGAGCATTCTTTGACCAGGCAAAGGCTGAAAACGTCAAAACTATGGTTGAAGTCGGCAAGAAATACGGCGTCTACAAATAGCCACCCGACGGGCCAGAGTGATAATAAGAGCAGAGCAAAGTCTGGGCTATGCCGCGAATCCGTGATATTTCCCTGAGCCTGAAGACCGGTGAGGTGCTACGGCGGGAGGGACTGGGAGGAGGGGCCAAAGTCAGGCGTGAGACAAAGGATTTGATTCTGGAGTTGCTAGCCAGTGTCAGGAGGATGCAGCTCCTGCAATCGGCGGCGGCTTATGAATGCTATCCGGTTACCGGAGTGAACGGCGATCGGATATCGCTGGAGGGTGGCGGAGCGATACATGGCCCATTAATACCTGCGATGTTCCCGGGGGCGAAGGAGCTTGCCGTTCTCATTTGTACTATCGGCCCCTGGTTGGAAAAACAGGTAACGGAATACAGTAGAAGCGGCAAGGTTATGAAGGCAATGATTCTGGATGGTATCGGTAGCGCCGCCGTGGATATACTGATCTCGCAGGTGGTCGGGTATATGGCCACTGACATCTCACCCCGAGGCTATGAAATGAGCAGTCAGGTTTGTCCCGGTATGCCGGGTTTTCCCCTGAGTGAGCAGTGGAACCTCTTGCGACTTGTCGACGCAGATGAAATCGGCGTGAGCGTGACTGCTTCCGGAGTGATGGTCCCCCGCAAATCAACTTCCATGGTTATTGGCATCGGTCCCAGGATGGCGAGGTGGACACAGGCTGAAGTCTGTGCCCGCTGTAGCCTGAGAGAAACCTGCCATTACAAAGTGACTGAATAGAAGGAAAATGGGTAGTTATACCATTGAGTTTGAGCCGGTAGGTCTAAGAGGGGAGTGCCGGAAGAATGATTCTCTCCTGGCCTGCGCTCGCCGGCTGGGTATCGGTATCAGCAGCATATGTGGGGGTGAGGGAACGTGTCACTCATGTAGGGTACAGGTCTTGAATGGTACTGTCTCCAGCCCCACGCCCAGTGAACAGGAAGTATTTACCCCTCAGGAACTGAAGATGGGATGGCGTCTAGCCTGTCAGACTTACCCCGCCAGTAATTGCAGAGTGACGGTGCCCCCTGAGTCAATGACTACCCCACAGCGGGTCCAGGTGGAGGGAGTCGAGGTAGGAGTTGCTCTCGAGCCATTGGTGCAAACTTGCCGCCTGCGGCTGGTAGCTCCGTCCCTGTCGGCGCCGCAGGCTGATGCCGACCGCCTACTTGAGGCTCTAAATCAGCAGCATGACTTGCGCTGCCGCAGGATAGATATTGGCGTTCTGCGCACCCTTTCTGACCAGTTGCGGTCATGGAACTGGGAGTGCCAGGCCGTAGTCCGCAATGACGAAGTAATAGCCCTACTGGCCCCCTCAACCCGCCTACTGGGATTAGCAATAGATCTGGGGACTACCAAGATCGCCGGCTATCTGGTTGACCTCGGCAACGGTCGGACTTTGGCTGCCAGAGGAGTGATGAATCCCCAGATTAGCTATGGGGAAGACATTGTCACCCGTATGACCAGGGCAATAAGGTCACCGGACGAAGGCGTGCTTTTGCAGAAACTGGCGGTTG
>JAWOFK010000094.1:0-31920 GCA_046497565.1 Dehalococcoidia bacterium
GGGCGTGTCCTGCGGTCCATACTCTGGCATAAGACCGGCAGTCTTGTCAGGGCGACCAATATAGCCGCCACCGTTGGGCGGTTCATGGGCTGGGCATTCATCGCCCTCGGGGTGATCCTGGTGTTGGCCGGTGATTTGGGAGGCCTATGGCTTGCCTTCATAGGCTGGTTCCTGAGCAGCGCAGCGGATGCCAGTCGTCGTGAGCTTACCACACGTGAACAACTCAGCGGCGTGCGGGTTAGAGAGGTTATGACAACTAACCCAACGAGTATCAGCCCCGATACTACCGTATGGGAACTGGTGAGCAACGTTTTTCGAAGGCAACATAGTCGAGCGGTGCCCGTTTGTCAAAATGACCAGGTCACGGGGATTGTCACTGTCACGGATGTCAAGGAACTGCCGCGAGAGAAATGGGAAGAGACCCCGGTCAGGGAAATAATAACCCGTGAGCCGCTTCGCAGTGTAAGCCCCGAAGATGATTTAAACACGGCTCTGAGGATCATTACAAAACATGATATCAACCAGGTACTGGTTATCGATGGTAAGAGATGTGCTGGAATCGTGACCCGGGCTGATATTTTGAATTACCTTCAGTTAAGTCAGGAATTAGGCTTAAAAGAGAAAGGAGGGCGGAATGTTTGAAAAGATTCTGGTTTGTCTGGACGGCTCCCAACTTGCCGAGCAAATCCTGCCATACGCCACAGAGCAGGCACTGCGATTTAATAGCAAACTGATGCTACTCCAGGTGATGACCATGCCTAGCAGCGCCTACGTGGGTGTGGAGGGAATACATGCCGGGGTGGCCGATATTATGGAGGAGGAAATCCAGAGGCGGGAAGCTGAGATAAAGGCTTACCTGGACGGAATAGCAGGACCGCTGCTGAAGAAGGGAATAGCTCTTGAATGTGTCATCCTGCGGCCATCACCGGCTGGTCCCGCGATTGTTGGCTATGCCAGCGATAATGCGATCGACCTTATTTGTATGGCCACTCATGGACACAGCGGGGTTAGACGTATCGTCGTTGGCAGCGTTGCCGACCACGTCCTCAGGGAATCGGGGCTGCCCGTCTTGTTAATAAAACCAAAAGAAACTGAGACACGGTAAATAGTCAACTAAGCTCCGTGTCGGTCTCGGTAACGGGTATGCAAAAGGCCGGCTTCATCAGAGGGAAGCCAGGCCTCACAGTTGCATGGCGATATGACGCATTGAGTGGTTGTGATGCTGCCTCCGGGCTCGACGAATTCAAGGCCAGGGCTTAAGGGGCCGAAGCCAAGCAGAAAAAGACAAGATAACAAAGGATAAAGGCATAGTGGCTGAAAAAATGCAGGCCAAGGAACTGAACCTGGAGGGAATCGACGCTGTAATCTTTGACCTGGATGGTGTGGTAACAGATACTGCCAGCATCCATGCTGAGGCCTGGAAGCAACTGTTCGACGAATACCTGAAGGAACGCGCTGAGCACCATAATGAAGCGTTCCGGCCATTTTACATCGATTCCGACTACCCTCACTACGTCGATGGCAAGCCGCGCTATGACGGCGTAAAGAGTTTCCTGGAGTCCCGCGGTATCTCGCTTCCGCAGGGCAGCCCTGACGATACGCCCGGCAAGGAGAGCATATGCGCACTCGGCAACCAGAAAAACCGCTACTTCCTGGAACGTTTGAAGAGGGAAGGCGTCAAACCCTACCAGTCATCGATCAACTTCATAAAGAAAGTGAAGGCCCTCGGCCTTCACACAGCAGTCATATCGGCAAGCCGCAACGCCGGGGAAGTGTTGGAGGCGGCCGGTATACGGGGACTGTTCGATGTCAAGGTTGACGGGGTCGACTCCGCCGAACCCCGACTGAAAGGCAAACCTGACCCGGCCATCTTCCTGGAGGCAGCCAGGCAATTGAATGTCAAGCCGGAGGAAGCAGTTGTCGTGGAGGATGCCCTGGCCGGTGTCGAGGCCGGACGCCGGGGCAAGTTCCGGCCGGTTATCGGGGTAGACCGGACCGGCCTGGGCCAAGAACTCAAGAAACGGGGCGCCGACATCGTGGTCAGGGACCTGTCCGAACTCAAAGTCAAGCGAGCAAAGTCTCAAGAACCGGTAGCGGCAAAAACCGTCGATGCCCTTCCGTCTGCTCTGGACAAGAAAGACGAGATTTTCAGGCGGCTGCACGAAAAAACGCCCGCCATTTTCCTGGACTACGACGGCACGCTAACGCCCATTGTAGATGACCCCGCTGAGGCAACGCTTCCCCAAAGAACCAGGAAGACAATGAAGCGGCTGGCGGAGCAATATTCGGTAGCCATCATCAGCGGCCGTGACCTCGCCGACGTACAGAATATGGTCGATATTAACGACATTGCCTATGCCGGCAGCCATGGCTTTGATATCTCCGGGCCCGGTGGCCAGCACCGGTACCAGGACCGGGGTGCAGACTTCCTGCCCGCACTTGACCGTGCCGGGACAGAGCTGCCAAAGGCACTGGGGAATATACCGGGTGTCAGGGTTGAACGAAAGCGGTTTGCCATCGCCGTTCATTACCGTCAGGTCGACAGAAGCAAGCTTGCTGAACTTGAAAAGAGATTTGACGAAGTACTCTCCCACTATCCCGATCTGAGAAAGACCACCGGAAAGGAGATATTTGAGCTGAGGCCGAATGTAGACTGGGACAAGGGCACGGCTTTGCTCTGTCTGCTCGAGACACTATACGCTGATGGCGACCGGGTCTTGCCGTTATATATTGGTGATGATGATACCGACGAGGATGCCTTCCGGGCCATCAGTGACCACGGTATTGCCATCGTGGTTGGTACCGAGAAGCGCCCGACATCTGCTCACTACGCACTGCATGACCCTGACGAAGTAGCGCACTTCCTGCACGACCTGGCGGCGCTGGCGGAAACGGAGGTCTCCGGGGGCATCTGGACACTGGCCTACGAGGACTATGACCCGGCACAGGAGGGCCTGCGCGAGGCGCTGTGTACCCTGGGTAACGGTTACTTCGCCACGCGGGGGGCAACTCCCGAGTCGGTCGCTGATGACATCCACTATCCGGGGACATATGTCGCCGGCTGTTTCAACCGCCTCAAGACTGATATTGCCGGCAAAACTATCGAGAATGAATGCATGGTCAATGTGCCTAACTGGCTGCCCGTTACCTTCCGTATCGCAGGTGGAGACTGGTTTGATGTAGAAGAAGCCTCTATACTGGAATATCGTCAGGAGCTTGACCTGCGCCGGGGGGTGCTCAGCCGGCTGGTCCGCTTTGTTGATGGACAGGGACGGCGCACCAGACTGTTCCAGCGGCGTTTCGTCAGCATGGCAAACCCGCATCTGGCCGGCCAGGAAGTGACCATAACCGCCGAGAACTGGTCGGGCAGCCTGAGAATCCGCTCGGCCCTCGAGGGGCGGGCAACCAACAGCGGCGTCCAGCGTTACCGGCAGCTGAACAACCGTCACCTTCGCCCGGTTGAAGCTCAGGCAATCGATAGTGACACGATTTACCTTCAGGTGGAGACAAACCAGTCATACATCCGCATCTCGGAGGCGGCGCGCACCAGTCTATACCGTGAGGGCAAGCGGATTGCCGTGGAGCCTCAGGTAATACAGGAACCCGGGTACATCGCCCAGGAGTTCGATGTGGGCCTGGAGGAGGGCAGGGCAGTGACCCTTGAAAAGATAGTATCCCTCTACACTTCAAGAGACCATGCTATCTCCGAAAGCGGTCTCCAGGCCAGCAAAGAGGTGAAGCGTGCCTCCGGCTTCAGCGACCTGCTGAACAGCCACATACTCAGCTGGAGCCATCTCTGGCGGCGCTGCCGCATCGCCATCGAGAACAGCCAACGCGTGGCACTGCTCCTTAACCTCCATATACTTCATTTGCTGCAAACCGTATCGCCACATATCATCGAGCACGATGTCGGCGTTCCAGCGCGGGGGCTGCACGGCGAGGCATACCGCGGGCATATCTTCTGGGACGAGCTGTTCATCTTTCCCTTCCTCAACCTCCGTATTCCGGATATCACCCGCGCCCTGCTCCTGTACCGCTACCGCCGTCTCCCCGAGGCGCGCTGGGCAGCCCGGCAGGCGGGATATGAGGGAGCAATGTACCCCTGGCAGAGCGGCAGTGACGGCCGGGAGGAGACCCAGACACTGCACCTGAATCCCAAATCCGGACGCTGGCTGCCGGACAACTCGCGCCGGCAGCGCCATATCAATATTGCCGTCGCCTACAACATCTGGCATTACTACCAGGTCACCGGCGATGTCAGCTTCTTCTCCTTCTACGGGGCGGAGATGCTAATTGAAATTGCCCGTTTCTGGGCAAGCATTGTCCGCTACAATCGCTCTCTGGGACGTTACGAAATCTGCGGGGTTATGGGACCGGACGAGTTTCACGATGCCTATCCCGATGCCGGCAAGCCGGGCGTCGATAATAATGCCTACACCAATATCATGGCGGTCTGGGTGCTCTGTCGTGCCCTGGATGCCATCGAGCTCGTCCCGCCCGACCGGCGTGAAGCGCTACAGGAAAAACTGGGCTTGAAACAGAAGGAACTCAAAAAGTGGCAGAACATCAGCCGCAAGATGCGCGTCGTCTTCCACGGCGAGGGAATCATCAGCCAGTTTGAGGGCTACGACCGGCTGGAAGAATTTGACTGGGAGGGCTACCGGAAGAAATATGGAGATATCCAGCGATTGGACCGTATCCTGGAGGCAGAAGGAGATACCCCCAACCGTTACAAACTGTCCAAGCAGGCCGATGTGTTGATGCTCTTCTACCTGCTTTCGGCTGATGAGTTGCGTGAGATATTTCATCGCCTCGATTACCCGTTCAAGTATGAGACTATCCCCCATAACATCGACTACTATCTCAAACGTACGTCCCACGGCTCAACGCTGAGCCGGGTAGTACATGCCTGGGTACTGGCCCGCTCCAGGAGAGAGCTATCATGGCATTTATTCAAGGAGGCGCTGGAGAGCGACGTGTCCGATATTCAGGGCGGGACCACCGCGGAAGGAATTCACCTTGGCGCCATGGCGGGAACCATAGACCTCATCCAGCGCTGCTACACGGGTATCGAGACTCGGCAGGACATACTGCAGTTGAATCCATACTTGCCCAATGACCTGAAAGAAATACGGTTTGGCATTCTCTATCGCCAGCAGCGGCTGGATTTGGTCATTACCCACCGCCGGCTCACCGTCAGCACCCGGCCCGGCACGGCAGCACCAATCAAAGTTGGATTCCGCGATGAGGTCAAAGAACTGAAGGCGGGTGACACCGTAGAATTCGACCTGGACTCCGGTGCGATTGTCTATTAACTGCGCCCCCCCGCAAGAAGCAAGGCTTCACATCTTTTCCGGAGCCGTCATACCCATAAGGTGCAGGACTTTGGCCAGGGCAACCTGAGTTGCCTTGACCAGCTTGAGGCGGGCTCCGGTTAGCGCTTCGTCTTTGGAGACAACCCGGCATTGCTTATAGAAACTGTGGAAGACGGTGGCTAACTCCTGGGCATAGTAGGGTAAGTGGTGAGGCTCGAGGGTAACCGCTACCCGTTCCACTATTTCGGGCAGAAGTGTCAGGCGGCGAATCAGAGATAGCTCGGGCTCGGTGGCAAGCAGGGAAACATCGCCGTCACTATAGTCTATCCCCCGCTGTTCAGCCAGGCGAAGAATGCTGGCGATCCGGGCATGAGCATACTGGACATAGTACACGGGATTGTCCACCGATTGCCTCTTGGCCAGCTCTATATCGAAGTCCATCTGGCTATCGGCAGAACGGGAAAGGAATAAGAAGCGACAGGCATCCGCACCTACTTCATCTATCAGCTCCCGCAAAGTAATGATATCGCCGCTGCGCTTGGATACTCTGACTATTTCCTGTCCACGCCGCAGGGTGACTAACTGGCAGATTATCACCTTGAGCTGCTCCGGGTCCCGCCCCATGGCCCTCAGCACCGCCTTCATCCGGGGGACATGCCCCTGATGGTCGGCCCCCCAGATATCAATCACCCGGTCGAATTTCCGCTCCAGAAACTTGTTGTAATGGTAGGCGATATCGGAGGCAAAATAGGTGGGAGTACCATCGCTGCGCACAAGGACGTTGTCCTTCTCTTCGCCCAGCAAACTCGACTCAAACCAGGTGGCATTCTCCTTCTCGGCAATATATGCTCTGCTCTGAAATAGTTCCATGGCTTTCCTGTACTGGTCGCCCTGATAAAGGCTTCGCTCCGAAAACCAGGTGTCAAAACTGACGTTTAGCAGCTTGAGGTCTTCTTTGATTCCCTCTAGCATCTTGGCAATCCCGATCTCCGCCAGTTGTGAAGCTGCCTCGCTTTCAGGCACCGACAAAAACCTGTCCCCCGCTTCCTGGGCAATTTCCCGGGCCAGGTCAATGATATAGTTACCGTGGTAGCCATCCGGGGGCAGCACAGCTTCCCCGCCCAGGCATTGCTGGTAACGGGCATAGAGGGAATGCCCGAAGTTGTCTATCTGGTTACCCATATCATTTATGTAATATTCCTTTTCCACGGCGAAACCGGAGGCAGCAAGCACATTGGCCAGAGTACTGCCCAGAACGGCACCGCGGCCGTGACCTACGTGAAGAGGTCCGGTGGGGTTGACGCTAACAAATTCAACCTGGACCCGCTTACCCCGGCCCTGGTCGACATCACCATATGCTGCGCCGGCAGCCAGCATTGATTCCACCTGCTTTCTCAGCCAGTCCTCCCGCAGGGTGAAGTTGATGAAGCCCGGCGAAGCAACCCATAACTCGTCAATCTGGGGCGGTGGCACTATATCCTCAACGACCTTCTCAGCTATGTCCATGGGGGACATCCTCATAGCCCTGGCCAGCTTCAAAGGGAGGCCGGAGGCAAAATCTCCGTGTTCGGGATTTTGCGGATGTTCTATGAGCACCTCGGGCAGGGTAGCGGAAGCCAGAGCCCCTTTTCGCTGTGCCTCCAATACAGCCTGCTGCAAACATCTGGCCAGTTCTTGCTTGAGCGTGATTAACTCCATTCAGCACCTCTCGACCATGCCATGTTTAACTGTTGCCGCAGGGCTTGATGTTCAGCCTTTTCTAAACTGCGGTCGCTCTGGAAAAGAGTTATCGCTTCTTGCCGGGCCAGCTCCAGACTCCGTAAATCGGTCAGCTTGGCCAGCTTGAGGTCGGGCAGTCCACTCTGATGGGTGCCGAAGAATTCACCCGGTCCTCGTAGTTCCAGGTCTTTCTCAGCGAGGGCAAAGCCATCATGTACCTTCTCCATCAGCTGGAGGCGCTCTCTCGCTTCCAGCGAAAGCTTTTCCGGGATAAGTATACAATAGCCCTGCTCTTTGTCCCGCCCCACACGCCCTCTCAGTTGATGGAGCTGAGATAGGCCAAAGCGCTCGGCGCCCTCTACCAGCATGACCGAGGCTCGCGGTACGTCAATGCCTACCTCCACCACCGAGGTTGACACCAGGACATCAAGCTCCCCTGCTCGAAAACTGCGCATTACCTTTTCCTTTTCGCTACCATGCATTTGACCATGAAGTAGCCCTAATTTCAAGTCCGGGAAAACCTCTCGCGATAGTCGCTCGTATTCCGTTGTGGCGGCTTTTGCCTCAAGTATCTCGGACTCTTCAATTAAGGGACAGACGATGAAGGCCTGCCGGCCGTTGCTGACCTGGCGATGGAGGAACCTGTAGGCTTTTTCTCTGTCCTGCGGTTCGAGCCATTTGGTCTTCACTACCTGGCGCCCCGGGGGCAACTCATCGATAGCCGAAAGGTCAAGGTCTCCATAGAGCGTCAGCGCCATGGTGCGAGGAATAGGGGTGGCTGTCATGACCAGCACGTGAGGATTAAACCCTTTTTGCCGCAGCGCCGAGCGCTGTACCACCCCGAAGCGGTGCTGCTCATCTATCACCGCCAGCCCCAATTTGCTGAATTCTACCTCCTTTTGAATAATGGCATGGGTACCGACAACAATGTCAACTTCACCCTGCGCGATTTTATCATGTAACCTTGCTTTCTCGTTGTTGCCCAGGCTTCCCACGAGCAACGCGATGGTCAGCGGCCTGGACAGAAATCCTGCGTAGCATCTGATGGTGCCTTCGTCCGGCTCAGGACGATGTTCCCCGGTGCTGACCTGGGACAGATAGCCGCAGATACCGGCGTAATGCTGTTCAGCCAGGACCTCGGTGGGAGCCATCAACGCCCCCTGGTAACCGTTGGCAGCAGCTATCAACAGGGCCAGTGTGGCAATTACAGTTTTGCCGCTGCCTACCTCTCCTTGCAGAAGACGTGACATGGCTTTTCCCTGTCTGAGGTCGGCCAGGATTTCCCGCAAGACTCGCTCCTGTGCCCGGGTCAGGGTGAAAGGCAGGCAACGCAGAAACCCGCCGATAACCTCCTGGTCTACATGAAAGGCACTACCCGGCTGGCCTTCCTGCCAGTCCCGCTTCCTGGCCAGCACGCCCAGCTGGAGAAGGAATAGCTCGTCGAAGGCCAATCTCCCTCGCGCCCTTTCCGCCATTGCCCGGTCATCCGGGTAGTGGACCTGAGCGATTGCCGTGGACAGGTCCGCTAACCGGCAGCGCGTCTTAATCTCTGAAGGCAGGAAATCACCCAGTTGCCGGGCATAACCATCAACAGCCTCCTTTGTCCATTTCCTCACCTGCCGGGGATAGAGGCCCCGGGTCAGGGGATAGACGGGGACCAGGCGTCCGGTGTGAATCAGTTCTTTATCCTTAAGCAATTCCCATTCGGGGGATTCGAATACCTTGAGTCCTTTGAACTCGCCGACTGTACCGCTAATTACTATTCTGGCATTGGTCCGAAAGCTTTTCGCCAGGTAAGGTTGATTGAACCAGACCACCCTGATATTTCCTGTTTCGTCGCCGACAATCGCCTCCGTGCCCTGCCGGCTACCCAGAGCAGCTACTCTGGCCTGCCAGATTGTGCCTATGATGGTCTGCTCTTCGCCTTCTATAAGTTCAGAGATGGGTTTTCTCTGGCTGTAATCGACGTAGCGCCTGGGGAAGAAATAGAGCAAATCGCGCACCGTCCTGACATTGAGCCTGGCAAATTTGTCGGCTATGTTGGGCGTAATGCCCTTGATATCTGTTACAGGCGAGTCCAGCCCTTCTCCTTGTTTCTGCCGTGGCTTCGCCGCCACCATCACCCCCGCCCTGTTCCTCTCCCTTGAAGGCAGAGGACCGGGGCCGTTCTGAGCCCGCCGGACCATGACCGTGTCCTCCTTCGCTCTTTCCAGCTGGTCCAGCCAGCCGAAGACATCCCTTATCCACCTTTTGCGTTCCGCCACGTCGTAAGAGCCGTAATCGGAATTGGCCAGGTTGAGTTCATCAAAGCTGCTCAGAAGCTGCGGGACCAGTTCCCTCGTCTTCACTGCGTTCAGGCTCGGGACGAGACTCTCCCTGATTTCCCTCGCTTGTCTGTGAAGATATTTGTCCAGGCCGCCGAACACCGCCTGGTCGGTGTAACCCTTCTGGCATTCCAGCTCAAGAACGTTTCGCAACGATTCAGTGTCTGTCACTTTCTATTCTTCTTCCATGACCGAGACAGCCAGGACATGAGGCCCGACATGGGTTCCCACCACCGGGGTGACCTTGGAACGATAGGTGCGTTCCGGGGGGACTATATCCTTAAGCCGCCCGGCCAGTACCTCCAGATCATCGGGAGTGGTGGCATCCTCGATAGCCAGGGCTTCTATCTGGCTGAACCCCCTGACAAAATTTACCAGGAAATCCATGGCCTGAGCCCGGCTGCGGGGCCGGGCGATGGGAAAGGCGCCGCCATCTTTTATTCCCATGACGGGGTTCACCTTTAGCAAGCCGCCCAGGAAAGCCTGTGCCTTGCCGATCCGCCCGCCTCTCCGCAGATATTCCAGTGTATCGAAGCTCATACGCACATGCACCCTGGAAAGCGCTCTCTTCACCCGGTCGGCAATCTGGTCCAGGTCGGCCCCCGACCGGGCCATCCTGGCCGCCCACAGGACCAGGAGCATTTGCCCGCCTGCTCCTGCTTTAGAGTCGATGACTTCAATACGACAGTCCTTGTCGACCATAGTCTTGCCCTCAAGCGCTGCGGCGTAAGTGGCGCTGAACTCCTCAGAAAGCGTTATCACCAGGATTTCGTTTGTTTCCTGGGCCAGCTGGCCGAAAAGGCCGGCAAAATCGGCCGGGCTGGCGGTCGCCGTGGTCGGATGAATCTTGCTTGTTTCCAACTTACGGTAGAACTCCTCTGTACTGAGGTCGACATTATCCCGGTAGGTCTCATCGCCAAACTGGACGTACAGCGGCATCACGCTAATCCCGAACTCCCGGGCCAGCTCAGCAGTAATGTCAGAGCAGCTATCGGTTACAACCTTAACCATCCTTCTTGCCTCCGATACAATAGCCTCTATCTCTGAACCGGAAACTCCTGCTTGCGGCAGAGCCGCAAATATCATTCCAGGGAAATTATATAATAATAGTGCGCCTGGCCGCCATAAACCGCCTCGACCTCGGTCCGGTACCGGTCACGAATCTCTTGAGCTATCTCCTGGGCTTCAACTTCCTTGACTTCAGCACCGTAGTAAATGGTGACTATATCTGCTTCTTGGGCTTGGGCCCTGGCCAGGGCCTCCAGGATAACATCTCCTATCCTGTCGGCACCGGCTACAAGGTCTTCCTCGTTTAGAATGGCGATAAATTGTCCCTTTCTTATTTCCAGGTCGTTCAGCCGGGTCTTACGTACTGCCCTGGTCACCTCTATGGTCTTCACCTCGCCTATCGCTTCCTCCATCGCCTGAGCATTCTCCTCCAGATTCATGTCGTAGTTAAAAGCAAGAAATGCCGCCACGCCTTGAGGGATATTCCTGGTGGGGACTACCCTGACTTTCTTGGAGGTCAGGGACTGGACCTGGGCGGCAGCAGATACGATATTCTTGTTGTTGGGCAGAAGAATGATGTTGTCTGAGGGTGCCGATTCCACAGCTTGCAGGAGCTCCCGAACGCTGGGATTCATCGTTTGCCCACCGGGGACAATGATTATGCTGCCCAGGCTATTAAATAGCTTGAAAAAACCGTCTCCAGTGGCCACTGTCACCGTAGCGATGTCAACGGGAGGCATCCTTTCCCTCTGCATCTTGATGAATTCTGCATACTGGTCGTCCATGTTGTTGATGGTTATGTCATGCAGCGTGCCCAGCTTGGTGGCATATTCCAGGATTTCACCGGGCTTGAAGCTGTGGATATGGATTCTGGCCAGGGAATCGTCGCCCGTAACTATCAAAGATTGTCCCTTCTTCTTGAGGTCTTTTTCGATTTTGCTTAAATCAAGCTTCTGTCCCTCCAGGACAAAATTGGTGCAATACCCGTGAGGCGTTTCCACATGAAGAGGCATTTGAGTTGCCCTGGGGACTAGTTCCGACTCGGCTGCAATCAAGCGCGGCTTCCGATACTTTATCCTATCTGATTCCCCCTTGAGAAATTGCAGGGCGCCGTCCAGCAAAACGTACAGGCCCTGCCCGCCGGCGTCCACCACTCCGGCCTCCTTCAATGCCGGCAGCAGGCTGGGCGTCCTGGCCACCGAATCTTCGGCCGCTTCCACCGCCGCTTCCCATACCGAAACCAGGGCGTCATCATCCTTCACTGCTGCCGCAGCAGCTTTGGATGCGTCTTTAAGCACGGTCAGGATAGTTCCCTCCACAGGATTGACAATCCCTTTGTAAGCAGTCCGTGATGCTTCGCCCAGTGCCTTCGCGAACTCCGCGCCGTCGAGGTGAGTCTTGCCCTCCAGGCCTGTAGCTAAACCACGCCAGAATTGGGCCAGGATAACCCCTGAATTGCCCCGTGCCCCCATTAAAGCACCGTGCGCCATCGATTTAGCTATGGAAGAGACTGCACTATCTGGATTCAGCTTTGCCTCTTCCATGGCCGACCTCATGGTAAGCACCATATTGATCCCGGTATCACCATCGGGTACAGGAAAAACGTTTATGGCATTAATATCGGGGGCGCTCTTTTCCAGCCAGGTGGTTCCTGAGGCGAACATTTCCTTCAGGGCCGGCCCATCGGCAAAATCAGTTGCCATGCTCACCCCCCTTCGCCTGACCCGATAATTGTGCTATCATTGGCATAATAGTTCAAAATATGACTTGCAATAAAGAGAGGTAGAGAATTTCCTATGAAGTGTGAGATTTGTGGCAAAACGGCTCAAACCGGGCATAACGTAAGCCATTCCAAAAAGCATACCCTGCGGCGCTGGTTACCCAACATTCACCGCACCACAATCATGGTAGAAGGAAGAAAAGCAAAAGTCAACATCTGCAGCAGGTGTTTCCGCAACCAGTACAAAGCAGCCCGGTGACTTGAGTGTACCGGCCAAATCCTCAATCCCCAGGCAATGTCAAATGCCAGGGCCCAAATGTCAAATCAAGCTCAAAGTCCAAAGCACAAAACAGAGTAGGTTTGACATTCAGGCATTTGGATTTCAATTGTCATTTGGGCTTTGACATTTGGGCTTTTTTTCGAGGCCCCAAGGAATCCCTTCCCTCACGACTAAACTGAAAGCTGACCGCTGATGGCTGAATGCTTATTACAAGGGACTGTCATTCTGAGCCCCGACTTCTCGGGGCGAAGAATCTCGGACACCCTTCGCTACCGCTCAGGGTGACACCGTGCCAGAATTTTTGCATTTTGATTTGTCATTTTGACTTTTGATTTTTGATTTTTGATATTGTTTAGGATTTCGTGCTCAGGATTTCGGATCTCTATGACACCGCTTCCCTCAGCCTCTGTATCGCCCGGCCTATCCCTTCCCCGACCTTGAATATGCTGTTTCCCGCCACCAGGACATCGGCACCGGCTTCAACTATCTCCCGGGCATTGTCGGCGTTAATACCCCCGTCAACTTCGAGCTCGGCGCCCAGTTTGCCATCGTCCAGGATTTTGCGCATATTGGCTATCCTGAACAATGTTTCCGGGATAAAAGACTGCCCGCCGAAGCCGGGATTAACGCTCATGACCAGGACCAGGTCTACCTGAGCAATGATTTCCTCTACTGCGCCGATAGGAGTAGGCGGATTTAAGGATACTCCGGCCTTGACCCCCAGGTCCTGTATCGCCTCAATCGTACTGCGGAGGCGGGGAGATGCTTCTGCATGCACGGTGATAATATCGGCGCCCGCCTCAACGAAGTCGGATATATACCGCTCCGGACGCTCTATCATTAAGTGAACATCCAGCGGTAGGCCGGTTACAGCGCGAATTGAAGCCACCACCGGTGCCCCGATGGTAATATTGGGCACAAAATGCCCGTCCATGACGTCTACGTGGATATAGTCGGCCCCGGCCCTGGCCACCTCGGCAATTTGCTCACCGAGACGGGCAAAATCGGCAGAGAGAATGGACGGCGCCAGCTTAATCATTCTTTGATCAGCCTCTTCGCCCTTCTCAGCGCCTTCCCCACCTGCTGCGGCGAAGTGCCGCCGGGGACGTTCCGGGCGGCTACCGATGACTCCGGAGTTATCTTATAGACATCGCCGCCGAAGAGCGCGGAGAACTTTTTGTATTCATGCCGGCCGAGTTCCTGGAAGTTTTTGCCCTTACTTGCGGCATATTCGCTGAGCTTCGCTACCACGCCGTGGGCGGCCCGAAACGGCATGCCCTTCTTCACCAGGTAGTCGGCCAGGTCCGTGGCCAGGATATAGTCCGTTTTCATCGCCTGAGAGATACGCCCGGCGTTTACCTGAATCGTCTTCACCATCCCGGCGAATACTTCCAGGCTGGAATGTAGCGTGTCCACAGTGTCAAAAAGCCCTTCCTTGTCCTCCTGCGTATCCCGGTTGTAGGCTAAAGGCAGAGACTTCATAGTGGTCAGAATGGCCATCAGGTTGCCGTAAACCCGCCCGGTCTTCCCCCTGGCCAGCTCGGCCACATCGGGATTCTTCTTCTGGGGCATTATGCTGCTGCCCGTGGTAAAGGCTTCGCCGATCTCCACGAAGCCGAACTCGCTCGACGACCACAGGATAAGCTCCTCCGCCAGCCTGGAAAGATGCATCATGGTCATGGCCGCCGCCGCCTGGTATTCTATGACGAAGTCCCTGTCGGAAACGGCGTCCAGGCTGTTGCTGCTCACCTTGCTGAAGCCCAGCTCGCCGGCCACGAATTCCCGGTCCAGGGGATAAGGAACGCCGGCCAGGGCGCCGCTGCCCAGGGGCAGGACGTCGCTGCGCTGGAGGCAATCGCCGAATCTCTCCCTGTCCCGCTGGAACATGTCGAAATAGGCCAGCAGGTGATGGGCCAGCAGGACGGGCTGGGCCTGCTGTAGATGGGTATAGCCGGGCATGATGACGGCTTTGTTCGTCCCGGCCAGCTCCACCAGCGAGGTTTGCAGGGCCTTTATCATGTCGATGGTTTTCCGCGTCTCCTCCCTGACGAAGAGGCGCAAGTCCAGGGCTATCTGGTCGTTCCTGGAGCGGGCGGTGTGGAGCTTGCCCGCCACATCGCCTATCTTCTCAAACAGCCCCGCTTCGATGTTCATATGTATATCTTCCAGCCCGGTCTTGAACTGGAATTTCCCCTGTTCGACTTCCTTTCGAATACTGTTGAGCCCCTTGACTATCGTTACGGCCTCGCTCTCGGCTATTATCCCCTGCCTGGCCAGCATCCTGGCATGCGCAATGCTTCCCTCGATGTCCTGACGGTATAGCCGCCGGTCAAAGGGAATAGACGCCACGTATTCCTGTACCAACGTATTGGCGTCTTTTCCAGACCGGCTATGCAGACGACTCATAATATCTTCGCGATACTTGACAATGGCTGTCTATTCGATCTCGGCATCAATCTTACTACCTAAATCATCAGTTTTGCTCACGGCCTGTTCCAGTTCCGCCACATCTGGCGCTTCTTCGGAAAGTGGATACCGTACTATCGTGCATACAGGACCTCTCCCTTGGTAAGAATTTCCTGGATGAACTGGTCGCCGATTTCCAGTCTTCGTTTGACTTCTTCAGGTGTCAGCACCAGGGGCGAAAAGGGCGGATAAGATGAGTCCCTGATGTCAACTATGCGACGAACCTTTACCCGTCGGTCAAGGGCCCTTTCTGGGGTTTTCTTGATGATTAGCAAGTCAATATCGCTATTCGCGTCAGGAACGCCATAGGCAAAGGAGCCGTAGAGAATAATCTTTTCCGGAGCATATTTAACCTTAATAGCGTCCACTATCTCCAGGAGGATCTTTTCTAGCCTTGTGTCCGTTACCATCTTTCATCTCTCCACAAGTCCAGTTTCAACTTTCTTGCTTCGCCTTCACCCATTATACCCTGTTTTGCCGGCATTTTTAACAATAGCACCTGCTTAACGCCCCGGGACACCGCACCTCTCTCAGGCTTTCGCCGGGAGGTATTGCCTGATAAATCTGCATTGTAGTACAGTCGAATGCGAAGCTATTTGGTCGAATCTGCGACACAATAGTAGTATGGGCTGGCTGCTGGCTATGCCGCTATTGACAATTCCTTTGTTTTTCTGTAACTTGGGAGACCGTGTCCTTCACCGTAATTCAAACTCTGCCCCCGCAATTGCCGAATCGAATAAGGAGCCGATGTTAAGATGAGATTTAAGAACGCCGCCAAAATTCTTTTGTTCGTCGCCGCCATTGCCCTGATATCCGTGAAGATAGCCATGGCAATTACGCCAGAAGCCGCCTTCCAGCCCCAGTTTCCCGCAGGCTACGAAAGCCTGGCAAACGCAGAAGCAACAGCACAGGAGCTGCATTTACACGATGATGAACCTATGGCATACGCGGCGCAATCGGGTCTCGCCACTACATCGGACTGTGTGCCCTGTAACCAGGCCGCAGCAGCAGAGGAGTGCCCCTCGGGCTGTGAGTGCCTGACCAGAGAGGAAGGAACAGAACGGGGGCTGAGTCCATGCGACGGCGAATGGATAGAATGCGTGGTGTCGGCAAGCCTGGTCACGGCGCCGGTGATGGGGTATTGCTACCAGACCGCCGAAGAGGAGGAGTGCCCCGACCACTGCGTATGTCTGCCCGTTGCCGACGCGGAAGCAGAGGGATACAGGTTGTGTGACGGCGTGGAAATCGAATGTGCATTACAGACCAGAGTGGAGCACAGGTGCTACCACGTCAAGTGCCCGGACGGATGCGTATGCGTGACGCCGGCGGTGGCAAAGGCACGGGGATATCCGGGGCCGTGCGATGGTGTGCAAACGCTGTGCGGATACGATGCTCACGGGAATCCGGAGTACTGCTACACGGAGACCGGCGGGCCGGTCGTCTGCCGGGACGAAGACATCAACCTGCGACAGGTGCGCCTGGAGAGCGGCGACATCAGGTTCATAGCAGATATGAGCTGCCCCATCGCCAGAGTGGAGATGATAATAGACGGGACCAGTGTCAGAGAATGCGAGGGCCCGTACTGTGAATTTACCGGCGGACCCTATCCGCTGCGGGCAACACCCGATTTTTCGGCAGTCCTTTTCGACCATCTCGACGAGGAGGTAGGAACCCCGACCTTCACGCCTGAGGAGATAGTCGTGACCATGCCCGACGATGTCGCGATAATCGACTTCGACCCCTGCCCGCTCTGTCCCGATCCGGAGCCGGAGTGGGGGGAATGCCTGAGCCATACCTGCGATGGCAACCACCACTTTCAGGCTTACGACTGGACGAGCAACGTAAGGCTTACCGGCTGCATTTACGAGGATTATACCTTGACCGGAGGTCTCCCCATCCATCTCGGAGAGGGATTGATGGTAGAGATGGAGGTTGCGGACCCCTTCTTCGACTACTGCTTGAACGCGGATGATATCATGCTGCACCGTTGCCGCAACAACTTCATATCCCGGTATACTCACACATGTCCCTACGGCTGCTACGGAGGTGCATGCGTATGCGCAACCTCGGACGGCGGCATAGACTTGTACGAGCGCGGCGGAGTGCTCTATGGCACAGAATACTACGTTCCCGGGGCCGTGGACTACTGCGTCGATGAGAATACATTGAGGGAATACTACACAGAAGTCGACCACGAGAACAACACCTGCACCATAAAGTGGATTGAGTTTGAATGCCCCGGCGTATGCACGGACGGTGAATGCCGCGGCACCTGTTTCGATGGAATAAGGAACGAGGGTGAACACGGCATAGATTGCGGCGGGCCGTGTTTGGCCGCCTGCGAATACGGCATCGGCTGGTACCCGCAGAACTACGGCTTCAAATTCGAGAACCCTGCCGGCCAGGAATTGTCGCACGGCAGTTGCTGGAGTAAGTCCACCAGCTGCAGCACTGGTTACGGCCACTATAAAGGCACGTTCGGCAACTGCAGCGTGTGCATCTGCAATAAGCTTTTCCGCTGCTGCACCGGCTGGCATCTTCATGCAGCTTCTTATTATCTCGTATACAGATATGGCGGGGCCCCCGCCGGTCAATGCACTGGCATGAGCCTGTCGAGCTTGGCGTTCTACTACGGAGACAGAGATGTAACGGAGTATGATCCCTGGGCCGAGGAGGTAATACACCTGGACTACGAGGGCGACCTGAAGAGACATATCGCGTCGAGGCAGGGCAAAATCGTTTCGGGCCAGAACATCAACCATTACCTCTTCGCATCCGAGTACCGGGGGGCTAATAATGTTCTAAACAAGGTGGAAGACGCCTTGAGCAACGATCCCCCTGATTACGGGATGATAATGGTCATTGAGGACAATGGATGGGGAGGGCTGGGCGGCACGGTACGGCGCGGGTCTCTGGGGCACACGGTGGTCGCAACCAATGTCGTACATGTCAACGACGAAACAGCCAAGATATACGTCTACGACTCAAACTATCCGGTTGCCGAGAGCCCCGAACATGACAGCCCCTATTTCGATATCGACAGGTCCCCGTATATCGAGATAGACAAGCAGAAGAATCATTATACCTTCTACGATGATCCCGACGACCCAACAACAGACTCAGACGGCCAGCTCTGGAGCAACGCCAACAATGAGGAGTTCGACAGGATAATCTATGTGCCTTATTCGAAACTGGGCGGCGATGTCGATATACCATTGCTATGGGATATACTGATCGTAGGAATCATCTCCTCGCTGGGCTCAGCCGATGCCCAGGTTGAAGACGCCCAGGGCGGGATACTGGGGTTCAGCGAGGACGGTCCTGATGCCCCCGCCATCGAGGACGCCATGATCCTTCCGATATTCGGAGAGCCGGCTCCGGAGTTCCCCACCACGTTCGCTTTGCCCGTGGGCGATTACAAACTTAACATCCGCGGCACTGCCAGCGGTAACTACAGTGCCATCATGCTGGGCCCCTCCCCACACGCATTTACCATCAGCGGTGCAGGAGTGAGCGAAGGCACGAGAGATACGATCTCGCTACAATATGGCGACCAGGGTCAGGCCACTTTGTCTTTCAGTACCAGCGATACGGCAAAGCACTACTCGCTTGACATAGCCAGCCTGGGTGAATATGAAGGGGATGCGACTGAGACCCTGTATAGCATAATGAACACCAGGATATTTTCCGGCTCCGAAGCGCTCTTCAGCGTCGACCCCGTTTCACACTCGTTAATCTACACGAACTACGGGGACAAGGCGGTGACATATTCCATGCAGATTTACAGAGCAGCGATCTCGCCCGAGGGCATCACGCAGGAGACGGTGCAGCCGATGGCGGCTTATCAGGCGGAGGCGGACCAGGACTGCGCCGGGGGCTGCACCGGCGCACTGACAGCCCCAGGCTACGGGGCGGATGACGGGCAGGCTATGGGCAACAGCGATGCCGAAGGCGACCTTGCTGCTGTCCTCGACGATATTCAGATCACCGGGGTTTACACCTTTACCATTGAACCGATGGAGAAGCACACAATATCGCCCGAAGACTGGTCGGACCTGCCCGCATCGGAAATCCATGTCATAAGAGAATCAGTGGCCACTTCGAACTGGCCGCTCATCGGCGGCATAATCGGCGGGCTGGTGATAGTAGCGATAGTAGTAGCTATCCTCGTGTCACGCAGGAGAGGCAGCGCCCCTCAGACAGGACGGTGACCGGCTGTGCGCCGTCAGAATAGCGGCGTGGACGATGCTTCCCTTGATGTCCCGGCGGTATTTTTTAACACCGGCACATGCTCGCAGCCCCAGGACACCACGCCCGTCCGAACTTTTCGCCGTGATGTGTCGTCCTCGCCTCAATCCCCCGACAACCAACACAGCGGAAAGCCTTCGCGGAATGACAGCCCATGCCGTTGTAGTATAATTGCTCATAAATACCGGCTCACAGCACGGTCGTCGATACTGTGGCCTGAAAGGGATATGACCGGACCCGACAGAGCAAGACCAATCAACCTGTCCCGTCGCAGGTTCGAGCGCCTGGTAACAAGGGCACTGGCGGGCCTGCCCGGGGAATTCCAGAGCCGGCTGGAGAATGTGGCGGTGATTATCCAGGACGAACCTCCGCAGGATATGCCCGACGCCCTGGGGCTCTACGAGGGAATACCGCTGATTGAGCGCTCCCTGGACGACGTGTTCCTGCCCGACCAGATTACCATCTTCAAGGGACCCATCGAGCGTGCCTGCCGCACGGAGCAAGAGATTGAGGACGAGATCCGCCTCACCGTACTGCACGAGGTGGGACACTACTTCGGCCTGGACGAAGCCCAGCTGGAGTAAGACCTCCGGTACATCATCCTTCACCTTGTGAAGGACCGGGCCTGCTACGAGTCGGGCATTACGGGCCCCGAAGACCACCTGAGCCCGCGGGCAGAGCTGAGTTGCTCCATTGGCTGAACTTTTCCGCCTCTACCATATGGCTTGCGCTTGCGCCAATCATGGTGCATACTTGATTTAGAAAGAGTGAAGAACTAAGGCCAACATGGATTGCAGCCCGTGCCGATCGATATAGTTATCAGAATACAACAACGTCGATTCTCATGAGCATGCATGGGGGCAACGGATCATAGCCCCACAATATAGAGGGAGGTATAAATAGCAATGGCAACAGAAACACCATCGACCGCGCCCGCCTATCCTGCCACTTTGACAATCGACTATCCGGACAGACCTCTTAATCGGTTAACCACGTTCTTCAGGATCTTTACAGTCATTCCAATCGCTATCATTCTCGCTTTGATAAGTGGTGGGGCCTATGAGTGGACCTGGCTATATTCTACGGGAGGCATCCTGGTTCTACCGGTCGTCCTTATGATTCTTTTCCGGAAGAAGTACCCCAGGTGGTGGTTTGATTGGAATCTGGCATTGACCAGGTTCAGCACACGTGTTGGCGCTTATCTTGGTCTGCTTACAGATGTATACCCGTCAACCGACGAAGAGCAGGCAGTTCACATTGAGATCCAATATCCCGACGTCCAGAAAGACCTGAGCCGTGGGTTACCGCTGGTGAAGTGGTTTCTGGCCATCCCTCACTACGTCATCCTGTTCTTCCTGGGGATTGCGGCCTTTGTTTGTGTGGTGGCAGCCTGGTTTGCCATCTTGTTTACCGGTCGCTATCCCAGAGGGCTGTTCGACTTCGTAGTCGGTGTATCCCGATGGTCGCTGAGAGTAGCTGTATACGCTTTTTTGCTGACAACGGACCGGTATCCTCTCTTCAGCCTGGACTAGATTGACCTGGCCATATCAGGAAACATGTAGCCCGGGTCAATGCTAATTCCAGGGACACCATACCAATCAGGCCCCCAAATCAGGCACCATGTCCCCGGAATACCTCGGACCTTCGGTCGTCCCGATGAAATCGGGACTTCCTCAGAATGGCAGGGGTGAACTATCGTCATTCACCTGGTCCTGGCTGCACCCTGACCTGGTTCTCACTGCGGAGGAACTAAAGGAAATCCAAATCTCTCTTGAGAACCTGATTTGACAATTGAACACAATCTGTATACGATAGAACATAAATTGTGCTCAACTGAAGCGATGCTGGAATACTTCATAACCTCCAAGACGAAACGCAGTCTACTCAAGTTATTCCTCACGAATCCGCAGAGGCGTTTTTATACCAGGGAGATAGCGAAGATCACCGGTGAGCCTCTGAACGCGGTAAGACGGGAACTGGGCTATCTGGAAAAGGCAGGACTGATAAAATCGCATAAAGAGGGAAACTTGAAATACTTTGAGGTCGTTAAGGAATTCCCATTCTATCTTGAACTCAAGAAGATCATCTATTCTACCGTTGCGCTTGGTGACTACCTGAGAAATAGGCTTAACGGTTCAGTATCAATAGAACTCGCTTTCATTTACGGGTCGGTAGCCAGGAATGAGGAAGCGGAAAAGAGCGACATTGACCTTCTTATCGTGGGGGAAATCGAGGAGGGAGAACTACACGGGCTGATATCGGACAGCGAAAAAGAAATTGGCCGGGAAATAAACTATACCTTGATGACGAAGAGGGAGTTCAACGAAAGAAGGGACAGAGGTGAACCATTCCTCAAACGAATTTTGGGGGAAAAGAAGTTAGTGGTAAAGGGTAACCCGGATGTCTATTGAAGAGCTCATTCAAGAGGGTAGTATACATCCATTCGAAGCAACTCATGGCGAGATTGACAAGGCTGTGGGAATCGCCCGCCGTGATTTGGCCTTGGCGGAGAGGCTTCTCGGGGAGAACCTGGACTGGAGTTTCTCTATCGCCTACAACGCCGTGCTGCAAGCTTGCCGCGCCTACATGTTCTACTTGGGATATCGACCTGCCAGCGCTGAGGCTCACAAGGTTACTTTTGAGTTCATGCAAATTGTAATGGAAGAGCCACTCAAGAAATCCGTCTCCTATTTTGACCAGGTCAGGAAGAAACGCCACCGCACCATATACGATGACGTCGGGGTAATCAGTGAAAAAGAAGCAAGGGAATTACTCAGCAGAGCAGCAGAACTCCTGTCTTACATAGAAAACAAGCTGAAGGTGCGATAGACGGCGAATCCCGGGAACACCATCCTTAACCTCGTGAAGGATCAGGCCCCCAAATCAGGCACCCTGTCCCCGGAGTACGGCAGCAAAACACAGGGTAAAGGTTACGAGTAAGATGGAGATTGAACATGGCAATCAAAGCAAACATTGAGAAAGAGTTAGAACGCTATGCGAAACTGCCCTACACCGCTGGCAACGTCGGTTGGCATAACCGGAGAGCCCCCTCACTAGGCGCATTCCTCGGACAACATACAGACCAGCCCTGCCACAAATCAGATATTATGTCCCGACAACACGACATGGCTTCGCCTCGCGTTCAGCTACTATATCCTGTTTGGCCGGCATCCTTAACAGTAGTACTCCACTGTCATTGCAAGCTCTCTTCCTCTTGTCATTGCGCGCCACGCCAAGTCGGGGCGCGGCAACCTCCTCCTGAATCTTCCCCTTAAGATAAGGGGAAAAGGGGGTTATGAAGGTCCCTTCACTTCCTGCTCGATGCCTCACCTTAATCCCACCGAGATTGCTTCATCCTTCTGCTGAAGGACTCGCAAAGACACGCTATACGTCATTGCGAGGAGCCCCTCTACTCTTTGTCATTGCGAGGAGCCCCGATTTAATCGGGGCGACGTGGCAATCTCATCTTATGATTCTCTCTCCCCTGGCGGGAGAGAGTTAGAGAGAGGGGGACTTCATTTGTCATTTTTATTTTTTATCTTTTATCTTTGATTTTTCGTTGCACCTGCTTGAAGCCCGAGGACATCGCGCCTGGTTAGAGTATTGGACGGTATGTACAATGCACTAGAAATGCATCTCATTCGAGCCCATTCAAGTATCATATTAGATGCTTCATAGAGATGGGGTTTTCTTGACTCTGCCGTGGGACTCGAAGTTTCTACTTACTATCTATAGGTCAGCGCGAAGATTGAATCCGTTAACCATCGCCGGAAGGCATCGTTGTCACTGAACTGCTTAAACAGCTCGGTATCATCTTTTAGTAAAGCGGTCATAACACGCGCTAAAGCCTTATCGTGCTCAATACGAGCATTCTCTTTATCTGAATACCGCCTAGCATTTTGGTAGGCAGTATCAGCGGATACTTTCGTAGGAATATCTTGAGTGATAAGTCGACGCACCCTGTCACTATCAGTCCAGGAAATGTTGCCGAAAAGGTCATTGAAAGACTTTATTATGTTCGATAGCTTATCTAGCTCTGGCTCTGTCTTGTGTCCGCCACCGCCAGTTGGTACCGGTTCAATTTCAGAATCCTCATCTACAAGCTGAATCTTCATGGCCGCTTGTTTCTCAACACGGTAGCTATCCATATCGATGGACTCAAGAATACCTTTAGCAAGATCCTCTTCAACAGGAGCTGGTAACTTGGGCACTAGGAAATTTAGAAAGATAGAAAGTTTCTCCCATTCTGCATTGTTATAGGGGAGTATTGAGGCTAAAAAGCTATAAGTACGCGTAAATGCTTTTGCCTTACCCTTGAAGTTAACTTGACCGTCTTCATCGAGTTCTTGCTTATAAACGGCGACACAGCCATCCAGTATGGGATCAAGTTTGTCGCGATCGGCACCTCCCAGGTACAAAGTGGCAAATTCTTGCACCCGAGAAAGCGAATATATTTGGTATCCATCTAATTCAGCCTTTAAGTCGTGTAGCTTATTGGGGTCAGTTTCATCACTTAATATCGTAGTGCGGTAATAGTCGGAGAAGGCAGCACGGATCGTTTCTGCGTCATTCATGAAATCAAGAACAAAAACATCATGCTTTTTAGGGTGAGCGCGGTTCAATCGCGAAAGTGTCTGTACGGCTTTTATACCAGTTAGTATCTTGTCGACGTACATAGTGTGGAGTAACGGCTCGTCATAGCCTGTCTGGAATTTTTCAGCGCAGATAAGGAAGCGATAAGGTTCCTGTTGAAAGTAATCCGCAATTTGGTTGGAGGGAAATCCATTGAGTGACGCTTCGCTGACATTAATACCCTTGTAACTGTGTTCGCCGGAGAAGGCGACAATGACTCGGTAAGGGCTCTTGCGTTCGATGAGATAGTCCCGGAAGGCGTAGTAATACTGAATTGCTCTTTCAATGCCACTAGTTACCACCATGGCTCGGGCTTGACCTCCGATCTTCGCCTGTGCTATCACCTGGGTGTGAAAGTGGTCAACCATAATCTCAGCCTTTAAGCGAATAGCATAGTCGTGGCTTTCGACGTAATGGCGTAGTTTCTTGTGGGCCCGTTTAACATCAAATTCAGGGTCGTCTTCGATTTTCTTGATTAACCGATAATAGCTCTCCACTGGTGTGTAGTGTTTCAAAACATCCAGTATGAAACCTTCTTGGATGGCTTGCTTCATTGTGTAGCTATGGAAAGGCTGGTGTTTCACTTTTTCGTCTTCTTCGCAGGCCTCGCCAAAGATTTCCAGCGTTTTATTCTTGGGAGTAGCGGTAAAGGCGAAATAGCTGGCGTTCGGCAGCATCTTCCGCGCTTCCATAATGCGATTGATGGTATCTTCAATTGTCTCGTCGTCTTCTTCAACGCCAGCTTCAGAAAGCGCCATTGACATGGCTGCTGAGGTTCGTCCGCCTTGACTTGAATGCGCTTCGTCAATGATGATGGCAAATTTCCTGCCGCGATGTTCAGTACCAATTTCATCGAGTATTATCGGGAATTTCTGTACTGTGGAGATGATAATCTTCTTGCCGCCCTCAATATACCTCCGTAGATCACCGGAGTGTTCCGCATGGCCGATGGTAGCGCTTACCTGGGCGAATTGTTTAATCGTATCATTGATTTGCTTGTCGAGAATACGCCGGTCTGTGACGACAATTATAGAGTCGAATATCCTTTTATCGTCTTTCTCCAGACCTATAAGCTGGTGAGCCAACCAAGCGATAGAATTTGATTTGCCGCTGCCGGCAGAGTGCTGGATAAGATACCGTCGGCCAGCGCCGCTGTTCCTGGCATTAGCAAGGAGCTTACGGACGACATCAAGCTGGTGATAACGTGGGAATATCTGGATAGCCCTTTTTCGGCCGGTTTTATTGTCCTTAGTTTCTACAATCTGGGCATAGTTCTCCAAGATGTTGGTTAGGCTCTCGCGATTTAGGATTCGCTTCCAGAGATAGTCGGTTTTCAGACCATCTGGGTTCGGTGGATTGCCGGCACCATCGTTCCAGCCGAGGTTGAAGGGCAAAAACCAGGAGGCTTTGCCTTTGAGGTGGGTGCACATTTGAACTTCGTTATCATCCACGGCGAAATGCACCATGCAACGTCCAAACTCAAAGAGTAATTCTCGAGGGTCACGGTCTCGCATATATTGATTTACAGCATCATCTACCGTTTGCTTGGTAAGATTATTTTTCAATTCGAAAGTCGCAATTGGCAGGCCGTTTACAAAAAGGACCAAATCCAGAGCGAGTCGTGTTTCATCACGACTATACCGCAGCTGGCGAGTAACACTGAACCGATTGAGTGCATACCGCTCAACAGCTTTGGGATTACCCGGTGAGGGGGTGCCATAAAAGAGATCAATCTGATACGGGCCATGCTTGATACCGTTGCGCAATACACTAATGACGCCGTGTTTGCTAATCTCGCCTTGCAGCCGGGAGAGGAACTTGCGACGCGTGGGACTGTCGTTGTCTAAATCGAGAGCCTCGGCACATGGCTGGCTTGACTCAAGAAAGGTACGGATCTGGACAAGGTCTACGGCATATTCACGGTCATAGTCCTCCGCTTTACCCAGTAACCACTTTGCACCGCCATAGGGCGCAATTGCGTCATGTACTCCTTTGATATCAGATTCCCCAGCAGCATAACCTGTCATGGCTGTAACAATTAAATTCTCCAGCCCCTTTTCGCTGGTGTCAGTCTTCATCAGTAGCCTCCGCTATTGCGGGTTCCAGAGCAACTTCTTCTGGCATCCCTTCACTATCAGTTAGTTCCTCAATGTCTTCGGGTTGTTCCGCTTCCTCAGGTAAACTTGCCGCTGCTTCTCTTACATCCAGCTTGCCAGTTACTACATCTGAGATCAGGCGGCTGCGATACTCACGGAGGAGGTTGATCTCGTGTTGCGCACGATTTGTGGCGGCATCCAGATTCTCTACAGCGTCGTTAATGAATCGGATGATGGCATTCTGTTCGGGGAGAGAGGGCACAGGTATCAAAACATTCCTGATTGCGACGTGCGATAACCCGTAACGTGTTACCCCATTTGCTGCCACATAGAACTGGGATGCAATAATGGGGCTCTGCAATGCTCGAAGCAAATACTCTCCAAGGATGCCAGCTCGAGGTCTAAGTATTGCTAGGTGATAGCCACATACTAAGTCATCTGCCATGTATTCAACCAAAGATGGAACACCGATGTCGTTCCAATCCTCCGAGTCCTTCGTAATAATTACATCCCCCAGTCTGAGAGCAAAGTATGCTATTTCCTCCTCTGAGGCTGAGGCTGACATGAAGGCAAGGTTTTGGGTGATACGTTCGTTCTTGTAGACATCAGTGTAATTACACAGCCTAATGCAGGTTTCCTCTTCCTTGGTATGCTTATCGACGTTACTAACTAGCGCGTGTACAATGGTTCGTAGTCGTCTTACCTCCCAATGCTCTGGAATGTCTTCCAACCAATCCACCCCAGAAGATCCCAGATGGACATTAGGGTCAGGACCACGGGTTACCGCCTGGTGGATAACGGCCCGTTTTTGTTCCTTCAGCAGGCCAATCAGCTTCTTCTTCCCATTGATACAAAGGCGGATGCGCTTGTCTATGTACTCCAGGTAGCGGACAATGGCACCTTGTTCGATGGAGGGAGGGACACAACAGTATATTTGCCTAAATTCTTCTGGTCGTAGACTCCACTGGTCAGAAGAAATCCCGTATGACCAGCGCTCTGCTTCTTTGGTGAATACGGGAGTGCGAAAGAGATAATGGAAATATCTAGGGTTCTGGCTTTCGCGTGGACGAATAACAATATATGCCGGGCTCACAATACCTCGATAACCAGACACACCAACTGCTCCCTGCCAGGCACGCATCTTGTTATACGCAATATCCCCAGGGCAAACGAGCTTATATTTGGACTTATCCTCCTTCGAAGAGTCTTTCTTTGAAGTGTCTCTTAATAACAAAGCCTGCTTGATTACTCCTTGGGTAATTGTAACTGACAGCATCTCCTCGTCGGGATGACCCTTTTCCTGGATTTCCTTAAATGCAGATCGGTTTGGTAACACCCTCCAATGATCGGGTATCTTTCCCAACCAGGAGACACCGGAATCTTTATAAACGGGATATGGCTTAAGTTTGTTATTTTTGCCCAAGCCCGATGTTAGCTTGGTTGCGATAGAATTAGGGCTCTCAAAGAGAAGACCTTGTGCTGGACGTAGCATTGGAGAAGCATCGCTTCGCTGAAATGTATTTACCGAAACACGAGTTTTAGCTTCTAGAGAATTTCTTGCATAAATCACTTCATCTACTCGCCCAAAGATTGTGCCAATCGCTCGGCCATCCAATAGAAAATCGGGTATCGCTAGAGGTTCGACGATAGAAAGTGATTCCCGATCACCTTGCTTAAGCTGTTTTCTCAATTCCATCAGGAGCCGACCAAGTACATTAAACCCCCTAAGTGTCTGCCCATCAATAACTTTTGCGCCCCAGAAATCGTCTCTACGAGATTCCTCAACGATTGGTCGGTCTCCCGTCTCTAACAACAGCTGGCTGAATTTAGTCCAGTTCTGGGCAAGCTTTACCCGAAGACACCAGCGCATAATTTTCACTTTCACCCGATTCCAGTCTGCACGTGTCTCTCCTCGGTGTGGTTTGCTTTTCATTTTTGCAGTCATTGGACTTCTTTGCCCGATAATCACTCGTTGAAGCTCAGGCAGATGTGGAAACCTACATGCTTGATAGAGTGCTTCCGATGTGAAAATACGAAGGCCATTGACTTTTAATGGAAATCCTGTCGCCATATTTGAAAGACCGCCGAACTCTTCTCTTGTTTTACGAAAAACAATAGTCTCCTTCCGAGAGTATGTGCGTATATTCATAGCATTTCAACTATTCGAAGTATATTTCGCCAAAGCCATTATCCTCACCATAGGTCTTACGAGGTAAAAGAGGATACCATTTGCTTAGTGGGCTTGATTCGTCTGCTTCAGGATCACCCCACCATAGTGCTAGAGGGCAATTATTCGGGCAGTTTCGAAATGTTACAACTGTCGCTCCGAATCCTAATCCAAATGGACTGAAACCTAAAGGCCGCAAAGAGGGACTAGGGTTTTCGCATAAAGACCGGATTTTTCGGCCAGCTAATAACAATTGCGTTTCAAGAAGTTGGCGACCTTCCTCGCAGGAAAATATTTCGTGTTCACAAGTCCCCCCTGCTTTGCGAGGCTCAAAAGGATATTTTTGTTCCTCTGCCATATAAGATTGTAAAGACTCGTCGCTAGGTAAAACAGCAGGCCAGAGTACCTCTGAATTATCGCAATATCTCTTCCGATTCTCATACGAAATAGCTCGCCAGTAATCAAATCTAATATCCTTACCAGACTCTTTTGCTTGTTTCTTTAGCCGCTCCAACGTTTGCCACTCTCCTAGTTTGTGTGATGCTATAATTAATATATATACTCTGCTTTTTTCTGGAGCCTCTTGATCGAGCCATCTTTCCAGGTCATCGCCGACGTGAAATCCAGTAAATAGGGCATCGTCAAGGTAAACATAAGAACCTGAACTACTTCCACAATCCTCCAATTTCAAATTGCATTGAGCTTGAAGAGCTTCGGCAAAGACCCCGAGCATTTCTTCCTGGCTATGTCCGTTTTGTTGGATATTTAGAAAGTTCACGCTCTTCCAAAAATCGCAAGGATTTGTTCCAGCGAGCTTTTCAGTTTTAACCAATTGAGTCAGAAAATCAACAACCCATTCTTTACTTAAATATGTTACTTTCAGAATATGGTCCAATTCCTGTAACAAAGTAAGTTGAACGTCTTCATCAAATTGATTCACCCATCTCTCAACATGCTCAGGTGTAGGTTTAGGTATTTCTCCTTCCCGATAGTCGGTGATAGTTTTCGCAATTGATTCCAGTAACTTAGCTCTTGTTGTCACTGCGACCTTCTCCAATAATCTCGGATAGCAGCCCTTCAGTTTCTTTGCTTAAGGTTAAAATATCTTTACGAATTTCCTCAAGATTGCGCAAAGACTGCGGCTTGCAAAAGTAGCGATTGAAACTTATTTCATAGCCTATCTGAGTCTTTGTGTCATCAATCCATGCATCAGGAACATATGGCAACACTTCACGGCGGATAAAGCCCTCAATACCATTGTCTTCAAGTAATGGTACCTGCTCGGTGTCGCGCAACTCGGTATTGGGTTCATACCCCACTATGCAGAGCTTCCCATTAACCGTAGTTTCGAATAGCCCATGGATGGGGTCGGCGATCTGTCCAGGCTTATGAATTTTTTTGATAACAGGAGAGGCATTCTCATCCACTTTCCCATTGGCTTTCCACTCTTTGATTTCTTTGGGAGAGTAAGCTTTACCCGGGTCAATGCCTGCAATTCGCAAAGGGCGTTCCACTGTTACCTTCCAGTAACCAAAAGCGGAGTTAGGGAGTATTTTTGACTGCTCAGTTTCTTTGAACGCCAGAAATACATTGCAGATTTTCTGAATATCCTCATCTGACAGTTCACAGTTTTTCTTACCGAGGTTTCTACGCAGCGGTTTGAACCATTGAGTGGCATCGATGAGTTGGACCTTACCGCGGCGGTGGTCAGGCTTGCGGTTGCTGATTACCCATATATAAGTAGCAATCCCCGTGTTATAGAACATATTGAGCGGTAATGCCACGATTGCTTCCAGCCAATCATTTTCGATTATCCAGCGGCGGATGTTACTCTCACCCTGGCCAGCATCACCTGTAAACAGGGAAGATCCATTGTGTACTTCAGCAATACGGCTACCGAGTTTGGTGCTGTGCTTCATTTTAGAGAGTAGATTAGCTAGGAAAAGCATCTGGCCATCACTGGAACGGGTAATCAATGAATACTCCGGATTACCGGCATGCTCAATGATAAATCGTGGGTCTTTGATACCGTCCTTACCCCCCATGCGCTCAAGGTCGCTTTTCCAGCTCTTACCGTACGGTGGATTAGAGAGCATGAAATCGAACTCGCGGGAAGGAAAGGCATCATTAGATAGTGTTGAATGTTCCGGCCCACCGACAATGTTATCAGCGGCATCGCCCTCGCCCTTCAGCAGAAGGTCGGCCTTGCAGATAGCGTAGGTCTCGGCATTTATTTCTTGACCGTACAGGTAGGTTGAGACCTGCTTGCCATGCTCCTCTGCCACTCTCTGAAGTGTTTCCTCAGCCACAGTAAGCATGCCGCCAGTTCCGCAGGCACCATCATAAAGCAGGTGAGTACCGGATTCAACTGTGTCTGCTACAGGCAAGACTACCAGCTTCGCCATAAGCTTCACAGCGTCGCGAGGTGTCCAGTGCTCGCCGGCTTCTTCGTTGTTTTCCTCGTTAAATCGGCGTACAAGTTCCTCAAAAATTGTTCCCATAGAATGATTATCAAGCCCCGGATGTTTGATTGAGCCATCGGCATTCAATACGGGTTCAGGGCTAAGGTTGATGGAACTATCAACGAGTTTTTCGATTAAAGTCCCAATAACATCCGCTTTGGAAAGGCGAGGGAGCTGGTTTCGAAATTCAAAGTTTTCAAGTATTTCCTGAACATTTGGTGAGAATCCATCTAGATAAGCCTCAAAATCTGCTTTAAGCTGCTGCTGGCTCGCTCTGGCCCTAAGGTCTCGCATATTGAATTTCGAGGTGTTATAGAAGGCATGACCGGATGCTTGTCGTAACGCTGCATCCTGATGAATTATCCCAGCTTTGTCAAGCATAGCTTTCTGTTCGAGCACTGCTTGTTTTGTTGGCTCTAAAACGGCGTCTAAACGGCGTAGTACCGTCATAGGTAGAATAACATCACGATACTTGCCGCGCACATAAAGATCACGAAGGACATCATCCGCAATACCCCAAATATAATTTGCGATCCAGTAAATTTGAGCTTGTGCCATTTCCGCCAGTCCTTATGCTATCTTAATTCCCCACCATACCGTAATTGAGCCGAGGAGAAGGTAATACTTTCTAAAGCGACTTCATGCTTACGTTATTTTACACCTACTGGCAAATTGCAGACAATATGCCATTAATTAGGGCCTCTGTAACGAATTCCAGGGACACCATGCCACTCAGGACTGCTACAAATCAGTTCTTATGCCCCCAGAATATCAAGATCTCTCACAACACCAGTCAAATATGCTCCCCCGTGTTGCGTCAAAATAAAGTGTTACCGAAGTGCTCCTTGTTGCGTCATAATTATTGTTACCGAACTCATTCTACTAATTACCTTTCAGCCAGTGTGCAGAGGTGGTCCACTGATTGCCTGATCTGTCGTAAGAGAGCCACCGGGTTAAGAGCACAGTGCATGTCAGCCAACTCGCGCCTTTTGCCTTCCGTAAGTACTCCGCTTCTTAGCAGACGCTGGTAAGGCGTCCGGGCAGTGTCATAGACTTTGTACACTTTGGCTCCATGCCGGCTCTTGCGTACCAGTTTTGATACCGGCTGGAAGAAGTTGATATAGAAACGTAGCAGGGCATAGACATCCTCCAGTGCCTCGAATGCTACCTTTGTGCTAAAGCGGTCATAGCCTATTACCCGTCTTATCACCGACCAGTTCTTTTGCTCCACATGACAATTGTCGTTCTTCTTGTAGGAGCGTGACCTGGTAAAGGTGATACCGTTGCGCCGGCAGTAGTCGTAGAGACTGTGATTGATAAATTCACTGCCATTGTCTGAGTGTAAACCAAGCATTGGCATAGGGAGCTGCTTCTTCACATCGTAGACGGCACCTCCAACACGCTCCTGCCTCATCCCCCATACCGCCACCGGCTCACACCAGCCAGTGGCTACGTCCACAGTCGATAATGTGGTGAGATAAAA
>JAWOFK010000030.1:0-20588 GCA_046497565.1 Dehalococcoidia bacterium
TGGAACAGGGCAGCAGGGACGGGCTGGGCGCCGATTACAATGCTTCCCGTCACGTGAGAGAAATCATATTTGCTGATGTCGATTTCCCCTCTCTTGACGGCGTTGATGGAATCGGACATGGTCGGCACCGTAACCCAACCGTTGTTCACCTTTTCATTGCAGATGGTATCGAGGAGATATTGGGGCTTATCGAGTTCCAGCAGTATCACTATCTTGCCGCCGGCCAGATAACAGGGAAAGGCCAGAAAGAAACTGCCGCTGTGGTAGAAAGGATGCGGCGCCAGGTAAACCGTCTCATGCCCCTCGGCATAGGTCAGGGCATTGCCGATGGCGATGTTGTACAGGGTCTTATGGGCCTGGCACACGGGCTTGGGCGCACCGGTGGTCCCCGAGGTAAACATCAGTTCAGCCGCATCGTCCTCATCAACGTCCACCAGAACATTTTCCGCGCTCGATTTGGCCAGCACTTCCGTGTAGGGAATCATGCCCGCCGCCACATTTTCACCGATACAGATATAGGACTTGACCGACTCCATCTCTTTCCGGATCGGCTCTACCTTCGGTATGAAACCGTCTCCCATGATAAAAGCTTTGGGGTTGACGGCATCGGCAGCAAACTTGATGTCGGCGCTCGCGAAGCGGAAATTTAGCGGGACCGCCGTCGCCCCCACCCTCAGAATGGCGTGATAGGTAACCACCCACTCCAGGCTGTTCATCTGCAAATGCACCACGAAGTCGCCTTTTCGTACCCCCAACTCCTTCTGCAGGTAGTTGGCCACCCGGTTGGTCTGTTCGTTAAATTCCTTCCAGGTCAGCACCCGCCGCATGTTCTTGGAAGGCCTGCATTCGATCAAGAACTCCTTCTGCGGGTACTTCTTCGCGTTGATGATGCCGTAAGAAGCAAAATTCATGGTTCCTCCTCCTTATTCTTGACGATACGGTCTGATTTTGGTCATGTGTATTCATAACTCCCCTGAAGGGAACTTCATAACTCGCCCTGACCCCCTCTTACCTTAAGAGGGCAAATTCCCTCCCTACATAAATTCCAAATGACAAAACCCAAATTACAAATGAAGTCCAAATGCTTAAATGTCAAACCAACTCCTCTTTGTCATTTGGACTTTGAGCTTCCTTTGACATTTGAGCTTTGTAATTTGGCACTACTTGCTTTTCCCACCTTACAGTAAGGCCTTGCTCCTGTTTCCCCCCTTAAAGTAAGGGCTTGCTCCTGTTTCCTTCCCTTAACATAGAGCTTCGCTCCTGTTTCCCCCCTTAAAGTAAGGGGGGATTAAGGGGGGTTATCTCCTCATTCCGCCTAACTCTATCAAAACATTTCACCGTAATCAAGCCAGCCGCACCGCCTTCTGATCGCTGCCGGGAGCCCTTCCTATTTCGTCACTCCCGCCAGTGCCTATGGAATCCCCTTCCCACTTGTCATTGCGAGTAGCCCCGATGAATCCCGATGAATCGGGGCGACGAAGCAATCCCTTCCCACCTGTCATTATCTATTCCACCCGCAACTCTATACGAGAGCCAGGCGCTCCCAAAAAACAAACAAAAGCCGGCATTATCCGTCCGGCTCGTGTAGATTCCCTTGCTAGTACACCTATCTTCATACCCGCATTGAGTTCCCACTTAATGTCAAAGGCAGCGGCGCTCTCATCCTGCTTCCAGAGTACATAAGCTTCCCACAGGGCACCTCCACACGCCCTACCCTGTAAGACCGGGCAGCCAGAGGGCAATCTGGGGGAAAAGTAGCAGCAGGCCACAAAGGATCCAGATGCTGATTAGGTAAGGCCATGTCTCCCTGAAAATTTCCATTACCGGTGTCTCCTTGTCCACAGCGAACACCACGTACACGTTGGCACCCACCGGCGGTGTCAGCACGCCCATACCCAGGGCCAGCGTCATAATAACCCCGAACCATATGGGGTTGAAGCCCAGCGCCATCGCTGCCGGGAAAAAAATGGGTATTGTCAATAGAATCATAGCCAGGGCATCGACAAAGCAGCCCAGTGCCATAAGCATGAGGAGGATGGCAATCATGGTAACAGTGGGCGGCAAGGGAAGCGCCACCAGCCATCCCGCCACAACCTGGGGAAGATATGTCAGCTCCAGGAAGGTCCCGAAGATTGCTGCCCCAGCCACCAGAAACATGACCATGGTCGCGGTGCGGACCGTGTCCTTCAGCGAGTTCAAGAAGCCCTGCCAGGTGAGCAGCCGCCTGGCCAGCACCACCACCAGCGTGGCGAAACAGCCCATCGAGCCGGCCTCCGTGCCTGTTATGGTAAACGGAAACCCCGGCCAGATTTTTTTGCCCACCAGCATGCCGATCACAGCCACAAAGATGATTACGACCTCTATCCCCCCCGTGGCCACGGCCTTGATCCTCTCTTTCCAGGGAAACGACTCGCCGGCCGGCGCTATCTCGGGGTGGCGGAATACCCGCAGGAAAGTGCCCCCCATGAACAGCACCATCAGGATCAGGCCGGGCACGATACCGGCCAGGAAAAGCCTGGAGATGCTTTGTGCCGTGAAACTGGCATAGACGATGAAGATGACGCTGGGCGGAATCAGGACTCCGAGGATGCCCGAGGCCGCCACATTGGCACCGGCCAGGCCGCGGCTGTAACCACGCTGCTTCATCTCGGGCATCGCCAGGCTGGCAAAAGTTGCCGAGGTAGCGGTGGTGGAACCGCAGATGGCGCCGAAAGCGGCGCAGGCCATCGTGGTAGCCATGGCCAGTCCACCCTTAAGACGGCCCACCGTTTTGTATGCTGCCTCATACAGGTGCGCGCTGATGCCGGAGTGAAAGCCGATGTAGCCCATCCAGGTGAACAGGGGCACAACCACCAGAAAATAGCTGGAGAATGTGCCGAAGACCACAGAGGACGAGGTAACGAACATGGATCCAGCACCCTTGATGATGTAAAGACCCCCCATGCCCAGCGCCAGCATCACGAATGCCACCGGCAGCTTGGCGAGAAGAAGCACAATAAGCAGCCCAAGGGATAAGAGACCTACCGTCTGGGCGCTCATGACTGACCTCCCTTCCTTAACGTAATCAAAGCCTGCAACAAATCCCTGATAAGCACCACGCATGTTAGCGCCATCGACCCGGCAGTCAAGTAAATAAAAGGATGCCTCGGGATCTCCAGATACCCCGTCATCCAACCAACACGCTGGTTATACATAGCGAATTGGAACAGTCCCCGGGTTAGGAAGACGGCAAAGGCGAGCGCAATAACACTGGTAACAAGCACAAAGGCGGCCTGCACCCGGGGCCGAAAACGGTCCACCAGGATACCCACCGCCACATGCCCCTTCACGACCGTAAGATAGGCAATTCCCATGCTCAGTATCACGGCCGCAATCAGCTCTACAGTCTCGGGGACGCCACGAATCATGGCGAAACCCAGGCTGCGCTTGATAATGTCCGCTACGACCAGGCCAACAACCACCACTATGGCAGCCATCGCACCCCAGGACATCTTCTCCGTCACAAACCGCAGCACTTTGTCAAAAGTATTCATCAGGCCCTCCTGTGCAGTGGTTGCAGGCAACCACTCGGTTCATACCACAAATAAAGAGGGGGTATCCCGGGGAAAACCCCCGGGATACCCCCTCTCCCTTACAGCACTTCAACCGACATCACACCTTCCTATCCATGCTTATGACTGCGCCAATTTACTAGAATGCGGGCGGAGGCGGCGGAGTCGCACCGGGTGTAAACGTGCCGCCATAGTTAGCCGCGGCCCAAGCATCCGCGGCGACAAACGCATCCCACATAGCCTGCTTGTCCGCGTCGCCGCCGATCCATGCCTCACGAGTGCCCTCTCCTATCGCCGTTAGCTCCGCGTAAACCGCCGGGTAGTCATTGGGCAGGTCAACCGTCGTCCAATCGGCTCCGTACGTTGCTTCACAATACGCTAGCCCCCCTTCCTCACCCCATTGCCTCAGTTTGCCGTAGTATTCAGGGTACTCTGCATTGACCTTATCAAAGACAGCCTGCACACTTGCCGGCAAGCCGTCCCAGGTGGACTTGCTCATGACCTTCATGAACACAAACTGGTAGCTGGACGGCGCGTAGGCAGCCGAGCGTAGGAACTCATCCAGGCCGAAGCCCACGGGGGTGTCCGTAGGACAAAGGATACCGTCAACCAATCCGGCCTCAAATGCCTCGTATGCACCGCTCATGGCAACGGAATAAACCTCGGCCCCCAGAGCGGCTATAATAGCCGCTGACGCGGGGTTGGCCGCCCTGATCTTCGCATCCGTGAAGTCGCCCATCGAGGTGATTGGGCCCCAGTCCGGCGTCATCAGGAAGAAGCCAGGCCCGGTAGACCACAGGTGCATGAGCTTGACTTGGTCCTCAATTTCAGCCTTGGCCGGCGCATAGTCGTCGTACAGTTTCTGATATGCCATCGACATCGCCAGTGCATCCGTTCTGCCCGGAAGCTCAGAGGCGAACTCGGGCCCTGCCCACAAAGGCATTACACCGGCAGTATAACCCGGACCGCTGGTTATGACATCGTAAGTCGCTGGAGTCGCCGTGACACCGGGCCACAGATCCAACACTGGGTGTTTGTGGTGTACCCTCCATTCGATCTGATAGTCGGTGGTATCGGCCAGAACTTCCTCCGATATCTGACTCATCCAGGCATAGTGCCCGGTTCCCGGGTATGGAGAACCTGCGCCTCCTACCTGGAAGTCTACGGGCGGCCAGAAGGTGCCGAAGTCGAGCGTAATTACCGTGCGCTCTTCTTCCTCTTCCTCTTCTTCTTCTTGTTGTTCCGCCGGTGCCGGACAGGCGAGAGCAACCATGCTCAGAGCCAGCACCACTGCTAACAAGATTAGAAATGCTTTCTTCACTTTTTTCTCCTCCTTTTTATATTTTAGGGCTGTCTGAACTTGCCTCCGCCGGAGCCTGTCCCGGTGAAAACCGGAAACCGATCGCAGCCCACAACCGTCTCCAGCGTTTTTATGATGTACCTAGTTCTCCGCTTTCACCCCCTTTCAGCCACCAGGCTGTTTTGTGTATTTGCTAATAAGTGTAACAGATGAATGTTAAGATCCTGTTAAGATTCCATAGCTGATGGGCCAAAACACGGTGAAAATTTCGTCTCTTGCCACCGGGTGCTCTGATTCTGTCTTACCTGCCACCATCTGACTCACGATCCTCAGCTTCAGGGAGGGTTCGGTTTTTACCAAAACTGTAGCTTCCAATCTCTTGCAGTGCATAATAATATATGAGGCACGCCGACCCTGTCAACCCCCACACCAAGCGTCTTCTCCTCATTGCAAGGAGCCCCTTCCCCTTTCGTCATTGCAAGGAGCCCATTTCCATTTTGTCATTGCGAGGAACGTAGTGACGAAGCAATCTCCGACCGGGATTCCTCGTCCCGATAAATCGGGACTCGGAACAGGCTCCGCAATTTCAAGGTCAAATTCGAAGTCCTAAACGTTTTGAACATTGGTATTTCGTGCGTTGAGATTGTCCAGGATTTCGTGCTCAGGATTTGGCATTTTGCTTTCGGAGATTCCACGCCCCGACAAGTCGGGGCTCGCAATGACAAGGAATATTATTGCCCGGGGAATTTTCATTCTCTCCCCTTCACACTCAATGCTATGCCGCGATGGGGATAGTGAACAAAAAAGAGCTTCCCTTGCCAAGTTCACTCTGGACTGCGATTCTTCCGCCATGGGCTTCCACCAGGCGCTTAGCAATAGTAAGACCCAGACCACTGCCCCCCGTAGCCCTGGCACGGGACCTGTCCACTCTATAGAAGCGCTCGAAGATATTGGGCAAGTCCTCAACAGGAATGCCTTCGCCGGTATCCGACACGCGGACCTCTATCTGGCCATTTCGTGTTGTAGCAGCCACACTGATAGCCCCTCCCTCGCGGGTATGAGCCACCGCGTTTTCCACCAGGTTATGCAGTACCTGGCTGATGCGCTGCCAGTCAACGTTAACCGTTGGCAGATTATCAGGCAGGTCAAGGGACAGCGATATCTCCTTTGCTGCCACCTGAGGTCGCCAGGAAGCTATTGCCTGCTCAACCAACGTGCCTATATCTTCCTCCTGATAAACGAGCTTCAGTTCGCCGGCCTCGGCCAGACTTAGCTCCTGAAGCTCATCAACCAGCCGTGAAAGCAGGTTCGCCTCTTCATCCAGGGAGCGAATGGTAGCGCGATTTGGCTTCACCACCCGGTCGCGAATCGCCTCCAGGTAGCCTTGAATATTGGAAAGAGGGGTTCTCAGCTCATGAGCAACATCGGCAACCAGGTTCCGCCGCAATTGCTCGGCGTGCTCCAGGTCGTCGGCCATAGAATTGAAGGCTTGTGCCAGCTGCTTGACTTCGCCTTTGCCCTGCAATTGTACCCTCCGGGACAGGTCTCCCCCTCCCAGTTGTCTGACAGCCGTGGACAGGGCACCGATGGGCGAAGATATTCTCCGCGACAGGACAAAGGTCAATATCAGGGCGATGACTATTGCCAGCGTGATTCCCCAGATAAGAGAGCGCCCTACCGTCTCGGACAGCCTTTCCGGCGAAGCAAAATACGGCTCCGCGGCCGGGGCAGGGCTGACATACAGCATCGCCAGAACCTCTTCGCCCAGCAGTATCTCGCGGGGGTTATCCGTTGTGGCGGGTTCGTAATACTCGTCCAAATGTTGTTTCTGAGAATCCGCTATGACCATCCCGTCGGCATCGGTCAATATGATATGTATCCCGGAGACACGCGCCGTATCTTCCACTACAGACTGGACTTCGTCCCAGCTTTGTCCTCCCCTCCAATACTCGATGTACAGCCTGTGTTGTATCGATTGTATTTGCTGGGAACGATATTGCGCGCTCAATTTCTCATAATATTCCATTTCCACAGCCATGCTCCGGCTGACGAAGAAGTATACGGTGCCCACTGTCGCCACTATCACCACCGCAAAAGCTATTAGAAGACGAAACCACAATCTGTATATCATTGCCCATCTCCAACAAACTTATAGCCCGCTCCGTATACCGTCTTTATGTATCTGGGATGGCTGGGGTCCGACTCGAGCTTTCGCCGCAGGTTGAGGATGTGAACATCAATGGTACGGTCGAAACCGATGAAATCGTAGCCCAAAGCCTTCTCGATAAGGTCTCCCCGGCTGAACACTCGGCCCGGCTCTGCGGCCAGCACCACCAGTAACCTGAACTCGACATCGGTCAAAAGGAGCGCTCTGCCGGCAAGCGATGCTTCGTGTTTGGCAAGATTCATACTGAGCTCGCCGTACTCAATCTCCGTAGGACCCCGCTCCCCGGGAAGTCGCCTGAGCACCGCCCGTACTCGCGCCGCCAGTTCCTTAGGGCTGAACGGCTTCGTCACATAGTCGTCTGCCCCCAGGTCCAGCCCCTTGAGCTTGTCCTGGTCGGTCGTCCTGGCGGTGAGCATAATGACCGGTACATCGCATTCACGCCTGAGGGTGCGGCACACCTCGAGGCCATCGATGTCAGGCAGCATCAGGTCGAGGACGATGAGGGCGGGGTTGCTCTCTCGAGCTATGCGCAGGGCTTCAACACCGTCATAAGCAGTTAGAACCAGGTATCCGTCCCGGCTTAAGTAAAGCTTGACCAGCTCCACAGTTTTGGTATCGTCATCGACGACTAGGACCGCTCTGCGTGCCATCTCCCGGTCTCCTCGCGATTCTTCACGTCCCCAATATCATAATATATCACAAATGTTAAGAAATTATTAACACACCCTCCAGGCTAAATCATCTGAATATGTAACCCTGGAGTTATGGCCTGGCCCGGCAGGAAATATGGTAGAATTCGAGTCGATGCAAGGGATGCATTATACCATCCGCCCTATGGAGTACGGGGATATTCCCCAGGTAGCCCAAATTGACAGGGAGGCTTTCCCGGGGGAATGGGTGTTTCGCTCTCATTCATCATATAAACGGGACCTCGACAATCCATTCGTTCGCTATGTAGTGGCCTGTACGAATACGGATGCGCCGCAATCCGGGGGTCAGGTGATGCCGAAACAGCCCTGGTTCAAACGGTTGCTCAACCATGAGCGTCGTCCTAACACAGCGGAAAACATAATTGGCTTCTCCGGTTTCTGGATGTTGATGCAAGAGGCGCACATCATCGCTATCGGCGTCAGGAATAGTTACCGGCGGCTCGGCATAGGCGAAGCTTTGCTCATCGCAACCATTGACCTGGCCGCGTCATTGAATGCCACTGTGGTCACACTGGAAGTGCGTGCTTCCAATGCAACAGCCCAGGAACTCTATAAGAAGTTCGGCTTCCAGGTGGTGGGAAGGCGCCTGAGGTATTATTCGAGCGACGGGGAGGACGCCATAATCATGAGCACAGACAAGCTCAGTTCCGCTACATTTCAAGCATCTTTCCAGCAATTGAAAAAAGCCCACGCCCGGAGACACCGGGAAATTCTTGCCCGCGTCCCCTAACCGTATTTGCTCAGGATTGCCTTAAAGGAATCCACAACAAAGCCCAGCTGCTGTCTATCGGCGGCAAAGGTGGAGAGCTTGAAAGACCTGGCCAGGCCTGGCTGTGGGCCCCAGATGCCTCTTTCCTTTAGTTCTTTGTACAGGAAATACCCCCTCTCCCTGACCCGCCTGGAAATATCGTAGAGCACAGGTGCCTCGAAGTGCAGCAGGTCGTGCCTGTGCGGCTTTTCCCCTAATTGCTCAAAACCCAGTCCCTCAAGCTCAGCAGAAAACCACTGCGCCTTAGATACCTGTTCCTGCCAGTGCTGGACTCTTTCCCTTACATGAGGAAAGGAGGCCATGAGCGTCATCAAAGGAACCCCCCTTATACTACAGCCCAGAAGCTCAATATCTTTATTGCCATATGCGGTGGATTTTCTCAATACTGTCTCTTCCCATTTCTTCTTCATTCCCAGTACCCCGGCCGGTCCGGCCGAGGCCATGCTCTTGTGCCCGCTGCCAATAATGAAATCAGCCCCTATCTCTTCCATGCTTACAGGCATCCTGCCCACAGCATATGCCCCGTTGAGGATGTAGGGAATGTTGTGTTCCTGCACGATTTCTCCCAACCTTCTGGCATCAGGGAGGTTCCCATAATTGCCGTCGGGATAGGTTAACACAATTAGCTTAGGGGCATTTTCTCTGATAAGTGACGCGTATTCATCGACATCGACCCTGAATTCCGGATGCCCCGAGTGAGGCACCTCCATTACGTTTAGCCCCACCATTTCGGCAGCCACGACCGTTGTATAATGCCTGTTGGCATCAACCAGAATTGAGTCCCCCGGCCTGGCCAGGGAATGCATGACCATGAATTTGGCCTCTCGGGCTCCGTGAGTTATGGTGGCCACGTCACAGCCCAGGAATTCAGGCAGAAGCTCTTGTACGAAGTCTCGAATGGGTGGATTGCTTACATTGCACAAGCTGCCCTGGCAAAAATCACACACTGAATATCCATCCCCAAATTCCGCCAGGGCCTCCCTGGCAGCTTCGGTGAGAATGCCGCCTGTCTGTAAGGGCATGAGGTTAATGAGCCCCTTATGTTGCCGGCGCAACCCGCTCAACTTCTGTAGTGACTTGCTGCTTTTCTCTTCCATCTTGCTCCATTATTTCGCTGTTTACCTGGTTATCTCTACCGGCAACAATTCTTTCAAACTTATATGTTCAGACGCCGAAAGAACTTCTATGCCGACCAGCTTCCCCTGAGCATCCACATCAAAACTAATGTCTTCGTCTACTTCCTTACACAAGACCTTTTCAGCGTCACCCAGCTTCAGGTAGAGGACGTCGTATTTCGGGTCATAAGTAATTCTCATTGTTCACCTCCATCTTCCGTAGTAAACCTTGACTGTAATCACTGCTGTCTCCTCCTCTTCCTCAATATATATCACCTGCACCTTCTTCTGGGAATAGTGCTTGCCAAGCCATTCCCTATTGTAGTCAAAAATCGTCTCTTTGCTTTTTCTCCCCTGCTTCAGTTCGATTTGTTGCCTGCCAGACAAAACCACACCGATTTCGACTTCTGTGGTTCCCCTTTCTTCAGCACGTTCTCTGGCATGCGCTGTAAGCCTGAATTCCACCTGAGCCTCCTACTACCAATCAGCCCGTTTGGGATCTCAAGGTAGAATATACGATTCCATGGAGAGTTGCAAGCCGTGTAGGAACCAATTGGGCTTCACGACTTTGTGCCGGGGACGTACTCTGCGCCCTTCACTATTCGTCATTGCGAGTCCCGATGCAATCGGGACGCGGCAATCTCAGTTCCCTCCAAGCCTGTTATCAGAAGATTCAAATGGCAAAATCCAAATAACACGTGAAATCCAAATGCCTAAATGCCAAGACTACTCCTTTTTCGATTTTGAGCTTTATTTGTCATTTGCTATTCTGGAGCACCTAAAGCTTCTTGACTTCTATGGTCACGAATACGGCCCCACCAATCTCTATCTTCTTCTGCTCTCCTTCGATATGTTGTCGCACGGCCTGGGGAATCTGTAGATTAAGGTCAGATAGATGCCTTATCCCCTTCACCTGATAAGTGAAGTCCCCGATGGCATCGGGACTTTCTATTGCTGCGGCGGCACCCGTAGCTATAGCGTGCATGTAGTTTATCCCGGTGTACACCCCTGAAGGCGCGACGTCACTATAGATAGTGCCATTGGCAACACAGATTTCGTTGAACCCGGCGGGGCCGATCAGCTTCTTGCCTGCCTCCTTCTCGACAACTCTTACCTCAACGGACTTGTCTTTCCAGGCCAGGAACTCACACGGAGCAATCTCGTCTTTATGCTTTCGGGCGGTTTCCTCGATTGCCGTCGCTATCTTCTGTCCCCTGGCCGTCCGGGGGCTGGCTATATATGTGATGGATTCGGCTATCTCTTCGTCGGGATACTCGGCTATAGAAAATTGAGGATATGCCAGCTTCCTGACATCGTCTATTTCGTAAAGAAGCATCCCCAGCCTCTCAATGCCAAAGCCTGCGTTAAACACAGGATATTTGATGTCGAAATTGGCCAGGGCAACAGGCGAGTACATTCCAATGTCGGCTATTTCCAGCCAGGTACCCTTATGATTAACGAAGACCTCCTGCTCCTGCCCGGGGGCATAGTATTTGGACGTAGCCACTTTGGTCTCAAATTTGACGTCGGAAAAGCCATATTGCCGCATGATTTCCCTGGTAAGCGCACTCCCCGCTTCTAAGGACATTTCAGGGTCCATAACCACGATGGATGCCGAGTTGTGCACCCGCAAATGTCTGGCGTCCTCTCTCTGTTCGTTGCGATATCTCTGTCCCGCGGAGAACAAAGCGACGGGAAAGCTGTCCCGATTGCATCGGGACTGTAATGCTGCCAGGGTATGAAACCAGGTAGCCGTCATGTGACTTCGCAGGGTCCTGTTGGAGGGCACCGGCTGTAGTCTTTTCATCTCGGGGAAAACCTTGTCCAGTAGCTCGGTGGCCTGGTAATCGGTGACGCCCAGTCCGGCAATGAGCTCTTCGATAAGATTGTCGGCCTCGATTTCTCCCTTTTTGTAATTTCTCAAAATGGTCTGCAATCTCTCAATGTCGATTTCTTCCGCTATCTTCTCCAGTTGGGCTATTTTTTTGGCGCTCAGCCCTATGTCAGGGCGGGGCAATTCAGCCAGGTAGAAAACCCTGTCCAGAATAACGCGGGCCTCCGGACCATACTGCTTGACCACATCGCTTTCCGGCAAGATTGTCAGGTTTTCAGCCTCATCAAAACCCAGGTTCAGCAATATCTGGCGAGATTTCTGAATCAATTCCTGTACGAGATGTGGTCTGCCTTTCCCTGACAAAGTGATTTCGGTGTTGGTGGGGATAAGCTTGGCTGTGGCTACCCAGGCATCGGCAAAATTGCTCTTTGCCCTGGACTTTATTTCGCCTGTATCGAAGGCTGTCATGATATGTTGCAGTATACCCTAAAGAGGCTATTCCATTCTACACCCAGTGCTCGTTCGGTGCCTTTCGGCAGCACTTTCAGCGCCGGAATCATGGGGCAGAGGGTGCTAGCTGTTCGTTTTTCTTTCCGCCGTGTCTTCTGGGCCGTCCTCCATCCTTTCTACTTCTATAGTGCATTCTGTGACCAGTGCGGCAATTGCTCCCACCGCAGCCAGAACCGGAGCTGCCAGGACCGTTGCCGCAGCCACGGGAACACCTACTGACAGCGGAATATCTATCAGCGGACGCCCCTTGTGTATTAAACGGACCCTTCTGATATTCCCTTCGTGTATTAGCTCCTTGACCCTGTCAACTACCTCGTCTCCTTCAACAGTGAACTTCTCGTTTGTCATCGTCCTTAACCAGCCTCCTCTTAATCTTTACGCTCTGTCTTTAGCCTCCGGCGTCGGTGCGCCTCAGCAAGTATTCCTTCAGCATGTTTAGCGCTGCTTTCACAGCATCTCGTTTGTTTTCCTCTCGATTTCCCTGAAAGATGTGCTTCTCACTCGAGCTCTCACCTTCGGTGGCCAGGCCCAGATAAAACAACCCCACCGGTTTTTCGGAGCCACCACCCGAGGGACCGGCAACCCCGGTATCAGAGACGCATATATCCACATTCAGGAGCTTCCTGCCGCCTTGAGCCATTTCCACAGCTGTTTGCTCGCTCACAGCACCATAGTTTTCGATAGTCGCCTTGTTTACCCCCAGCAAGGCGATTTTCACTTCATTGCTGTAAGCTACTACCGAGCCCTTGAAGTAGTCCGAGCTACCGGGGACGTTGGTTATCCTGTCCGCTATCCCGCCGCCGGTAGCTGACTCGGCGGTGCCGATGGTCAGCAATTTACCTGTCCTGGCCTGGTATTCCCTTATTAGCCCGGCAATTTCTGCTTCCACTTCCGCCATTACTCGTCAATTTTAGCAGATTTCCTTGCTATAATTCAGCGGTGGCTGAATTGAGCGACACAATCACTTTCCTGGGTACTGCCGGTGCCAGGTTTGTAGTGGCTCGCCAATTCCTGGCTTCAGGAGGTGCCTGGCTTAACCTGGGTAGCACTCAAATACTCCTCGACCCCGGGCCTGGCTCACTGGTTCAGGCTGCCCGGAGAAAGCTTGACCCTGCCAAACTGGAGGCTATTATTCTGTCTCACAGACACCTGGACCACAGCGGGGATATAAACATCATGATTGAAGCTATGACCGACGGAGGTACCAAGAAGCGCGGCACGGTCTTCGTTCCCGCCGATGCCCTCGACAAAGACCCGGTCGTCTTTTCTTATTTACAGTCCTATCCCCAGAGTATACAGCTTTTGAGTGAAGGTGGGTCTTACGTGATTGACGATGTTTCTTTTGAGACCCCGGTCCGGCACAAACATCCTGTGGAAACATATGGCTTCGTCTTCCAGACGCCGCGGCATACTTTCTCCTGGATTACCGATACCAGGTATTTTGAAGATTTAGCCAACCGATACAGAGGTGAGCTGTTGATCATCAATGTGGTCCGCTTGAGTCCGGGTGCTCCCATTGACCACTTATCCCTTCCTGAGGCAAAGAGCATAATTGAGGAGCTGAGGCCCAGGACAGCTATACTGACTCACTTTGGCATGACTATGTGGCGGGCCAAACCGTGGGAATTGGCCAAGAAACTGACCGGTGAGACGGGGATCACAATCATTGCCGCCAGGGATGGCATGAAGTTCGACCTGGCCCAGTTAGAATGAGAGCTTTCTGGCAACGACATATTTTCCCGGAGGGTTGCCCCTCAAGTATCGTCTGCGCTGGAGCGTTTCACTTCCGTGTTCGGGATGGGAACGGGTGGTTCCACTCCGCTAAAGTCACCAAAAAGCTCTCTCTCGATAGTATAGCCTATCCCCGGGAAATTGTGCAAGCCGCAAATTGCTCAGTTGAAATGATTTGCCAGATTACTGTGGTATAATACTGCCCGGATATCATAGAGAGGAGGTTTTTTCTCATGGATTGGGGTATGGAAAACCGTCTGGCACAACTAATTCAAGGAGATGGCCGCTGTTTGTTCCTGCCCGTGGACCACGGGTATTTTCAAGGCCCTGTCAAAAGATTGGAGAATCCCCGCAAAACTCTGGAACCCCTTCTCCCCTATACTGATGCGATATTCATCACCAGGGGGATGTTAAGGTCCGTGCTACAGCCCGACAAGGCCAAACCAATAATTCTCAGGGTATCTGGCGGCACCAGCATAGCCGGAGCGGATCTGGCCCACGAGGGGATAACCACATCCATGGAAGAAGCCATCCGACTCAATGTGTGTGCCGTAGGCATCTCCGTCTTCATCGGGACAGATTATGAGCACGATTCGTTGCTAAACCTGGCCAGGCTTGTTGATGAAGGGGAGAGGTATGGCATCCCAGTCATGGCAGTTACCGCTGTGGGCAGAGAACTGAAGAAGCGCGACTCCCGCTATCTTGCACTGTCCTGTCGTATTGCCGCCGAACTCGGTGCCCGGGTGGTAAAGACCTATTACTGTGAAAGGTTCGAGAGGGTTACACAGGGCTGCCCTGTTCCAATAGTCATTGCCGGGGGGCCGAAAGTAAACACAGAACTCGAAGTACTGCAATTTGTTTACGACGGCATCCAGAAAGGCGCCATCGGTGTCAACCTGGGAAGAAACATCTGGCAAAATGAGCAGCCGGTAGCCATGATCAGAGCTATTCGGGCCATTATCCATGAGAACGCTACGGCGGAGCAGGCCCAGGATGTATACAATAGCGTGAAGAGCGGAGCGGCACAAAAGAAATCCTGAATCCTGAGCCGTGAAGAAGAAGATCCTAAGCACGAAATTCGAAATCCGAAACAATATCAAAGCCCAAAATACCAATGCTCAAAACGTTTTGGATTTTGAACTTGGAAATTGGAATTTGTCTGGTATTTCGTGCTTAGAATTTAGGATTTACATTTGTCCTGCTGATATAGTGGCGGGGTTTGTCCCCGACCTCTCGTGTGCTGCGGGGAGGCTGCCATGCGTGTAGCAATGTATTACAGTAATCAAGATGTGCGGCTGGAGCAAATGCCTGTGCCGCAGCTCGGCCCCGGCGAGGTGCTGATGCGGGTGGAGGCCAGCGGCATCTGTGGCACCGATTTGCTGGAATGGTACCGCCTGCACAAAGCACCTCTGGTATTAGGACACGAAGTTTCCGGTGTCATTGTTGCCGTCGGAGAGAATGTGGAGCATTATAAGCCTGGCGATAGGATTTGCGCCGCCCATCACGTTCCCTGTAACACGTGCCATTACTGCCTTAGCGGACACCACACAGTTTGCGATACCCTGCGTCGGACCAATTTCGAACCCGGTGGCTTTGCCGAATATGTGCGTTTGCCGCGCATCAACGTCGACCAGGGCATATTCTCCCTGCCCGACGAAGTATCCTTTGAGGAGGCGACCTTTATTGAACCGCTGGCCTGCGTCCTGCGCGGGCAAAGATTGGCCCGGCTACAGCCGGGGTGCAGTGTGCTCGTTATCGGCTGCGGCATTGCCGGGTTGCTCCATATACAACTGGCCCGGACCTCAGGGGCCGGGCATATTGCAGTGACGGACGTCGTTGATCATCGCCTGGAGGCAGCGCGAAAATTTGGCGCCGATATCGCCGTTCAGGCCAAGGAATACACCCCGGCCTACCTGCGACAGGCAGCCGAGGGCCGTCTCGCTGACCTTGTAGTGATATGCAGCGGGGCGACATCAGCTATAGCTCAGGCGTTGGAGTCGGTGGAGCGGGGGGGCACTGTGCTGTTCTTTGCTCCCACAGCGCCGGGCGTCACCGTTCCCATATCGGTGAACGACCTGTTCTGGCGCAACGAGATAACGCTCACCAGTTCCTATGCAGGCAGCCCTGCGGACTATGCCGCAGCTCTGGAGTTGATACGCGCTGGCAGAATACGCGTGCGGGACATGATTAGCCATCGACTGGGTCTGGCGGAAACAGGCCTCGGCTTCCAGCTTGTCGCCCGGCCTCAGGACTCACTAAAAGTGGTTATCGAGCCACAGAGCTAGCTAGCGGCCGCTTACAATTCCAGGGGCACCATACCAATCAAGCCCACTGCAAAGATAGCGGTTGCTTTCTCAACGAACTTCTCTGCTGAAGCAAGAACCCCTTCACCTCGAGATTGAGAGAACTCAACCTCTTAGTCGGCTCAAGGTAACCCCAATCGGCTGTTCTGGAAGTGAAAGCAGGGTTCCGTCTTCCCATTCGTCCATCATGCCGACATACGCATTCAGGGCATGACATAGTGAATCGGTTCTAACGTATCTACCTTCATAGTTCCAGAAAATGCCACCTATTGCTTTTTCGGGCTCTTTGAGGAAAAAGGTATTTTCTTCTGAATAGGTGTTCTGAATAACCCACCGTATTACTCTTACTATCGCCTCTTTGTATCTATCACATCCGTCCGCGTTCTGTTCCTGGCAGAACCTGTACATTTCCATCATCACTTCAGCCAGCCAGCCGTTTCCGCTGGTCGAATACGCCCGGTACCAGCTTCCATGGTAGAGAGGATGCTCCATGTCTTTTGCTTGTCTTTCCAGGAGTTCAGCGCTGCATTTAAGAATCATGTTTTTGTAGTAATCCTCCTTATTTATTTGGTAGAAATCAAGCAAAGACATCGCCACCCAGGCACTTGAGATCGGGTTTTTCCAGCGGTAGTCATCCCCCAGATAACAACCCTCTTTTTCAACTCTTGCCGAGAAGTGCTGGGCAATCCTTTTTGCAGCCTCATAGTACCTTGTTTCTCCGGTAATTATGTAGAGCCGCGAAAGTGCAGAAAGAACTTGACCATTATAAAGAAGTGATTCTTTTTCGCCATACGCCCATTTCCCGGCCGAAGCTCGGTTTTTATATGCGTACATAATTCCGTCGGGTCTCTGCATAGTGGTCAGCCAATCACCACCCAGTTTTGCCGATTCCAAATACCTGGAGTCATCGGTTCGCTCATATAGATCCAATAACGTAAATATGCTTAACGCTGTAGTACCAACAGGAAAGCTCGCTTGTTTTGTCCCGCTTGACGGATAGTACGAATAATGGAATGCACCATAAGTTGCTTCATCTTTGCTTTGCATCGAAAGAAGAAAATCTCCCCACTCCGGTATGCCTTCCAGTATCCGCTCATCCTGGTCGAAATCATAAATCCGCAAAAACGTATATATAATTGAAGCCGAATATACAGTATGGAGCCGATCCCCAAAGTAATCACTCTCAGTTTCATACCTTTTGTAAAACCCGTGCTCGTCTTCATGCATTGCCCTGAATAGAAATTCTTTTCCCTGCTCAATTCTCTCGAGCATTAATTGCTTATCCAGGCTGCGTATTATCACCAGGCCCTCAACAAGCTCCTTACCTTCTCCATCGTATTCTATGAAGGAAAACGAACGGTCATCATGGCAAAATGAACGGCTGTAGTCATACTCGAAGCGAGGTATAAGCTGAAACAAGTTATCAACTTGGTCAAAGAAGTGAGGAGGATAGGAGAAAGTAACCAGGAATCTTGCCTCTTCGAGATCTTCCTCGCTAAGCTTCGGGTGCGCTTCTTCCAGTGCATTTAGCGTTGCTTCTTCCAGTGTCAACGGCAGTATTTGGTCCTCCCGTTTACTGCCGCCAGTCCCTTTTACTTCTCCCTGGTGATATATGGTTATTTCAAGCTCCCAATTGCCCTTGATTTCTAATTCCGTAGGGTATTGCGTGGGCTGCCCATCAAGATGATTCTCAGCTACCGTTCGCACAAATCGGACACATAAATTTCGGAACTGGTCGCTATCACGGACGGGCCCTACCCCATCCTGTTGATTACCAATCTCAGGAAACAGGGCGAGCGGAACTAGAATTGAAGCGACGATAGCCACCAGCAGCGGAAGTGCGATGGCCAATACGTAACGCAGTTTGCGAGGGAGCCACTCCTTTGACGGCAAGCGTCCTTCTCTGGAGCGCAACCGCTGTCGGTAGTGCCCATCAACAAAAGACAGCACCCCAGCGACCACCGCCAGGCCACTGAAAGGCAGAGTACTCAATACCGTGCTCAGGGTTAGACCAGCCGTGACCCGGATTAGCCACCACCACCAGACAGTAAGAGCCCCACCGATGATTATAATTAACCAGCCCCCGGCGCGGGGCCGTGCAACCATTATTAATGTCAACCCCAGAAACACAAATGCCGGCGCTAAGTAGGCCACGCGGACGTACCACGCATCCCACCAGCCCTGATAACACATTGCTCTTACGCCCCAGAATGTCCACAAGCTGGTGACCAGGATCATCACTGCCAGTGCAATGTACCCGGCAAACCAGTGTTTAAACTCCCAGCGACTCATAATTTATTTCCTATCGTGGAGTACCCGGCATTTCAGGCCAGGCTGACGAAGTCCTCCATATTGACGCCCACCCTGTAGGTCTATTACTCCGCCAGCCTTCCCGTACCGCGGCACAAAAGAGCTTGCATTCCACCTCCAATCGCTTTCTCAAGCCGTCTTCCATCTTTATCACCACGGGGGCTGACCGTCGATATGTATCGATCTCTACCCCTGAGTAGTAGCACATTTTGCTCGGCACTCCATCTTAGCAAAAAACAGACTTTCCTAAAAGGGGAAGGTAATCCAGACACACCGTGCTCACCGGGCCTGCTACAAATTCAGTATCAGCACCCTCAGAATACCACGAGGAAACAGCGCAGTGTTCAGCGGCTTTCTGTGCGGTGCCTTCAGCTCACCCCTTCGATTAGCCGGTTTAAGACTTTGTTCGTTACCTCGGTGCGATTGTCCCTGGTTACCAGGAACGTTTCGACTTCAGGGTGGCGTTTGATTCCGTCGGCGAAGGGGTGGGGGTTGAGCATGATGGTGCCCAGGACTTTCCTGCCGCTGTTTATCACCTGCATCACACCTTCCCTGAACTGGGAAGACAGGAGCTCCATCTTGCCAATCTCATCAATGACTATCAGGTCGCTTTCCCGGAGCGCCCGGCGCAGAGCAGAAACGCCGACCCGGTCCAGAGCATTTGTGTCCACCCGGTACCTGCCTACCTGATAGGGGCTGGAGATGCCAACATGAGCCAGCACCGCCTCCTGGCCATCGAGGGTGATAATCCGGAACCCCTGCCTTGTGCCGCCAGTCCGTATCTCCTCAGTATAGAAACCGCCGCTCTTAACCCCCGCCCTGGCTACGACTTCCTTGATGATAACAGTCTTGCCCGACCCCGGCTTGCCGGTTAACAGCAGGGCCCTTTTCATCGTTCCTTCGCTGGAGCCTGGGCTCTCTTTTTCTCCTCGAGCTTCTTCTGGCGCCGGCGATGCTTTAAGACAGCTACTCTCTTCTTCTTGTACATCTTTCCCGCACTGAATCCAGGTTACTGAAAATATTCTACCATATCACAGATACTTCACATTGGTTTTCTACAAACAAGCATTAGAAGTGGCTATCGGCCTTCTCCGACCACAGAACGGTCGTACGAGCCTTCCACCGCAATCTGAGCCATGTTGCCGAATTATCGTGAGCGAGGCCGAGCTCCGGGACAGGTTTCAGTTTCATGGAATCACTCACTCTGTGGACGCCCCGGTCGCACATGCAGCAAAAGCCCATCCATATCCGTGACGGTGACCTCCTCGCCGACCTCTGCCTGCTCGCCTTCAACCAGTGTCGCCATCCACGTCTCACCTGCGATTCTCACTGTGCCCTGGGGAGTAAGCGGGCTCACCACCTTGCCCACGCTCCCCACCAGGGAAGGGAGGCCAGGCATCTCTGGCTTCCTCAAGACGCGAGCGGCGAGGATGAACCTGGTAATCGCGAAACATCCCCACGCCACCATGGCCAGGACAGCCACAAAGAGCGGCAACTTGATGTCGAATTCCGGTAGCAGCCATCGCCAGATAGCATAAATCGCCAGTTCTTCAAGCGCTAGTCTGAAAATGCCTATAATAAGCCGGCCCGGAAAATTGGTTTTTGGCTGTACGGGCCTTTTGGACACGATGCTCTGCTTCAACTCCGCTACAATAAGTGCTCGCCTCTTAACCTATCAGGCTGTCATTATCAGTGCATCGTGGTCGAGCCGATCCCCCCACAAATTCACATTACGAATGTTTGGTTTAATATGTTTGGAGTTGAAGAGGCTGACTATAAACTTGTAGAGTATTTAGCACAGATATGTGAAGATAATAAAGAAGCAAAAAAGCTAATTATAAATGCAAATGAAAAGATAAAAGAACAGTTAAGAATCTTTGCAGAAGTGCATGATGTGAGGTTTATAAAATAATGCCAGTAACAACAGCTGATTTATCAGGTGATGAAATTCCAAAAAGACTAAAGGTTGGAAAAAACCCTATGGACTTTTTGAAGAAAGATAAATATTCAAACGCAAACAAAGAAATGAAGTTTGATAAAGACGAAGAAGATAAGAAAAGAAAGAAAAAAGTTCTTAAGAAAATAAGAAGCAAGATAAAAAAGAAATGAAACTAAGAGAAGTTTTAGACGAAGGTCTTCAATACGTTAAATTCAAATATGACAACTACAAAAATGACCCTCGCCCAAGGGTGAAGGTATTGGATTTTGAATATCCTGGAAGACCTGAACAAAAAACTTATGGTCAAAGAGATGATTTGCTTGGATGGAATTTAAATTATTTTAAAAAC
>JAWOFK010000004.1:0-6100 GCA_046497565.1 Dehalococcoidia bacterium
GATTACTGGCGAGCTTGGGTGAATAAGGAATCACTGGACTTTGCTGACCTGCCGACCTCTGTATTGGACTTGCATAGGCTCAGCTTGCTTACTATGCGTGTGCAGACTGATAACCGCGGTGCCATCATCGCCGGTACTGACTCAGACATCTCTGAAGTGTTGGGGGACACCTATTCTTATGTGTGGGGTCGCGATGGTGCCTTTGTGACTAGAACCTTCGACATGGCCAATTATGAGGAGGTCGGCCACCGGTTCTTCGATTTTTGCGCCGATGTCATTACCAGTAAAGGCTACCTCCTTCACAAGTATACCTCTGATGGGCGTCTGGCAGGCAACTGGATGCCCTGGGCAGACGAGGAGGGTAAGCTGCAATTGCCGATTGAAGAGGATGAAACTGCTTTGGTGCTATATAGTCTTTGGCACTACTACAATAAGTTCCACAATGTAGAGTCCATCCGTCCCCTTTATCAAAAGCTGATTAAGAACGCTGCCGATTTTATGGCTAGCTATAGAGAGCCTCATACGAAACTGCCAGCACCCTCATATGACCTTTGGGAGGAGCGCCGTGGTATCCACTCCTTCACAGTTGCTGCAGTCTGGGCAGGCTTACAAGCTGCAGCCAACTTCACAGAAATGTTTGGTGAGGCAGCACTGACCCAGCACTATCGTGGGGCAGCTGCTGAGATAAAAGAGGCTGCAATTAAGTATCTCTTTGACAAGAAGCTGGGACGTTTCCTGCGCTCGATCAGGATTGCCGCCAACGGTACGGTGGAACCAGACTACATTATCGATAGCAGTATTTGCGGTCTTTTTCTTTTCGGTATGCTGCAAGCTACCGATCCACACATTGAGAGCACTATGGCAGCACTTATAGATAGGCTTTGGTGTAAAACTGAGATGGGAGGCGTTGCCCGTTATGAAAACGACCGCTATCAGCAAGTTAGTCAGGACGTTGCTAAAGTGCCTGGTAATCCCTGGTTTATCTGCACTATGTGGATAGCACAATACTACATCGCTAGAGCTCAATCGGTAGATGATCTAAAGCCAGTTCTCCAGATCCTCAATTGGGCTCAGCGCTGCGCTCTCAATAGTGGTGTTCTTGCCGAGCAGGTTCATCCCGAAACCTCTGCTCCACTCAGTGTATCGCCACTGACTTGGAGCCACGCCGCAGTGGTGATAGCGATTCACGAATATATCGACAAGTATCATGAACTCCAAGGAGGTCGAAATCGCAGCGATTGAAAGCGGGGACGTTCATGTTATTGTCGTTGATAGCGTCGCTGCTCTGGTGCCTAATACTGAAATTGAAGGCGATATGGGAGAGCCTCACGTTGCCCTGCAAACGCACTTGATGCCACAATCGCTCAGGAAATTGGCGAGCCCCGTGGGCAGGCCTAGGCACGGCCCCGGCCATATTTGCAATGCTTACTCCTCAAACAAGGAAGGCCCGTTGCTAATTGGCTGCGTCGTCTCATGCAGCGTAAGATTCAGCAAAGAGAGACGCGTTATTGGGAGATTCACTGGGGCACGCCTCAAAGTTTTTACAACTGGGCGGATAGTTCAGCTACACCCAACAATCGTCCAGATTGTTAAATCTCTGTGCCCAAAACCACTGAGGTCTCAATCTGACGCTTGGGGATATCCCAATACCTCGTCAGAAGTTCGTCCTTGTTAGACATGATTTTGAATCCCTGTCTTTGGTAAAAGTCAATTGCCCAGGTAGCGCCTGCCCAAGTGCCTACAAGCAATTGCTTGGTCTCCGTCCTCTGCTTCAGGTGGTTAAGGAGTTTAGCGCCGATACCCTTTCTCTGACAATCAGGCAATACATAGGCGTGCCTGATGAAGGTCACATCCTTAACTGGCTGGAAACCCATTACCCCTACAATCTCGCAACTTTCGTCCCAACCAAAGAAAGCCATATTCCTCATCTCATGGTGGAGTTCTTTCCTGAGCATGTACGGCTCATGGTAACAGTCGGTGGGAATAAAGCCTTTGTAGGCACGGGCTGCCCGGTTTATGATTTCATAGATAGTATCTGCGTCTTTGGGAAAAAGTTGTCTGAACATTTACGAAGTGAATTTGAATAGACTACCACTATGATAATATTTGCCATAGAGAAAGTTCAACTCCAGCGGCTGGCCTCTCAGTATTCTTAGGTGGGGGAGGCTTGCCTGTGACACACACGAGTGAACAACTGCCTGTTTTGTTACCAATCGTCTCAGATTAGCGGACCAATCGAATCCTGCGCAGTCTCTCGCAGCAGCTAACCCGTTTTGTCTGTGGGTCGAAGGACGACACTCTACCTATACTAGCGCAAACCCGCGGAGCTGCTCTATATCAGCTAGCCTAAATGACGTCAACCGTCCTTATCGTCTGGTCTTTCCCTCCTCAACCCAACATTTGGCTTTAGGAGTGGGGGCGAAGCATAGTGTGCTAGCCATTCCATTAGATTGGCTTGGCTCCTAATCTTGTTTCACCTCATTCTGTCTGGACCAACTCGGGAACCGAGATACCTAAGTGCCTTGCCTCTTAGCGCCTCCAGGAGATTGACCAAGGCGTCGGTGTCTTCAGGTGAAAGTAGCGAAAACACTTCTGCGATAAGCCTGGAGACTGCTGGCGTTGCCCGTTCACAAGCCTTCCGCCCCTTGCTAGTCATGCCCAACCTTACTGCCCTGCGGTCCGGCAGATCTCTTTTCCTTGTGACCAGACCGGCGTTGACCATGCGATCGACCAACATACTCACGCTGTTGACCTTGCGTCCCAGCCACCGGGCTACGTCGGTTACCTTCACAGGGTCATCGAGGCCTTTCATGGCCACCAGCACTGAGTATTGCTCCGCAGTAATTCCGAATTCGTGAACCACTTGGTCCTCGCATCTAAGAAGCAGGTCGCGGGTTTGTTGCAACGACATAAACGCTCTTACATTCAGTCTTTTGCGCTTCAAGTCTTCCGTCATCTGGGCTCCTTCCTGAGTATTGCATCAATTATAGACCCTTGCATCGCTTGCGCCAAGTCAATTACCTGTTCCGTAAACCTCGGGGATTCCTTCAAAGACTTTTTCGATACTAATATTGCGATTTGTATTGCCACTATCCCGAATACTAAGAGGAATGAGCTGATAGGGAGGGTCTTAGCTTTGCCTTTTGGCCCTCAAATCTCTTCTGAGGGATAATGGTCAGCCCAGGGTCACAGGGGCGTCCCGGTCCTAGCTGTTTCCCAACTCGCTGGCCCATGCTTGGTCTCCGGCGTTGTTTGTAGCCAGGAGAACCTACAGCATACCCGAAGGCAGGACCGCACATCAACTCGTTATGTGTGATTGGCCAAAATATAAGGGCTGGACATCCCAATACGGGGAATATCCAGCCCTTCTGAGTTCTGTTAGGCTGTGCGGGCCGGGCCTAACTCTTGCCAATTCTGAACATCTTCGTGCCACATACGGGGCATACGCCTTGAGTGGCAGGCCTGCGGTTCTTCATGACGATACTTCTGGTATCTTTCATCTCCCTTTTGGCACGACACTTCATGCAATATGCTTGCATTTCACCCTCCTTTCCTCGGAAGGCATACTAGGCTATTCGCTTGTGCGATGTCAATAGCCATTGCAGCACAATAGCGACCTGGCTGCTGTGATGGTGTTCTTGATAGCATCGTGAAGCTCATGCTGTAGCACATCGAGCCAGACTTGTTTGGCATACTTCAGCGTAGGCTTGCCGCCCTGCTCTTTCAATTCGTCAAGGATATGCTCGGCTATGACATCGCTGTCTATCCAGTCTGCCAGCCTTTCCCTGGTTGTTCTAGCCATATGACCCCTTTCCGGCCAGACCTGCCCTATCTTCTTGCCAGCTTACGATTGACATGGTAGCCAGCTTCAAGCATAGCCAGCTTGTCCATCACCTTTGCATAAGGCTTGTGGCGATGGCTGTCTATCGCCTTATAGCATTCCTCGCAGACCCAGATCCCTTGCGGTGTGTAAAGGCGCAGCTTTATCCGGCTAGGTGTCTCTTGACCACAGAACTCACATTTCACGTTTACTCCTTTCTTGCCTAGCAACGCAAAAGGGGAGTATCCCTACCGCACACAGGGCAAGGACTACCCCCCTTACAAAAAAATGCACAAAAAGGCGGCTACCCGCCGCCTTCCTGTAGTATGAGGAATTAGTAGGAGATAATGACAGCTCCCGCCTACAATAGTCTCGGTGTGTTGGGAGACACACTAATAAGACTAAAAAGGAGGAGCCATTGAAATGAAGAATAGCACTGCCAGAAAGCTTGAGCAGATCCCCGCTAATTATCTTATTGTGGGGATTGATGCTCACAAAAAGAAACACGCCGCGGTAATCAAGACTCCTGATGCATTTACCCGGGCGAAGTTCAAGGTAGAGAACTCAAGGTCAGGCTTCGAAGAACTGCTGGAGCGTGTTCAGTCACAGGTGACCAATACCGGTTGTAGAGGCGCCATTTTTGCCATTGAGGCAGGCAGCCGGTACTGGCGCACAGTGGCCTATTTCTTGGAGGAGCGGGAACTGTCCTTTCGTCTAATAAGCCCCTTCACCTTGAAGCGTAGACGTGAGGGCGAGGATATCGACCGTAGGAAGAATGACTACCGGGATGCAGACATGGCAGCGGAGCTTCTTCGGACAGGCAAATTCACCGAGACCAGGTTACCTCAGGGAAACTACGCAGACATACGTGCTGCCTATCATACCTATTACAGGCTTGGCCGGGAGAGGAGCAGGGCAACCAATCTTCTCAGTGCTTTGCTTGATAGTTTGTTCCCGGAGTTCCACACCGTCTTCAAAGACGTTTCTGCCAAGACAGGCTTAGCCGTACTCGCTACTTACCCTTGTCCACATACTATTGCCGGCATGACTATGGAGAAATTCATGGATACGATGCTGGCAAAGTACAAGGGGCAGCATATCATCCGTAAGAAGCTGAGTGAAGTGTGCCAGGCCGCTCAGTGTTCAGTCGGCATCCAGGCGGGAGCAGGAGTGATCTCTTTTGAACTCTCACTACTGGTAGAACGGGTTCGTCTACTTACCGAACACAGGCAGAAAGTGGAGGACCTCATTGTAGCATTGGTGGAGTGGATACCGGAGAGCAAATATCTTCTGTCGATTCCAGGAATAGCACATCTCACGGTTGCCGGAATACTGGGAGAGTTAGGCCCGCTGATACATTACCGTAATGCCAAGCAACTGATAAAGATGGCGGGCATAAATCCAACGCAGTCAGATTCCGCCGATAAAAAGCGAAGTCGTACCCCGATGAGCAAGAAAGGCCGTCCATTGCTGCGCCACTGTCTCTGGGAAGCAGCTCTGAATCTATTGCGTTACAATGAGGAGTTTAGAGCCTGGGCAGAGCGGCTGCAGGAGCGGCCCCTCCATAAAAACCCGTTGAAAAAGAGGGAGGCGCGTGGAGCGGTATGTCGGCGGTTATTGTGGCTTGTCTTCGCCCTCTTCAATAAGCGTAGCTTTTATCAGAAGGAATACAAGGTTGAACCAGAGGTGGAACTGGTTACAGCCTGAGTGCTACAGCCAGTTTTATACACCGAGTGGGTGGGGTGGCATCGTGCCTTCCTATGGGCTCCCCTGCCTGGGAGTAAGCTCGTGACGCACCATGATGCCCCCACCCCCTTGACCAAACTTGCATGAGGTATGATGGGGCTTCCTATTGAGGAGTGACCTCGCATCTGGATGCTACATTAGGGGTCAAGAAAGAAAGGGTTGGGGCCACCCGCTGAAGGTGAGAAAAAATACATAGTTTGTCTCGACTACGGTCGAGATAGGCAAAATAAGAGGGGCGGAGGATTACCCTCCGTCAAGCTGGTCTCTACGCTCATAGAGCCAAGACATTACTACGCCCTTCTCACGCAGGCATAAACATAGGGTATCCGAATCCAGATGACGGATACCCCGAAAAATAGAAAAAGGCGGGTTTAATACCCGCCTTTTCCGAGCCTTGACAAAAAGGCTCATAGTATGGTGCGTGGTTGTTTTTTGTGGTTAAGCGTTCAGTTCTACAATGGCCTTACATGTGTTATGCGACTGCTACCTTCTCACGGCTTCGCTTTCGCTTCGGCCTGGCTTCGGCTTCCTGTT
>JAWOFK010000049.1:0-13193 GCA_046497565.1 Dehalococcoidia bacterium
ACCAGTGCCAAACGTGCCGTTGCGTGAGGAGGTTGAGGTTCATCTGGTTCCTGACGTAGCAAGGGGTGCCTTAGAGGTGCGAATATGGTGGGAAAACCGAATGGTGCAGTCGGTTACATATCCGCTAAGGGAGTTCCCAAGAGTCCAGTTTTGAATAATCAGGCAGTCCAGTTTTCAAAAATTCCTAACACTTTCAGATTTGAATCATGTAGAATCTGACCCAAGGGGGAGTTGTTGAATCACGAAAAATCTGATCCAAAAGCTATTATGATTTAGCTGGTTAAAACTGTAGATAGCCACGGGCAGAGCCCGTGGCACTTTGCAGGTCAAGCTTCGCTTGACCTGAACCCTGCCACCCCTGTCATCTTGCATACTCGGTGATCTGTTTCTCGTCTGATTCTACCGTCGAAACAAAATAACCCGGTGACCACAGGACCCGCTCTTTCCAATATACCTTCTCTAACCACGCAAGCTTTTTCCCTCATCTTGCTCGCTGTATACTGTTTCATCTTCCCAATCACCTCAATCATCGCATACTTCGGAGGAATTACCATCAACAGGTGTATATGGTCAACCTGTATACTCCACTCGAGTATTTCATACCCGGGCACCTCCCCTCAATAGCTTGGGCAAAAGTTTGCTTGTATACCCCGCACCCCAAGATTCAGGATACAGCGGCGGTATTTCGGTATCCAGACAATATGGCAGTCCGCGCGGTAAACGCCGTGTCCGGAAAACCTCGCCTCCACACATCTATTCTACCCCTCATATCGCCGCCTGTTCATTCACCCACGGGCAAAGCCCGTGGAACTCTGCCCTTCGGGTTATTCGGGTATTTCCTCTACAAACATTATTATCAAAACACTTTTTTCTTCCTCGTCTGAAACAATGAATATTGTATGCTCGTAAATATTGGGGGGTAATCCGACTCTGCTTACATTTACCCAGATGGTTTCTTCTTCTCCAGCCATCAGATTGCCTGATATGGGAATAATATTCATCCATTCCGGCAAATCAGGAATAATTTCCCAGCACAGGACTGCACCTCCCACATTCTTAACGATAAAGGATTCTTCTTCCGTTTCAATTCCAAAATCCAGTAATTCGGGTGAAACATGCATTTTGGCTGTTTCTTCTTCTGGAGGCGGCTCCTCTTCTTTTTTCTGACATTTGCATTCTATACATTCTTCATCTGCCGCACAGCCTGTGGGTTCGGCATTGGGATCGCATTCTTCGTGAGGAGGGCTAATAACGCCATCACCGCATCTTGGGGTTACCTGAGGCTCTGGTACGCAATGGCAAGTGCTATCACAAACTTGACCTGCCGGACACCCGGTAGGATCTGCTGTGTAATCACATTCTTCACCGATAATACTATCAAGTTCGCCATTGCCGCAACAACACTCAGGCATCGGGCAATCAATTCCAGCCTTACCAATTATGTCATCGATGTGAGATTGTAAAGCAGCAACTTCACCCCAGGTCTGAGCCATAATACTTTGGGCCTGTCCCTCTGGTTGAGGATTAGTATTGACGTGATTCCCATTTTCATCGCGACGATATTCGTCGCCTAAACCCATAAAATGACCGACTTCATGGGCAGCTTGCATCCCCGTGGTAGTAGTGGACCATTCACCAAAACCGTCACCGGTGTTAGGTGGTATTTCATGAGCATCAGCCACATTTCCTCTTTGGTTAGTCGGCTCATTGACAACATTGACGCAATGCCAGCCAGGCATATTCTGTTTTGCATGCATACAATCTTCGCCTTTTGGCAAAACATCAACTACTACCTCAAAATGAACCGGACATTCACAGAACCCATAAGTAAAATCTGGTTCATTCCAAATCTTAAGCATACCAGCGACCCAGATATCAACTAACTGTTGAGCATTCATCCAGGAAACGTCATCCAAAAAGGCGAAAGCCAGATAAACGGTGATTCTTATATCACAATCTTCACAGACGACCGTGGTCCTTGCCTCACTTTGATTCGGAAAAACAAGACCAATAACGAAGACTAAAAAGATTACTAGAATTAACCGGCAAAAATTGTGAATTTTCATATTCTTTAACTATTGAGTTCTAACTTCAAACATTTCTGTCTGGCTATTCCAGAAAAGCGAATCTTTGTTACTATCCCACCAGCCTTGCCAACCATTCTTGGTACTAAAATTTTGACCAGTATAATGTTTCAGACAAATATTGGAGCGATAGCCAAGAGGCTCAGGGTTACCAAAAGAAGTTATTCTTTCTGATTCTAATAAAGAAATTAAGGTCGGAATACCTTCTTTGTCCCCCAATGAGACAAGTTCGGCTCCAGCCACCAGTCTTAAGTTTTCGTTTTCGTCTTCCAGCACTTTTTCAAAAACGGGCAAAATTTCTTCTCTTAAATTTTGGTTTTTTCTCAAGAGAGTGGACAAAGCTATAATAGCTGCCCACCGGTCAAAAAGAGAATCACTATTTGCCATTTCTTTAACGATGGGAATGGTATCTTCTCCAAGGTCGGCGATTTCAGCCACAGAATGAAAGCTGCGGGGATTGTTAAAATCAAACCCGGCTACCACTGATTGAATTTGTTTTTCCAAATCCTCGCTTTCTTCTTCTGGCAAACAGGAAAGAAATCCTCCAACTATTACTATTATCGAAACTATTGCTATTGTGGAGAAGACAATAATTAATAAGATGGGTCTCTTTGAATTCTTCATATGTACCTGTTTGGTTTGTTCAAACAATTCTAGCCTTTAATCTATACTATACCTCCCCCCCCACACTGTCAATGGTTAGTGGGCTCTTCCGGGCATACCGCGAAACTATCGGCCGCTTTTTGCCTGTACTGTTGTTCTATGCGCCTCCCTTCCCCAAAAAACACACGTTTCGCGGGAAGCTCCGCTGAGCGATTCTGGCAAATAATCAACACCGTGAGAAGTGGTATAATTTAAGCAGAGTGAAAGAGCATCTTAGCAACAACCTTCGTCATCGCAAGAAAAGAAAAATCACCGACCAAAACGTCAAAGCCTCAGCAGTGCTTATACCTCTTTTTTGTAGCCAGGGCGAATATCATGTCCTGTTTACTGAGAGGAGCGATGAGGTAGACTTTCACAAAGGGCAGGTCTGTTTTCCCGGAGGGACACACGAACCATCTGATTCCAGCCTACTCCAGACTGCGCTCAGAGAGGCTGAAGAAGAGATAAGCCTGAAGGCTGAAGATGTTGAGATCCTGGGAGAGCTTGATGACATCATGACCCTTACCAGCAACTACGTAATCTCACCTTTCGTTGCCCTCATACCTCACCGCTATCCTATCAAGGCCGATGGTAGAGAAGTCAGGGGCATCTTCTGCGTTCCCCTGTCATTCTTGATGGACGAAGCCAACTTCAGACAAGACTCCTACGCATATGAATATAAAGGGCACGTCATCTGGGGGGCTACGGCCAGAATCTTGAGACAATTCATCGACTTGTTTAAGGACTGAGAGCGGGGCGCGGCAATAGTCACTTTTTCTGTTTGGCTTTGACGCTGATAGCTTTAGGCTTCGATTCTTCAGCTTTGGGTATGGTGAGAGTTAGCACACCATCCTCCATCGTTGCTTCGGCCTTGTCTGAGTTGAGGCCGCCGGGAAGAACCACGCTGCGGGAGAAAGCACCATAGCGCCTCTCCTGGTACAGGTAGTCCTCTCTCTTGATCTCCTGTTCCGCTTTGCTCTCCCCCTTGATGGTCAAGGTGTCGCCAGTGATGTCAATATTGACATCCTCCGGCTTCAACCCCGGCAAAGCTGCTTTCACCACTACCTCGTTGGGAGTTTGGTAGACGTCCAAGGCTGGTGCAGCCGCTTCACCGATGGCAGCCAGAGCGCGAGAAGGACGCACAAAACTGTCCTCAAATAACCTGTCCATTGCCTGTCTCAGGCTCATCAGGTCGGTTAAAGGATGCCATTTTTCCATAGCCATTTGTGTCACCTCCTTTCGTAAGTATTTTAACTGAGCCCCACTCTCAGTTCATCGAATATTATAAGAAAGTTAAGCAAATGTGTCAAGCCTCTTGAAACTATTTGACAGAAAAATTGAAGTATCCTATAATTCCACAAAACTGTAAGAGACATGGCAGGCAAAGACTACTATCAAATTCTAGGTGTGAATAGGAATGCTTCAGATAAGGAAATCAAGCAGGCCTATCGGCGTTTGGCCCGTAAACACCATCCTGACCTCAACCCTAACGACAAAACTGCTGAGGCCAGATTTAAGGAGATCAATGCCGCTTATCAGGTCCTCTCTGACCCGGAGAAGCGGAAGAAATATGACCAGTTCGGTGACCAGTGGGAGTATGCTGACCAATTTGCCAGATCTGGCGGACAGGAGAGAGTTAGGTGGGATTTTGGCAGAGGTGGCACAACTTTTGAATATGGCGAAGCTGGGGACTTTGGCGACGTTTTCTCAAACTTGTTTGGTGATTTCGGTGTCGGTGCAAGGATGAGGCGAGGGCCACAACGTGGCCAGGACTTAGAGTCCACCATTGAGGTAACTCTGGAGGAAGCTTACCGCGGCTCTACGCGCGTCATACAGCTTCAGACCGAAGAGCCGTGTACAGCTTGTGGCGGCTCAGGGAAAGTCGGCAATCGGGTGTGTACCATCTGCAATGGCGCAGGGCGGAAGATAGCTCCCAGGCGTCTGGAGGTCAAGATTCCGGCGGGTGTTAGAGATGGTTCAAGGATTCGTATAGCGGGAGAAGGCGGACCAGGCCGCGCTGGTGGCAACAAAGGGGACCTCTATCTGGTTGTGAAAGTCCTTCCCCACAAGCTTTTTGAACGCAAAGGTGATGACCTCTACACTGAAGTCCCTGTTCCTTTGGACACCGCCATGCTGGGTGGTGAGGTCGTACTGCCCACTTTGAATGGTAATCTATCTCTGAAAATACCGCCGGAGACTCAGAACGGCAGGGTTTTCCGCCTGGCAGGGAAGGGCATGCCGGGGCCGGGCAGTGCTCATTACGGTAACATGTTTGCCAAGGCAAAAGTGGTTCTGCCCTCTAACCTGACTGAGGAGGAAAGGAAACTATTTGAAAGACTGCGGTCTCTGCGGGCCGCATGAAGTGAGGTGCTACCACGATGTACTGGGAATCGAAACGAAGGTACGTAATAAGCGTAGCCGCGCGCATAATAGGCATCGAAGCTCACACCTTGCGTTACTATGAAAGGCTGGGGTTGGTACGGCCAGAGCGCTCAAGTGGCAATATACGTCTTTATTCGGAGGAAGACATTGACCGACTGCGCCATATTAAGACTCTGATGAGTGACTGCGGCGTTAATTTAGCCGGGGTAGAGGTAGCTTTGAAGCTGATGCAGAGGATGAAAGAGATGCAGCGGCAAATTGAGGAAATGGAGCGCAAAGTCAAGATGATCGGCGAAGCTGAAATTGAGGACATAATAGAGGATATAGTAGAAGACGCTGAATGGAAGGAGGAATAGCAAATTGAGACCAGAGAGGTTTACTGAACAAGCACAAGAGGTTCTGGCTGCATCACAGGAGTTGGTTCGTCGCTATCGCCACAACCAGTGGGATGTGGAGCATGTCCTGCTGGCCCTGTTGGAGCAGGAAAAGGGGATAACTCAGGAAATATTGCGGGAGCTCGGTGTGGATACCGAAGTAGTCAAGAAGAAGGTAGAAGCAACGCTTGAGAGTTTTCCCAAGGTAGCCTACGAGGCAGGGCAGATTTATGCTACGCCACGAACTTCGGCTCTTCTAGAGAATGCTGACCGTGAAGCTGGCAGACTCAAGGATGAATTTGTCAGTACTGAGCATTTGCTCATTGCGATTGCCGGGGAGACCAGAGGTGAAGGGGCAGCAATTCTGGCGGAATATGGCGTCAACCAGGAAAAGATTTATCAAGCCCTGCAAAAAATTCGAGGCGGGCATCGAGTTACAGACCGCCAGGCGGAAAGCAAATATCGTTCCCTTGAGAAATACGGGCATGATCTCACAGAGTTAGCTCGTCAAGGCAAACTTGACCCGGTAATTGGACGGGAGAACGAAATCAAACGGGTGACGCAAATACTTTCCCGTCGCACCAAGAACAATCCCGTGATTATCGGTGATGCTGGCGTGGGCAAGACGGCTATTGCTGAAGGATTGGCTCAGAAGATTGCCGCCGAAGATGTGCCTGATTCTCTGAAAGGGAAGAAGGTGGTGGCTTTGGACATGGGAGCACTGGTGGCTGGCAGCAAATTCCGCGGGGAATTTGAGGAAAGGTTGAAGGCAGTTTTGGACGAAGTTCGGCAGGCGTCCGGTGAGGTTATCATGTTCATTGATGAACTTCACACAGTGGTGGGAGCCGGGGCCGCTGAAGGAGCGATCGATGCCAGTAATATGTTGAAGCCGGCACTAGCTCGTGGTGAGATTCAATGTATCGGGGCTACTACACTCGACGAGTACCGAAAGCATATTGAAAAAGATAAAGCTCTGGAGAGGCGTTTCAGCCCTGTCTATCTCGATGAACCCGGTGTGGAAGCCACCATTGAAATGCTCCGAGGACTTCGTCCCAGATATGAAGCACACCACAAGATAAAAATCGAGGATGTGGCGCTGGTAGCTGCTGCCAAGCTGAGCCAGAGATATATATCCGATAGGTTCTTGCCTGATAAGGCCATCGACTTGATTGATGAAGCAGCCAGCAAGCTGCGCATCGATATGGAAAGCGCTCCTGAGGAAGTTAAGGCAATTGACCAAAAGATGAAGTACCTGCTTGATGAAGAGGAGGCTGCTTCCCAACGAAGGGACTACCAGAAAGCTACCGAATTGAAGGCAGAAAGGATGCGCCTGGAGCAAGAGTATAATGAAGCGAAGCTGAAGTGGCAGCAAGATAAGAAACTGGATAGTGTGGTAGACGAGGAGGATATTGCGGGATTAATTGCCCAGTGGACGGGCATACCTGTTTCGCGGATGATGGAGACGGAGACTGACAAACTGGTCCATATGGAGGAAAGGATTCACCAGCGGATAGTGAACCAGGAGGAGGCAGTGTCAGTTGTCTCGGACGCTATCAAGCGAGGGCGAGCCGGACTCAAGGACCCCAAGCGTCCCATCGGCAGCTTCATCTTCCTGGGACCCACCGGGGTGGGAAAGACCGAACTGGCCCGCGCTTTGGCCGAGTTTCTCTTTGATGACGAAGAGACCATGGTAAGACTGGATATGTCTGAGTATATGGAAAAGCACACCGTATCCCGTCTGATCGGGGCGCCTCCGGGATATGTGGGCTATGAAGAGGGAGGCCAATTGACCGAGGCAGTGCGCCGTCGTCCTTACCGGGTCATCCTGCTCGACGAGGTGGAAAAAGCTCATCCCGATGTCTTCAACATATTGTTGCAGTTACTGGAGGATGGCAGGCTTACCGACGGGCATGGCCGGACCGTAGATTTCAAAAACACAGTGGTCATCATGACCAGTAACCTGGGCACTGAGGAATATCAGCGTGGGGGCATAGGTTTTCCCCGCAAAGAGGGAGACGACGAGCAAAAAATGAGAACATCTATAGAGGGCGCCCTGAGACGGACCTTCCGCCCTGAGTTACTGAACAGGATTGACGATGTCATTATATTTCATCCTCTAACCGAAGAACACTTGAAGAGCATCGTCGACCTGCTTATTCATGAGGTAGAACGGAGGTTGGCTGAGCGTGGTATCAAGATTGAAATCCATGACGAGGCCAAAGCCTGGTTAGTGCATAAAGGCTATGATCCTGTGTACGGCGCTCGTCCCCTGCGTCGGGCTATCCAGAGGTATGTGGAGAATCCGATTTCGACGAAGATATTGGATGGCGAGTTCAAGGAAGGAGATACGATAGCCATTGGCTTGCAGGAGGACAACCTGAGCTTCGCTGCCCGGAAAACGGCCAGGGCAAGAAACAAATAGAATTGTTCAGCAGCTCGCTGTCCTACAGAATATTCTTGCCATTCTGAATTCACGGCTTGCCGTTGTTCGGGCTGTGGCGTTATCTATGTGGTTGACTCTAATAACGCCATGGGCAAGATTCAGACGCTTCTAGCAATGATGCGTGCCAACGCCAAATCTTCGGCGGTGGTTACCTTTATGTTCTTATAGTCGCCCATGTAAAGCCGCACCTTGTATCCCAGGCGTTCCACAGCACAGGCATCATCGGTAACCTCTGTGGCGAGGTTCTCATAAGCCCGGCTTATCACATCAAAGCTGAATATCTGTGGGGTTTGCGCCGCCCATAACCTGTCGCGCTCAAGCGTTTCTCCAATCAGCCTCTCACCAGCAGCAAGCTTGATGGTCTCTTTGACGGGTACAGCGGCTACAGCGGCGCCAGTCTCCCTGACGGTGTTCAAACCATCCTCAATCAAATCCGGCGTCAAGAAAGGTCGAGCTCCATCATGAATCAAAACCCAATCGCAATCCCTTATCCGCCTTAGTCCTTGGCTCACCGAATCCTGTCGCCGTGCGCCACCCGGGCATAAGGTGACCTTAGACCAGCCTCTGTCCTCTTTCAATTTCTGCCCCCGAGCCAAATCATTATCGTTTAATACCAGGATTACCTGTCGAGCCAAGCCGTATCTCTGACAAGCATCCACAGACCAGGCGAGTAAAGGTTTGCCGCTTAGAGGAAGGAAGAGCTTGTTTATGCCCGCCATCCGCTGGCTAGTCCCGGCGGCAACTATAACCACCCCCAATTTGTTACCTGCATTCATTGGTTTCCTTCTCACTCAATAAGCAATAGCTCTAAACTCGACCAGAAATTGATAAGCGACAGGCAAAGGCAAAGTATAGAATAGTTCCTATCTTCATTCTTGCCCTGTGTTCTTGGCCTTGGCACTTTGCGTTTTGGTTTCTCTTGTAAGTCCCAGAGTTAGAGCTTCGGCTACCGAGCTAGCCTCGATCAGTTGAATGTCCACAGAATGCAGGGATTGCTTAACCTCGCTGGCAATGGCAGGGCGAAGTCTGGGCATAAGGCAGGCTTTGAAGCCCAACCTTATGGCCTCAGCAATTCTTCTCTCTACGTGTGATACTCCTCTCAGTTCTCCACTCAATCCCACCTCTCCTAAGGCAACCAAACCTGAAATCGGCTTTGCATCACGAAAACTGGAGGCAATAGCTGACGCGATTCCTAAATCAACTGCTGGTTCATTGACCCTTAGGCCACCGGTAACGTTGACTATGATATCCTGGTTATATAGCCTCAAATTGGCGCGCTTGGTAAGCACAGCAATTATTAGCAGCAGCCGACTAAAATCAACGCCGTTAGCGATGCGTCTTGGTGGAGTAAAACTGTTAGGAGTAGTCAAAGCCTGAATCTCGACCAACAAAGGGCGATTGCCTTCAAGAGTGGGCACCACCACTGAACCCATAGTCCCGTCCTTGTATGCGGACAAGAAAACCTGGGAGGGATTAGACACTTCTATGAGTCCCTTATCTCCCATCTCAAATATACCCACCTCGTTAGTGGAACCGAAACGGTTCTTTGCGCTGCGCAGCACTCGGTAACTACTGAATGGTTCACCTTCGAAGTAAAGCACCACATCAACGATATGCTCCAGGGTGCCCGGGCCTGCGATGGCTCCTTCTTTAGTTACATGCCCCGTGATTAGAAGGGGTACATTGTTCTCTTTCGCCCACCTCTCCAACCTCCAGGTGCACTCCCGTACCTGGGAAATACTGCCCGGCGTGCCGGCCACATCATCCAGATACATAGTCTGAATGGAGTCGATAATGGCTAATTCAGGAGCAAGTCCTCCCAGGCATTCCAATACGGCGGCCAAATCGGGCTCAGATAGAAAGTATATCCCCTTGCCTCCGATACCAAGACGCTCGCTTCTAAGTTTGACCTGATTAATAGACTCCTCCCCAGAGATATAGGCGACAATTTTGCTATTTCCAGCCATCATCGCCGAAATCTGGAGCAGAAGCGTAGACTTGCCTATCCCGGGCTCGCCACCGATAAGCACCAGAGAGCCTGGAACCAGACCTCCACCCAAAACTCGATTCACTTCAGAATAACCAATATGGAAACGAGGGAAGTCCCCCTTCTGTACCTGGGAAAGTTCTTGGGGGCTATTTCCCCTGGAGTGAAGCTGGCTGGGAGCGCGGGACGAAGTGACCCTGGTTTCTACAAAGCTATTCCATGCCTGGCAATCAGGACAGCGTCCTAACCACTTAGGACTTTCCTTGCTGCATTGCTGGCAGATAAAAACATTTTTGAATTTGGATTTGCCCCGATTGTTGGATTTCAAGTCTGTCAGCCAAGATACTTAGTACTCGATAACAGCTATCTTTTCTCCGGTCTTAACTGCCTGCCCCGCTGAAACTGCTACCTCTACAACTGAGGCTTTGGCTGGAGACAATATAGGATTCTCCATCTTCATCGCTTCTATGATGCAAATAACGCCGCCTTCATCAACTGAGTTACCGGCAGTTACGTCAACACGTATTATTTTGCCGGGTAGTGGTGCTTCGATTACCTCTTGAGCCATATACTTTTTATGCAACCTCCTTTACCAATGGTCTAATTACGATTTTGTCATCGACACAATCCACCACCACCGAATCTCCGGGCAGAAATTCACCGCGCAGCAAAGCCTCGGAGAGCTGGTCCTCAACCAGCGTCTGGATGGTGCGGCGCAAGGGGCGGGCTCCAAAAACAGGGTCATAACCCTTGTCGCCTATGAAATCCTTAGCTTCATCGGTGACTTCCAAAGCAACATTTTTCTCCTTAAGGGAAGCGGTAACCTGGTCGAGCATCAGGTCAACAATCTGGCGGATATGCTCTTTGTTCAAAGCATGAAACACAACCGTGGCATCAACACGGTTAAGGAACTCGGGCCGGAAGGTTTTCTTCATCTCCCCGAGAACTTTGTCCTTCATTTTCTCATACTCCACTTGCTGTTTTCCTTCGCCGTCGACATGAGCAGAAAAACCGATGCTCATATCACGCTTAATAAGCTCAGCACCAGCATTGCTGGTCATGACTATGATGCTATTACGAAAATCAACACTGCGCCCTTTGGCATCGGTCAGGTGGCCATCATCGAAAATCTGGAGCAAGATATTAAATACATCATAATGCGCCTTTTCAATCTCGTCGAGAAGAATAGCACAATAGGACTTTCGCCTTACTGCCTCAGTCAATTGGCCGCCTTCCTCATAACCTATATAGCCTGGCGGTGCGCCGACCAAGCGAGCTACAGTGTGCCGCTCCATGAACTCCGACATGTCGAGCCTGACCAGAGCATCTTCGCTACCGAACATGAACTCTGCCAGGGACCTTACCAGCTCGGTTTTACCCACGCCCGTGGGCCCCAGGAAGATGAAAACACCAATGGGACGTCGCGGGTCCTTTAACCCAGCGCGCGCCCTTCTTACCGCCTTAGCTATGGTGTTTATGGCCTCATCCTGGCCGATGATGCGGCGGTGCAAAGCCTCCTCCATCTGCAGAAGCCGACTCGTTTCGTCAGTGGTCAACTTCACCACAGGTATGCCTGTCCACATACTGACTACCTCGGCAATATCCTCTGAGGTGACCAAAGGTCGGCCCTCTTCCTGCTTAACCTGCCATTCCTTCTCCATGGTTTCGATCTTCTCTACAAGTTGGAGCTCCCGATCACGCAGCTCACTGGAATATTCATATTGTTGAGCTGCTATGGCTGATTCTTTTTCCTTTTGTACACTTTCCAAAGCTCGCCTTGCCTCAGTTAGGCCAATAGGGGCGCTACCCCGCTTAATGCGTACTCGAGAACTAGCTTCGTCCACCAGATCGATAGCCTTGTCAGGCAAGAAGCGGTCCGCTATATATCTAGTGGCCAGCGAAGCAGCTGCCTCCAGGGCTTCGTCGCCTATATCCAATTGATGGAATTCCTCATATCGATGTTTGATACCCCGAAGTATAGCCAAAGTGTCTTCCGTAGTTGGCTCAGCGACCAGGACAGGTTGAAACCGCCGTTCCAAAGCCGGGTCCTTTTCTACATATTTGCGGTAATCATCCAGAGTGGTGGCACCAATACATTGTATCTCTCCACGCGACAACGAAGGCTTCAGGATATTGGAGGCGTCAACTGCACCCTCAGCTGCTCCGGCACCGACAATGGTCTGCATCTCGTCGATGAACAAGACACAATTGCCGGCAGTTTTCTCTTCTTCAATAACTCTCTTCAGCCTCTCCTCAAATTCGCCGCGATACTTCGTTCCCGCCACTAGGGCACCTATATCTAATGCTACTATTCTCTTGCCCTGTAACACCTCGGGAACCTCCCCAGCTACTATGCGCTGGGCCAACCCTTCAATAATAGCTGTTTTGCCCACACCTGGTTCACCGATAAGTGCGGGATTGTTCTTAGTGCGACGACTCAGTATCTGAATTACCCGTTCAATCTCCTTGTTACGCCCAACAATAGGGTCAAGTTTATCCGCCCGGGCCAGAGCAGTTAAGTCGGTCCCCAGTTGATCCAGGGTCGGTGTGCGGCTGGCAACGCGACCCGCGGTCCGGGAGCGCATAGATTCCTGTCTGACAACTCGATTGACCTCATCCCGTGTTCGTTCCAGGGTGATGCCCAAACTCTCCAAAACACTGAAAGCTACCCCTTCGCTTTCACGGAGTAATCCAAGCAGGAGGTGCTCAACACCTATGTAGCTGGAATTAAGACGACGCGCCTCATCTACAGCAAACTCGATGGACCTTTTAGCCCTACGGGCAAGGTCAACCTCCCCGCTGGTAGCTCGACGCTCTCCTTTTCCAATTACAAACTCCACAGCCGCCTGTATTTTGCCCGTCGATATACCTAAATTACTCAACACTTTGGCCACGACCCCTGATTCTTCCCCTGCTATCCCCAATAATATGTGCTCAGTGTCGATATAACTGTGTCCCAGGCGCTGTGCCTCTCCCTGAGCCCGAGTCAGAACCCTACGGGCCCCTTCAGAAAACCTTTCAAATCCTGTGCTCATCTTAACCTTCGTGCCAATCTAGGCTAAAGTATAGAACATGCAACCCTTTTAGTCAACCCTGATTCACCATCAAAAATAGAGTCTGGGACCCTGGTTGGTACGTAGGTCAAAGCCAGGCTATAATGGAAGCAGGACAAAAAACTATCACCAATGAGGTGAGCAAATGCGAGCACAAGGGGTTCTACCATTTCATTACGAGGCCGAGCCGACGAACTCAGGAATAACTGCCCTGGCGGGCTTACCAGC
>JAWOFK010000052.1:0-5330 GCA_046497565.1 Dehalococcoidia bacterium
GGATTTCCAGGAGGGGGCTTTTCGTTCTATTACACAAACTGAGCCTATCTGATGCCTGTAAAGGAAGCAAGCAACTCATCCTGGACATAGCCCGGGCATCAAAAACCTGGCCATAAAGGTCCAGAAGTGGGAAATTCCGGGCAAAAACTAAGGATTTTGAGAGATAAGTTCTTCAATCGCTATTTTTGGGGCTGCCATCTGTGGGCTGCCATCGCCACGTCCATTTGTGAATATCCACTATCGCGAGGACTAACAATAGAGCTCTGGCAATCAAGAAGCTCAGTGTCGTCTTTTTTCCAAATGGTGTTGCATTTTACTATATTTAGTGGTACCATGCTCTTATACTACAATCTTTAGGGGAGGTCCGTGGACTGTCCTAACTGTGGCAGGCAGGAATTAAGGGTGATAGATTCTCGGGGTTTAGATGAGGTGGTGAGGCGCCGAAGGAAATGTCTGGCCTGCGGCGCTCGCTTCACTACCTACGAGCGTATACAGCCGCATGATATCTTCGTTATTAAGAAGGATGGGCGGCGTGAGGAATTCAGCCGGGATAAACTCTCTTCAGGTATTCGTAAAGCGTGTGAGAAACGTCCTCTTCCTGCGGGCGCGATTGAAAAGTTCATAGACGGCGTTGAGGCGGACCTTTACGAAGTGGGCAGACGAGAGGTTTCCAGTTCTTATATTGGTGATTTGGTCATGGGAGGACTGAAGAAATTGGACCACATCGCTTACATTCGCTTTGCCAGCGTTTATCGGAAATTTGCTGATATCGGCGTCTTGAAACAAGAAGTGGATAGCTTGGCGGTACGAAAAGACCTAACGCCAGCGAACCAGCTGCCACTGCCCTCTTCCGAGGCGGCCAACAGCCCGATTGGTCGCAGGAGAAGATACAATGTCTAAGACCGGTCGAAAACAGCACCAGAAAGCTGTTGGGCGAGATAGAGTGGCCCGAGCTGTTTTCGCTGCCGCTGAGTCCATGGGTATAAGTGATAGGGAATTGTTGGAGAAGTTTACAGAACAAGTGAGCCAGCGTTTAGAGGTAGCTCAGCCCTTTCCAGGGATGGAGAAATTTGTTTCGGGGAAAAACACACAGCCCGTGTCGCCTTCCCAAATTCGGGCAATGGTCAAGAAAATAGTGACTGCAGATGAATTCTCTCCCCAGGCCAGCAGCCAGGTCATTTCTGGAATCAAACTGAGCGATAATGCCTTAAGAGTTCTGGAAAGGAGATACTTGACAAAGGATGGGGAAGGGAGAGTTCTTGAGACACCGCAAGAGCTATTTCGCCGGGTGGCAAGGCACATTGCCTCAGCCGAACTCCTTTATGATTCCCAAGGAGACGTTTCGTCTTGGGAGGACGCATTCTATAACTTGATGGCAAACCTGGAGTTCTTACCCAATTCCCCTACTCTTATGAATGCCGGTCGCGAACTGGGACAATTGTCAGCTTGCTTTGTTATACCTGTTGAAGATTCTATGGAGTCCATTTTTGATGCAGTAAAGTACACTGCTTTGATTCATAAGAGTGGTGGAGGAACCGGTTTTGCCTTCTCTCGACTTCGACCAGAGAAGGATAGGGTGGGTTCTACCGGTGGCATTGCTAGTGGGCCCGTTTCTTTCATGCGAGCCTTTGATGTCACCACCGATGTCATAAAGCAGGGTGGAATGCGGCGCGGAGCCAATATGGCGATACTCAACGTCGATCATCCCGATATTTTGCAATTCATCGAAGCTAAGGAGGACCAGGAAGCTCTAACCAATTTTAACCTTTCTATAGCCGTGACCGATGGGTTTATGAAAGCGGTGAAAAAGGGCACCGAGTACAGGCTGGTGAACCCGCGAACTGGCAAGGTGACGGATAAGCTTAATGCGAAAGAGGTATTTGACAGAATAGTTAACATGGCCTGGCGTACCGGCGACCCGGGTGTCGTGTTTATTGACGAGATAAACAGGCATAACCCGACGCCTAAATTAGGCAAGATAGAAAGCACCAATCCTTGTGGTGAGCAACCTCTGCTCCCCTTTGAGTCGTGCAATTTAGGCTCCATAAATCTGTCCAAGATGGTGATGCACAAAGATGGGCAAGCGGAGATTGACTATGGCAAGCTATCTCAAACTGTCAAGCTAGCGGTCCGGTTCCTCGATGATGTTATTGAGGTCAACCAATTTCCCTTGCCGGAGATTGCTGAGATGACAAAAACTACCAGAAAAATTGGTCTGGGCGTGATGGGTTTTGCCGACATGCTGATTGAGCTCGGCATCCCTTATGATAGTGAACAAGCGCTTGCTGTGGCTGAAGGAGTTGCTGGTTTCATATCTGAAGAGGCAGATAGAGGCTCGATAGAGCTGGCCCAGGAGAGGGGGGTTTTCCCTGCTTTTCAGGGGAGCATCTACGATGTGGCGGACGGCCATCGTTTTCGAAATGCCTCTCGGACTACCATTGCTCCTACGGGCAGCTTGAGCATAATCGCTAATTGCTCCAGTGGCATAGAACCGTTATTTGCCTTAAGCTATGTGCGTCATATCCTGGAAGGCGAAGCATTCATAGAGGTGAACCCTTATTTTGAGGATATGGCCAAGGGTGGAGGGTTCCACTCCCCGGACCTCATGAAGCAGCTGGCAGAAGGTAAGAAGCTAAGAGATGTAAAAGGAGTTCCTGAGGAAACAAAACGGCTCTTCGTTACTGCTCATGACATATCTCCCGAGTGGCATGTTAGGATGCAGGCGGCATTCCAGAAATTCACTGACAGTGCTGTATCCAAGACGGTCAATTTTCCTTACGATGCGACGCCTGAGGATGTAGCTAAGGTCTATATGCTGGCTTACCAGGCCGGATTGAAGGGAATAACCATTTACCGGGACAGGAGCCGTGAAAGTCAGGTTCTCACTGTGGGTGAGGGGGCAAAAAAAGCTGAGGGTAAGCTGAGTCCCAGGAGGAGACCGAAGGTTACAAGAGGTGTCACTGAGAGGATCAACACCGGGTGTGGCTACATTTATGTGACAGTAAATTTCGATAGTCAAGGAATCTCCGAAGTCTTCTCCACCTTAGGAAAGGCCGGAGGTTGTGCTGCAGCACAGCTTGAGGCTATCAGCCGCCTTACGTCACTGGCTCTAAGGTCTGGAATAGATACAGATTCTATTGTGAAGCACCTACGGGGCATCAGGTGCCCTTCTATCGCTTGGGAGCAGGGACATACTGTTTTATCCTGTGCCGATGCCATTGCCACCGTGCTGGAGAAGTACATCAAAGAAAAGAGCACCGATAGTTCAGATGGGCCTTCCAGAAATCCTGAAATGGTCAAGAATTGGGCCGGACAATGCCCCGATTGTGGTGGTTCTTTAATTCACCAGGAAGGCTGCAACATTTGCCTGAACTGTGGCTTTACAAAATGCTCTTAGGGTGAGAGTAAAGTGGGTAGGTCGAGAGGCAGTTATTATTCCGCTCTTAAGCGAATAACCAAAGTTGCCAATTCAGCTCTTAGTCTGAGGAAGGTTTGTAATTCTATAGCTAAGAGCACGGCCAAGGCAATGCAGGCAAATGGCTGCCGCATTTTGTCCCTCAATGCCCAAAAGGAGTATTTGATCACCGTAGGCACATATGGTTTGAGCGACCTTTACCTGAAAAAGGGTCCACTTGATGCCCGCAAGAGCCTTCCCGATATCCTTGACGGCAAGGTAGTATTCATTGCCGATGCTGCCAAAGATGAAAGAGTCCAACACCCCCAAACGGCACTAGAGCAAGGAATATCTTCTATACTCGGGGTTCCTATACTTGGAAAAGGAGAAGCTATCGGAGAGATTCGGATTTACACTCGTGAACCTCGCCAATTCTCCGAAGCTGACAAAAGCTTCCTCCTCAGTGTTGCTGACGTATGTGCCGTTATCTTTGAAAAGACAGAGCTCCTTCAATTAATTGAGCAAGACTATAAGGCAAGTGAGAGGCGAAGAAAATCGTCTCGAGTTAATCCGTTATCTACTACCACCCTGAGGCCGACCAGTTTCGCTCATTCCAGCGAAGAGGATTTCGCCAGACTTCTGGACTTCTACTGTATTGAGTGGCTTTATGAACCTCGTTCGTTTCCTCTCAGGTGGGAGGGTGACAAGATAGCAGAGATGTTCACTCCCGACTTCTATTTACCCGAGTTAGACCTTTATGTTGAACTAACTACATTAAGACAAAATCTGATAACGGAGAAGAATCGCAAGCTACGGCGGCTCAGGGAACTTTACCCTGAAGTCAATGTCAGGCTTCTAACCAAGAGTGATTTTCTCAAACTGCTGGCCAAATATGGTTATGGACCTCTGGGCGAAGCAAAAGTGGAGGGAATCGACCGGGTTTTGTACAACCACGGGCGAATTCAGCGCAGGATAAGAACCCTGGCCAGGCACATTTCTCGCGACTACGCCGGTCAGCGATTGGTGCTAATAGGCATCTTGAAAGGCGTTGTTTGCTTTATGGCTGACCTGATGCAACACCTCTCCCTTCCGGTAACCCTGGATTTCATGGCTATCTCATACTATGGTGGTGACGGTCAGGTGGTCAAGATAACCAGGGACCTTGACAGCACCATAACAGGGCAACATGTACTGATGGTGGAAGATATTGTTGATACCGGCATGACACTAAATTATATTCTCGGCCATCTTGCTGCTCACAATCCGGCCAGTCTTCGCGTTTGTACCCTGCTTGATAAGAGAGCACGTCGATTGGTAAACGTTCCTCTCGATTACGTAGGCTTTGAAATTCCCGATGAGTTTGTCGTGGGTTATGGATTGGACTACAAGGGAGAATACCGCAATTTACCCTTTATTGGCATCCTCAACCCGGGGTTAATCACAAGCGAAGAGCTACAATAAGAAACTAGGCGTATATCCTCTTTCCCTGGCGATTCTTATGGTTCCTGTAACAATAAAGGCAGAGAATCGAGAGACAAAATTGCCCCAAGTAACCTCACACTCCTTGGCTCGCCACCCACCTGCCTTTCTGCTTCCACTTACCTTGCGCCGAGCCTTTTACCTCCCGGCACCTTTCAGCTTCCACTTACTCGGCGGCTAGCTCCTCACTCACCAGGCCCTTGTTCGGTTACTTGGGACAATATTATGCTAGCACACCCTCAAGTCCTTGTCAAGTGTGCGAATTGACCCTGATTCACCATCAAAAATAGAGTCTGGGACCCTGGTTGGTACGTAGGTCAAAGCCAGGCTATAATGGAAGCAGGACAAAAAACTATCACCAATGAGGTGAGCAAATGCGAGCACAAGGGGTTCTACCATTTCATTACGAGGCCGAGCCGACGAACTCAGGAATAACTGCCCTGGCGGGCTTACCAGC
>JAWOFK010000078.1:0-10423 GCA_046497565.1 Dehalococcoidia bacterium
ATCGCCTCTTGATGCTCTTCAGAAGTCCTCGAAGACGTTTACGCTATTCATGCCAGATCGAAGCGGTCGAGGCTCATTACCTTGTTCCACACCGCCACAAAGTCCTGAACGAACTTCTCCGTGGAATCCTCACATCCGTAGACTTCCGCCAGGGCCCGGAGTTGGGAATTCGAACCGAAGATGAGGTCTACACGGGTGCCGGTCCATTTGAGTTCGCCCGTTACGCGATCATGGCCCTCGAACACATCTTCGTCCTCCGAGGTTGGACTCCAGGTCGTGCTCATGTCAAGCAGGTTCACGAAGAAGTCGTTGGTGAGCGTCTCCGGCCGCCTTGTGAAGACTCCGTGCCGGGTCTGTTCGAAGTTAGCATTCAAGACGCGCATGCCGCCGATGAGAACCGTCATCTCAGGTGCCGTCAGCGTCAGCAATTGTGCCCGGTCGACCAGCAGTTCCTCGGCCGATACGGCGTATTTGCTCTTCTGATAGTTGCGGAAACCGTCCGCGACTGGCTCGAGCACCGCGAAGGACTCCACATCGGTCTGGTCCTGCGACGCATCCGTGCGCCCCGGCGTGAATGGAACCGTCACGTCGTGCCCGGCTTTCCTGGCGGCCGCCTCGACGCCCGCGCATCCCCCCAGGACGATCACGTCCGCAAGCGAGACCTTCTTCCCCCCGGTCTGAGAATCGTTGAACGTCTTCTGGATACCATCGAGTTTCTGCAGGACCTTCGCCAGTTTATCAGGCTCATTGACTTTCCAGTCCTTCTGCGGCGCAAGACGGATACGTGCCCCGTTGGCGCCGCCGCGCTTGTCGGAGCCACGGAAGGTGGATGCCGACGCCCAGGCGGTGGAGACCAGCTCAGAGATGGACAGGCCTGAGTCAAGGATCTTCGCCTTCAGGTCTGCGATGTCCTGCGCCTCGATCAGTTTATGGTCGACTGCGGGCACCGGGTCCTGCCAGATCAGTTCCTCCGCCGGGACCTCTGGACCGAGATAGCGCGAGCGGGGGCCCATATCGCGGTGGGTGAGCTTGAACCAGGCCCGGGCGAAGGCATCCGCGAACTCCTCCGGGTTCTGCTGGTACCGGCGTGCGATCGGCTCGTAGGTCGGGTCGAGGCGCAACGAGAGGTCCGCCGTGGTCATCATCGGCCGGTGCTTCTTCGACGGGTCGTGCGCATCAACCACCATGTCCTCTTCAGCCACGTTCTTGGCCAGCCACTGATGTGCGCCGGCCGGGCTCTTAACCAGCTCCCACTCGTACTTGAACAGCACGTTCAGATAGCCCATGTCCCATTTGGTCGGGTTGGGCTTCCAGGCGCCTTCGATGCCGCTGGTGATCGTGTCGCCGGCTTTGCCGGTCCGGAAGCGGCTCTTCCAGCCGAGACCCATCTCCTCAATGGGAGCCGCCTCGGGCTCAGGACCCACGTGGGACGCAGGGCCCGCGCCATGACACTTGCCGAACGTGTGTCCGCCTGCGACAAGCGCCACGGTCTCCTCATCGTTCATCGCCATGCGCGCGAAGGTCTCTCGAACGTCACGGCCCGAAGCGACCGGGTCAGGATTACCGTTCGGCCCCTCCGGGTTCACGTAAATCAGGCCCATCTGAACTGCGGCGAGCGGATTCTCGAGCTCCCGGTCGCCAGAGTAGCGCTTGTCGCCAAGCCACTCGGCCTCAGAGCCCCAGTAGATGTCCTCTTCCGGCTCCCAGACGTCCTCGCGCCCGCCGCCAAAGCCGAAGGTCTTGAAGCCCATCGACTCAAGCGCACAGTTGCCGGCCAGAATCATGAGGTCGGCCCAAGATATCTTCTTGCCGTATTTCTGCTTGATCGGCCAGAGCAGCCGGCGCGCCTTGTCCAGGTTCGCGTTATCCGGCCAGCTGTTGAGAGGAGCCAGGCGTTGGCTGCCCGACCCCCCACCCCCACGGCCATCGCCCTTTCGGTATGTGCCTGCGCTGTGCCACGCCATCCGGATAAAGAGTGGCCCATAGTGACCGTAATCGGCCGGCCACCAGTCCTGCGAGTCTGTCATCAGCGCATAGAGATCCTTCTTCACGGCCTGCAGGTCGAGTTTCTTGAACTCCTCAGCATAGTTGAACTTCTCGCCCATCGGATTGCTCAGGGCAGGGTGCTGGTGGAGTATTTTGAGGTTCACCTGGTTCGGCCACCAGTCCCGGATCAACGTGCCGCCGCCGGCAGCAGTGCTTGATTTCTTTCTTGTTTCATTATTTTCTGGCATCTTTCACTTCCGTTTCTTGCTTTATTGTTTATAGTTCAATATTAGTAATTTTCCGCTAGAAGTTCGTAGTATGCCTGCGGATGTTTACATGCCGGGCATTCTTCGGGGGCCTCGGTCCCTTCGTGGACATAGCCGCAGTTGGTGCAATGCCATTTAACGACCGTTTTTTTCTTGAAGACCTCCCCGGTGGCCACATTCGCAGCCAGTTTCCGGTATCGCTGCTCGTGGAATTCCTCCACTTCGGCAATTTCCTTGAACGAAGTCGCTATTTCGTCGAAACCTTCTTCCTTGGCCATCTTCTCCATGTCGGCGTAAATCTGACTCCATTCCAGCCTTTCGCCGTCTGCCGCAGCTTCCAGGTTCGCCTTCGTGTCTCCGATAATCCCCGCCGGATAGGCAGCCGAGATTTCCACGTCTCCCCCCTCGAGATATTTGAAGAAAACCTCGGAATGTTCCTTCTCGTTGCCGGCGGTTTCTGTGAAGATATTGGCGATTTGCTCATAGCCCTCCTTGCGTGCAACGCTGGCAAAGAAGGTATAGCGGTTCCTGGCCTGCGACTCCCCGGCGAAAGCCGTTAGCAGGTTCTTTTCTGTCCGGGTGCCTTTGACCGATTTGGCCATGAACTTGACCTCCTATTTCTCGATTTTTTCCATGGGTTCGCCACAGCATACAAGGGTGCCACCACCAACTTTGGTTAGAGTAACCTCATTTCCGCAGATGTTGCACCTGAATTTGTCTCCCACCTTATTGGCTGCCATACTCTACCTCCTTTCTTGGTTCTTTCAGTTATTGCCCGGGGCGATGGTCTGCTTGAATTTCGCGCTTCTGACAATCGAGGCACAAACCGCCCAGTTCCAGGTTATGACGTGTTACTGTGAGTCCAGTCTTTCTGGCCACTCTGGTCTCAATTGTAGCATCGATGGGCTCATCCAGGTCCAGGATTTTTCCGCATCCATCACAATAGAAATGATAATGCATGCTGGTGTTCCCGTCAAAACGACCTGTATCATGGGACGCGTGTATCTCGTGGACTTCGCCCGCCTCCTTCAGTAGCCTGAGGTTGCGGTACACTGTTGCCAGGCCTATTTCAGGCATCTCTTTTCTGACCTCTTGGTATATCCATTCCGCGGAAGGATGCGATGAGGTGCTCCTCAATACCTTGATAATCGCCTCCCTCTGTTTCGATTGTCTATTAATCATTACATCTATATTGATAATGATAATCGTTATGATCATAATGCATATTCCAATTTCTGTCAATCCTTATGCTAGTACTGAAGTCCACGACCTGTGACTTGGCCTAAACCCCCTTCCGTTCACTATTTGAATAGCGCTCTAAAGTTTCGGACGGTGGATTTTGTCTGACATTTCTTTGCTAAGGGACCCTTGAAAATCTTGATGGCGGGTTGGAAATAGAGTATTATAATGTCGTAAGGCAGAATGTATTGCAGGGCACCAACTTTGAGCAGGAATTGGGTCCCGGGCACTAATGTGAAAATGTGGTAAGATTAAACGGACTTCCGGGCTAATGAGGCATATCACGAGAAATGGAATTAGAAAGAAGATAGTCCTCATTGGCCTGATTGCCGTTCCTATCTTCCTCGGTATATTGTGTTATAAGACCGTGTTTGCCGCTTTCTTCATCACCAAGTTCCTCAGCGGCCGCAGAGATGGTAAGCAGGGAATTGTCAGGTCAATAATCATCCCCTGGCGGGACTATCGGCTCCATCTCCACCACTGGTTTCTTGTCCTGGTTGCCAGCAGCGTATTCGTGGCAAAGGGCTTCTATATCATGACACCAGAGGTCTTCTACGGCTGCCTCTCCGCCGCTGTCTTCCAGGGAATATACTGCTACGGAGACTGGCACCAAATTGTAACAAGACACAGCATCATGCCGGCTTTGGAGCAGTAGCTGTCATTAGCTGTGCCTTCTCCTGTGCAGGAACAACAACACTATCCCTCCCGCAATGACTGCCGGTATTAAGAGAAGCCACCCTATGATGGGGAAAGTCCAGCTTTCGTTGATACGCCCGGCAAAGCCTTCATAATAAGCGGGGATCCGGGGCAGGCCATCGACTCCCGGCGGCTGTGCTGCGGCGTAGCTCACCACTGCCTCCCATACTTTGAACTCTCTGCCGTCGGCATGATGTACTATCAGTTCGTCGATTCTTTCCAGTGGCACCGGCTCGCCATCGGCGTTTTTGGGGACTATGTCAAGCTGGGGCAGCACTTCTGCCACCATGGGCAGAAAAAGCAGAATATAGGCGTCGGTGACAACGTGGTACAGGTTTTCGTCTCCGCGCTCTAAGGGAACGTATCCTGGGCCGTTTACAGGTTGCAGCCCATTCCCCGTGTAAAGCTCTGCCCTGGTGACGGCACGGGTCGTGGGAATAATCAGGTCCACAAAAGGTATGGACACGAGCACTACGTTATCGGGGTTGTAGCTGTAGCGCAGGCCGGAGAACTGTAGAAAGGCACTACCTCCCATAAACTCGTGCAGCAGTATGCCCACCTCCAGTCCACGGCGCAGTTCCTCCCCGGTCAGATAGATAGATACAATGGGGCAACCCGGGTAGCTGTCGCGTCCGTATCCCAGGCCTATAGCTTCGATAATCTCGTAAAAGGAGATGTTTCCCCTGGAGTGTTCCGTGGTGCCGGGAAAGACGCTCTTGCGGATGCTGCCGCTGGCGTGAAGGGCTACGTCGACCTTCTTGCCGGAGACCTCCTGGGCTACCAGGCGCATGGCGTCGGTAACGAAGTTGCCCAGTGGAGTTTCACTCAGGGGTGGGTGGTGGGCAATAACGAAGTCGGATTTGGCTACCGTACTCATGATGTCGTCGAATTTGCCGCCGGTCACCTCCTTGACATGCGCGTTCAAAAGAAGGGTATACTCCTGGATAAGGGCATCGATTTCCGGATGGCAAGCAAAGCTGTTGTCGATGGGCATCAGGAATGGGCGATTGCTTTCCTCGTTACGAACCCGTACCTCGCCCGTGCCGGGGTTATAGGCCAGTTCCAGTTGCCCCAGGTAGCTTCCCAGGGAGCCGGCCTGGACAATGACGGTATCGCCTTCCAGGACCGGCTGGTAGAGGGCTGTATGACAGTGGCCGCCGACGATTACGTCGATGCCCGGGACCTGTCGTGCCAGCTCTTGGTCCTCATCCACGCCGGAATGACTTATGCCCACGATGACATCGGCGCCCTGCTCCGTCAGCCTGTCTATCGCCCGGCGGGCCGCCTCCTGCTGGTCCAGGAAATGCACGTCCCCGGTTTCAGCGGTCACCAGGATGGCGCTTTCACCGATAAGGCCGAAAACGCCCACTTTCAGGCCATTTTCCATCTCAAACAGCTCGGTCGTCCTGTACAGATTCCAGGCAGTCAGGGGATGGTCCGCTGGCGTCTCGATGTTGGAGGCCAGCACCACTGTTTTCTGGTGTGCTTCGGGGTAACCCGCCTCTAGCAGGTATTGCGCCAGGACGTCAGGGCCGTAATTGTACTCGTGGTTGCCGATGATTACAGCATCGTATCCCATCTCCTGCATTATGGTGAGCTCTGCCGCGTAACCCTGGAGGGCCAGCCATGCGAAAGCAGCGCCTCCCAGAAAATCACCGGCGTCCAGGAGCAGGACCGGCTCACCCTCACTTGTCTTGCTCTCCCGGATTTCGTTCACGGCGGTAGCCAGACGGCAAAACCCTCCTATAGTAGGGTTTTCTTTCTCGGGGTGGTAGTCTACTGCCGGCGAATGGGGTATCAGTGCCGAGTGGATGTCGTTGGTATGGAGTATGCAGAAATAGAGCTCTTCGGTTTCCGCTGACTGGCTTTTTACGTTTCCCGGAAATCCCAGAAGGAAGGCGACGACCAGGACGGTTGTCAGAATCCAGAGCAACCCTTTGTTTGTCCTGAACAGGCTGTTTCTATTACACGTCAACAATTCGAGTCCTCACTGAGATAGTACAAACCGGATCAACAACCGGCGCCTTGAAGGGGCGACAAATGATGATATCATAGATTAGGCCATGCCGTGCAATGATGGGGTATCCAAGATGTACTATGGAGTTACGGGGTCATGAAACAGGCTGATGTTCAATCGTAAGTATTATCCTGCACCAGAGGAGTGTGCTTTTCCTTCACCCGATGAGTGAAGCTACGAACCGTATATCTGTTTGCCACTGTGCTTCAATAGAATGACCCCCAACAGTGCCGTAATCATGGAGATTACAGCCAGCGGCGGCAAAGCCGCACTGTAGCTGCCGGTCGTATCGTACACATAGCCGGCAAAGGGTGACCCACCGGCACCACCGATGGTGCCGTAGAGCATAAGGGCACCGATGATTACTCCGAGCGACTTTGTGCCAAACAATTCCGACGGCACTAACGTCGCCAGAGGCATTACGCCACCGTAAGCAAGACCGAAGACCGCGGCAAATACGTAGAAGGACCCTATTCCCCGGGCCAGAATCAGCCAACCGAACGCTGCCGTTGACAGTATTAAGCACAGACTCAATGCTTTCCTTGCGCCCAGCTTATCCGCTATAGAACCCATCAAGGCCCTGCTGACCACACTACAGCCGGCGATGACGGAGAGTACGCTGGCGGCAGTCAACTGCGGAATTCCACTGGCAGTCGCATGCGGAACGATATGAACGACGATTGCCTGCAAACAGAAAAACCACAATAATCCTATTGCGCCGTAGATCCAGAATGAGCCCATTCTCATGGCTGCGCCAAGAGAAAGTCCCTTCGCTGGACCCTCCATAGATTCGCCCTCGACATCATCGGATGCGCCGTAAGGCCTTCTCCTCGTCTGGGCGGGGTCTTTCCTGATAAGTTGAGCCAGCGGGATAATGACTGCCCAGGTAACTACGGCAAGAATGAGAAATGCCCTTTGCCAGCCATAGGCAGATATCAGCATTTGTGCCAGTAGCGGTGAGATAATCGCTCCCAGGCCGAAGCCGGTGGCGGGGATACCGACGGCTATCCCCCTTTTCTGCACGAACCATCTCGGTATCGTAGATAGTATTGGAGATATAAAACAGGCGAAGGCCAATCCCATGAACAGTCCCCAGAATATATATGTGTGACTCAGTACACTGACCCGGCTCATCAGGAGAAACCCGGCACCCATCATTATGCCGCCCAGGCTAACCAGAATCCGAGGTCCGTGCTTATCGCTCAGTTTTCCAGTGGCTATGGCTAGAAACCCTGCCACCAGATAAGCTATTGAGGGCGCCAATGACAGCGGTCCTCTGTCCCATGCGAAGTCCATTATCAACGGCTCCAGGAAGACACCAAAGGTGTAGACCGAAAGCGAACACGTTGCCATGATACCCGCGCTGGCCAATGCTACAATCCATCCGTAGTGGACGCGGGCTGATGTCATCTCCCCGTAATGTACCACACAACTTGATGCGGGGCAAAGCTAGGTGGCTCAGGTCCCATGACGGAGTGCACCTCCATCTGGCGATTGCTTCCGAAGCCAGCAGATCATCACCGTGATCGGAACTCAGATGCCGAGCCGCAGATGATTATGATTTGCTACAATTATATGCTATGGATGTACCGCCTGTTGAAATCCTGAAATGGGTAGGAATAGTACTTGCCGGCGGGTTCATCGGCTACTTCGGGCGCTATCTGGCAATGCTTATCATCGAGAAGAGGCGCCGCAAACAAACTGAACAAGCGCCGGAGGCAGCGGTGAAGGATCCAATCGGCAATAAGAATGACTTACATGAAGAAGCGGCGGTCAAGCTGGAGAAAAAGCGAGCTAAAGCTGAATCGAAGAGGTTAAAGAAACAGGATAAAGGGGCGAAAAGCTGAAGATTTGAGCACTCTTGCCCCTGCCATCTCCACATTTCGAATTCTCGTTCAACCGGGTAACACTACAGGTTAATGTGTAGTCTTACTCCCAGGCGTCTTGCAGCCTTGGCTCCACCGTTGCGGTTCCAGTTGTGTTAAGCGACGGGCTGCCAGCTCAAGAAGGGATAGGTCTGCCCGTCAACGATATTCCAGATAGTCAGGAAGAATAGGGTCAGGGTCAGAATCAAGAGGACAGCCCATCATCCCTGTAGTTAATACTACGGTAACCAGGAAGATGCCCACTCTCCTCAGGTAACGGTGTCTGCGCCAGCCAAATATTGTCTTCATACCTCAATCCATGAGAAACAGTTAAGTTTCTCCAGAGCCATGGTATGGCGAACTATCAGTTAGACGCACAGGATATCCGGCGCGGCAGACAGTAAGAATACCAGGGACCGCCAATTCAGTCGCTGCCAGAACGCGCTGAGTTGGCCCTGGTTTTGCGTTTATACTCCTCCAGATTCCGGAGGCGCCGCTGCTTGACAACTGCTAGTTTTCACTGATAGCAGTTGGAGCATTCCCGAAATATACCTTCGTGTGAGGCCAGGGTATCTCTATGCCCTCACTATCAAACGCGTTTTTCAGGCGCAGCCGTAGTTCACCCATAATCGCCCACTGTTTCGATGGCCTGGTGTCTCCCATGATTTTCATATCTATGCCCGAATCGCCTAGCTTGTCCACCCTCAGGACCGAAGGGGTTGTGATGAAATCATCTTTCCATTGCGGGTCTTCCGCCATCTCCCGGCAGGTCCTGTTGATGGTATCGATGACGCGTTTCAAGTTCTCGCCATAGCCTACCGACACATTAAGATTGACCCTGGAATATTTCTTGGTCATATTGGTGGACATCTCTACCTTGCCATTAGGGACCGAATGCACATTGCCATCTGCATCTCTGAGTACGGTGCGTCGTAAAGCGATATCCTCAACAACCCCGGCGACTCCCGCAATGGATACTACGTCACCGACTCTGTAATGGTCTTCCAGGAAAATGAAGAAGCCCGTGATAAAGTCCTTTACCAGGCTCTGGGCAGCGAAGGCGATGGCCAGACCTCCAATACCAATGGCGGCAATAAGGGAAGTGATGTTAACACCGAATTCAGGCAGTATCGTGATGACTGCGATAAGCAGGATAATGACCCCCACGATCTTAATAAGTATGGACGACAGGGTATTTGTCCGCTTCTGGATTTCGGTTTCATCTTCACCGGCCATCCGGTTGGACACGAGTTTTTTCATAATAGACCTGATGACCACACGGCAGATAAGAAATATCGCGGCGGCAACAACGGCAATAGCAATTACCCTGATACCTGTATTCATGAACCATTCCATAGTAACCTCCTCATGTGATTCAGAATTGCAGCTTTGCGGTGATACCCCGTTGCTTCCGTGAACTCATCCAAGATCTTACCTTTAACCACCTTCGAAGATCGAAGATATCGCCATCGTACTGCTTCAGTGTACTCCTTGATGCTTATTCTGGTCATAATGTCTCCTCCTCTCGGTAACACTTATTCTGAGGCAACTATACCATCTTTGGTAACAAAAATTATAAGTCAATTCGCTGCCCAACAGCTGGCTTTTGAACTATCTATAGTAGCTTCTTGAATTCCTCAATACTTAGGCCGGCATCATTTATGATTCCAGCCATTGTATAAGCATCGATGGGATTTGCTCTGGGTATGGTAATGATCCTTTTGCCATCGGTCATTGTGATGTATTTACCTTCCCTCGCAATCCAGAAACCGCATTTCTCAAAAGCCCTTACGGCACGTTGATGATTTATCCCTGGTAGCTTTGGCACGCTCTACCCAACTTCTACATAACTTGATTTCTTATCTTTACTTAGCTCTTCTACGGTTTTCAAATATGCTTGTATCGCGTCCTTAATATTTTCTAAGGCTTCTGCTTCGGTTTTACCTTGTGACCAGCAGCCTGGAAGACCCGGTACCCAAATCGCGTATCCTTCGTCAGTTTCTTGCATATTGACTTTGTATCTCATTAGCGCCTCCCTGACTTCTTATTCATCTTAGTATAACCCCAGGAGTCCACAAATCCTAAATGGCCGTAATCTTGTGCCTGAATCACACAATGCAAGTTAATGTGACGTGCGCAAGAATCCAGGTTATTGGGCAACACAAGCTCATGGAAAGAATCGTTGCTGAGCATGCCTCCGCCTCACAAAGGAGAAGACGAGCAATGCGACCAACCGGCGGTCAGTTACCTGGTGGCGGCACAATCTCCTCTGTCATCTAACCTGTGTCGTGCACTAACATCATATTATGCCTATGTTCATTTTGTCATTTTAGGAGAAAGTGGGCACCGGCGGT